>CADECO010000253.1:4082-8760 GCA_902825905.1 uncultured beta proteobacterium
GACCACGGACCGTTCAGCGATACCTCGAGCCAGGTCTTGTGCATTGCCGCCGCTCCTGTCGGTTCGATGTGCCGAGCATAGCGCGCGTCGATCGACATCCGGAACCGTGGTGAAATACGCCGCGAGGACAGCCCAACGAGGAGCACGCAATGAAAGGCGTCGTATTTCGCGGTAATCGCAAGCTCGAGCTCATCGATTTTCCCGATCCGACACCCGGCCCCGGCGAGGTGGTGATGGAGATCCGCGCCTCGGGCATGTGTGGCAGCGATCTGAAGATGTTTCGCTCGGCTGGCGGCCCCGCCTCACTCGGATTCAAGCTGCCGGACGGTCCGCTGGTTGCCGGACACGAGCCCTGCGGTGTGGTGGCGGCGCTGGGGTCCGGCGTCAGCGAGCGCGAAGCGCGCGTCGGCATGCGCGTGATGAATCATCACTATCGCGGCTGCGGCGTGTGCGATCACTGCAGTACCGGTTGGATGCAGTTGTGCGTCGAAGGCGTCGCCGAGGTGTTCGGCACGACCGGCCATGGGGCGCACGCTCGCTACATGAAGTGTCCGGTGCGCACCCTGGTACCGCTGCCCGACGAACTCTCCTTTGACACCGGCGCGGCGATCTCGTGCGGCACCGGCACGGCATGGGGCGCGCTGCATCGGCTCGGCCTGCAGGGCGATCACACCATCGCGATCTTCGGCCAGGGACCGGTCGGCCTGTCGGCGACACAGCTTGCCGCAGCGATGGGCGCGCGTGTGATCGCGCTCGATATCAGCGATCAGCGACTGAACCGCGCAAAGGAATTCGGCGCCGATGTCCTGATCAATCCAACCAAGGTCAGCGACGTGATCAGCGCGATCAAGGACCTGACCCACGGCCGCGGCGCGCACCTGTCGCTCGATACCTCGTCGTCGCCTGACGCCCGCGCCCAGGCCGTGCGCTGTCTGCGCACCTGGGGCAAGGCGTGCTACGTCGGCGAGGGCGAGCACGTCACGCTCAACGTGAGCCCCGACCTGCTGCGGCGGCAGATCACGATCATCGCTTCGTGGACGTTCTCGACCGTGGGCCAGGCCGAATGCGCACGCTTCATCGCCGATCGCAAGATCGACGTCGACAAGCTGTTCACGCATCGCTGGCGGCTCGATCAGGCCGAAGAGGCGTATCGCGTGTTCGATCAGCAGACCGACGGCAAGGGCGTGATCCACCCATCGTAGCGCACGCCGCGCGCAACGCAGTCGCTCATTGCAGCCACTCATTGCAGCCACTACAGCCAACCACCATGCCCAACCTCTCGCGCTACTACAACATCGAAGACCTGCGTCGTGGGGCGCGCGGTTTCCTGCCGCGGCCGATCTTCGATTTCTTCGACGGCGGCGCCGAAGACGAGATCACGATGCAGGACAACCGCGCCGCCTATCAGCGTGTGCGGCTGCTGCCGCAGGTGCTGCGCGACGTGTCCGAGCTCGACACATCGTGCACGCTCCTTGGCGCACCGACGACCTTGCCGATCGTGATCGCACCCACCGGCGGGATTGGCATGGGTCGTCCGGGTGCCGATGTGGCGCTGGCCCGCACCGCCGCCGCGGCCGGCATTCCGTTCACGCTCTCGACCAACGCCACCGCCTCGATCGAGGAGATCGCCGAGAAGGCGCCCGGGCGGCTGTGGTTCCAGCTCTACGTGCTCACCGATCAGGGCTTCGTCGACAAGCTGATGGCCCGCGCGGAAGCCGCCGGATACGAAGCGCTGGTGCCGACGCTCGACCTGGCCGTCGGCGGCAAGCGGGAGCGCGATTTCCGCAATGGTTTCTCCACGCGCTTCAAGCCGCAGCTGCGCCACTACCTTGAAGCGTTTGCGCGACCGGCTTGGGCGATGGGCATCGCGGCCAACGGCGGCCTGCCCGGCTTCGTCAATCTGCAGGGTTATCGCGGCGCCACGCAGACCGACGCATCGCTCGCCTCATCGGTAGCGCGCGACACCGATCCGGGGTTCGACTGGGACGATCTGGCGCGACTGCGCGATCGCTGGAAGCGCAAGCTGATCGTCAAAGGCGTCAGCCGCGCCGACGATGCGCGCCGCCTGGTCGCACTCGGCGTGGATGGCATCTGGGTGTCGAATCACGGCGGGCGCCAGCTCGATGGCGCGATCGCCTCGCTCGATGCGATGACGGCGATTGCGGCTGCGGTGGGCAGCAAGGTGATGGTCATGGTCGACGGCGGCATTCGCCGCGGCGCCGACGTGTTCAAGGTGCGTGCGCTCGGCGGTCAGGTGGGAGCCATCGGTCGCGCAACGCTCTACGGTGTCGCGGCCGCCGGCGAAGCGGGTGCACAGCGCGCGCTCGACATCCTGGTCGACGAGTTCAAGCGCACGATGCAACTATGCGGCACGCCCGCGATCGCCGACATCGGACCGCACGTTCTGGTGCCACAGACGATCCCGCCCACCGATCAGGGCGCATCCGACACCTCCAGCGCGCCAGCACCAAGCCGACTGCGAACCATCGGCTGAGCGTCGGATCTGCGCGGTGCGACCACGTCGTGCAGCGACGTTCGGTCACGGATCCCACCGGCGCTCAGTCGATCTTGACGCCCGCCTCCTTGACGACACGAGCCCAGCGCGCCAGATCGTCGCGGATGAACGCGGCGAACTGCTGCGGCGTGTCGCCTACCGGCTCGACGCCCAAACTGGCGAAGCGCTCTTTGACCGCCGGCGCACCCAGCGCCTTCACCGCCGCGCCGTGCAATCGATCGATGATCTCGGCAGGCACACCAGCAGGCGCGACCAGGCCGGTGACGTTGGTGATCTCGAACTCGCGCACGCCACCGTCGGCGAACGTCGGCACACCCGGCAACGTCGGCCAGGCCGCGCGCGACGACACCGACAGCGCGCGGATCTTGCCGGCGCGCACGTTGGCCACCGACGAGCTGGCCTGATCGAACAGCAGATCGACCTGGCCGCCGATCAGATCGGCCATCGCCGGACCGGCACCCTTGTACGGCACGTGCGCCATCTTGGTGTCGGTGAGCAACTGGAACAGCTCGCCGACGAGGTGATTGGACGAACCCGTCCCACCCGAAGCCATCGTTAGGGCACCGGGGCGCTGCTTCGCCAATGCGACGAATTGCGCGAGCGACTGCGCCGGCAGCGCCGGCTTCACCACCAGCACGAACGGCACGGCGGCGAGATTGCTGATCGGCGCTATCCCCTTGAGCGGATCGTAGGGCCAGTTCGGATACAGGTTAGGCGCAACGCTGAGCGAGCTGTTCGAACCCATCATCAGGGTATAGCCGTCGGGCGCGGATTCCATCGCAGCCCGCGCCCCGACCATGCCACCGGCGCCGGCACGATTCTCGACGATCACCGGCTGACCGAGCAGTTCGGTCAGCACCGGCGCGATCGTGCGCGCAGTGATGTCGACGTTACCGCCGGCGGCGAACGGCACGATGATGCGGACCGGCTTGTTCGGATAGCCCTGCGCAGAGGCCGTTGTCGATTCAAGGATCACCGGCGCCAGCATGGCAAGCGCGGCGATGATGCGACTCACGCGACGAGGCATGACACTCCCTTCAGTGGACTTGCGCAGCGCGTAAATCACCGCAGCGCGCGAGGCCGTTGCACGATGGGGCCGATGTTAGCATCGGCCCGCACGCGTACCTTTCGACGAGCGATGACCCCTGACGATCCCGCGCCGGTGTGCGTTCCGCACGATCCGCATCCACGCCGCCCTGCGGTTGCCGTGCCGCCGCTTGCGTGCGACGTACACGCGCATGTGTGCGGCCCCGCCAATCGCTATCCGTATATCGCCGAGCGACTCTATACGCCGCCCGACGCTTCGCCCGCCGACTTTCGCCACATGCTCGATGCCATAGGCGTCGCGCGCGGTGTGCTGGTCCAGCCGAGCATCTACGGCACCGACAACCGCGCGATGCTCGATGCGCTGGCCACCGATCGCGTGCGTTTGCGCGGCGTGGCGGTGGTGCCGTTCGATGTGACGGCGGAGCAGATCGAACACCTGCACGCGGCCGGGGTGCGCGGCGTACGCTGCAATATCGTCGATCTCAAAGCGGGCAAAGGCCAGCTACCGCTCGATGGGCTACGTGCGCTAGCGAACACGATCAAGCCCTTCGGCTGGCACGTCGAGTTCCTGATGCACGTCGACGAGTTTCCCAATCTGGATCGGCTGCTCGACAACTTTCCGGTGGAGGTGGTGTTCGGACACCTCGGCTACGTCCCCACCCGCAACGGTGTCGACACGGCCGGCTTCAAAGCGCTGCTGCGACTGATGCGCGACGGCAAGGCATGGGTCAAGCTCACCGCGCCTTATCGCCTCACTTTGAGTGCCATGCCGTACGCCGACGTCGACCCGTTCGCGCAATCACTGGTTGCCGACGCGCCTGAGCGTCTGCTCTGGGGGAGCGACTGGCCGCACGTCTACATCCGCAGTGCCATGCCAAATGATGGCGCCCTGTTCGACGTGTTCGCGCGCTGGGTGCCCGACGTCGCGATGCGCGAACGCATCCTGGTCGGCAATCCGGCGCGGCTCTACGGCTTCGACTGATGCGTCGCGCGGAACGCGACGTCAGTCGATTTTCGCTCCGGACTCCTTCACGACTTTCGCCCACTTCGCGACTTCTGATCGGATCTGCGCGCCATAGTCGGCGGGCGTGCTGGTGAGTGGATCGGCGCCCTGGT
>CADECO010000254.1:0-8749 GCA_902825905.1 uncultured beta proteobacterium
CACCGACCCCCAAATCCCGGGTGCCGCCTCGGCCCGTAGCACCACCGCGCCAGCGCCGTCGCCGAACAGACCGCAGGTGGTGCGATCCTTCCAATCGAGGATGCGCGAGAACACCTCTGCGCCGACGACGAGCGCATTGCGGCTCTGCCCACAGCGAATCAGGGCATCGGCCAGCGAGAGCGCATAGACGAATCCGCTGCAGACGGCCTGCACATCGAATGCCGGGCAACCCGCCACGCCGAGCTTGTGTTGCAGCAGGCATGCGGTGCTTGGAAACACGTAGTCGGGCGTCGAGGTCGCCACGATGATCAGATCGATCTGGTTCGCCTCGATGCCGGCCGCCTGAATCGCCGCTCGCGACGCGTGCAGCGCCAGGTCGCTCGAATGCTCGTTGTCGGCGGCGAAATGCCGCTGCTTGATGCCGGTGCGGGTCTGAATCCACTCGTCCGAGGTGTCGACGCGCTGCGCGAGCATCGCGTTGGTGACGCACTGCTCGGGCAGATAGCCGCCGGTGCCGATGATTCGCGCGAATGGCATACGCACTCGATCGCAGGGGTCGCGTCAGGGCGACGCCAGCGCTTTGCCGGCTTCGGGCGACGTGACCGTGAGCCGCTCGGAAATGCGCGCCAGCACCCGATTGCGGATCTCTTCGGCCGCCCGCTCGAGCGCGTTGCGAAACGAGAGCTGGTCCGCCGAACCATGGCTCTTGACGACGATGCCGCGCAGACCCAGCAGGGTCGCGCCGTTGTAGCGCCGATGATCGACGCGTGCCCGAAAGCTGCGGATCACCGGCCATGCCACGAGGAGCGCGATCCAGCGGAACGGATTGCGCGTGAACTCTTCGCGCAGCATCTGGCGCAGCATCTGCGCCAGCCCTTCGGAAGTCTTGAGCGCAACGTTGCCGACGAACCCGTCGCACACGACGACGTCCGCGGTGCCCTTGTAGATGTCGTCGCCTTCGACGTTGCCGATGAAGTTCAACTCGCTTGCCCGCAGCAGTTCCGCGGCGCGCTTGACGACTTCATTGCCTTTGATGGCCTCTTCGCCGATGTTGAGCAGGCCGACGCTGGGACGGTCCTTGTGCTCCACCGCACTCACCAGCGAAGCACCCATCACGCCGAACTGCAATAGATGCTCGGGCTCGCAGTCGACATTGGCCCCCAGATCGAGCATGTAGGTGCTACCGGACATCGCCGGCAGAACCGACACGATCGCGGGCCGGTCGATGCCGGGCAGCATCTTGAGGACGAACCGGGAAATCGCCATCAGCGCGCCAGTATTGCCCGCGCTCACCGCCGCGGCAGCATCACCCGATTTCACCAGGTCGATCGCCACCCGCATCGACGAGTCGCGCTTGCCCCGCAACGCCTGCGCCGGCTGCTCGTCCATCGCCACGAGTTCGGAAGCGTGCCGCACGGTCGCGCGGGAGTCCGACTCGCGTCCGACTTTGGCCAGCTGTGCCTTGATGGCGGACTGGTCGCCCACGAGCATCACCCTCGCGTCGGCATTGGCGTCGAGAAACGCGAGCGCAGCGGGCACCGTTACGGCGGGCCCGTGATCTCCACCCATGCAGTCGACGGCCAGGATGACTTCGGTGGTCACGAATCAGGAGGGGCGACCAGGTTGGTTCTTGTCGAAACGCTTGCCGCCGGACCCTTCGGAGCCCGGCTTGCCACGATTCCGTCCCACACGCGGCGGGAGCGCAGCGGCCTCGCCGTGCGACGCTTATTCTTCTTTGACCTTGATGACCTTCTTGCCGCGGTAGTAGCCGGTCGGGCTCACGTGATGACGCAAGTGCACCTCACCCGTCGACGGCTCGATTGCCAGAGGCGGACGCGACAGCGCGTCGTGAGAGCGGTGCATGCCACGCTTGGACGGCGACTTCTTGTTCTGCTGAACTGCCATGGGTTACTCCTCTTCAACTTTGCCTGAGTCGCGCCAATGCGGCCCAAGGTCCCGATTCGTCCTCGCCGACAGCGCTCGCAGCGTCTGCCGGAGGCTCGCATGCCGTGTGTCGCGCAACCATGGGCATGGCAAGCAGGATCTCGTCTTCAACTAAATCCGTTACGTGCAGTGCCGGACTCGCCAGCACCCGGTCGACGTCATCGTCGGCCGCGTCTATCTCGCGCTGGTCCTCACATAGTTCCAGCTCGACCGCTTCATCGATCTCCAGAGCTACCGGCTCCAGGCAGCGCTGACACTCCATGCTGAGCGAGCATCGGACCTCGACGCCCAGTGCCGGCTTGCCAATCGCAGAGTGCTGGCCCGTTACACGAAACCACGCATTGCCTGCCGTTGCCCCTGCGTCCCGCACGCGTGCCAGACGGTCAGAGGCGATCTCCCCTTCGGTCGACAGGCCGTCGCGCGCGAACTGCATGGCGTCGATCGTCAGGCGCACCGGCACTCCCCAACCAAGGCGGCGGTTTGCGCCCGGCAGAATCGCGAGATAATACCAACGCCCCGCAAAGACTGTCAAAAGAATCAACCGGATAGCACCCCTCAAGGACGCCCCAAGAAACGATCGAACTGTCGCTGCAATTGGAGCGACGGATCACCCGCTTCGAAGTGCCTATCTGCCACGATGTACGCGCAATCTACTGCCGTAGTCCGCTCTCCGCGTCAGCTCGTGCTGGCGTCCACCTCGACCTACCGGCGCGAGTTGCTTGCGCGCCTGCGTCTGCCATTCGAGGTCCGTGCGCCGGGCGTGACCGAGACGCTGATCGAAGCCGAGGGCCCGGCGGATCGCGCGCAGCGTCTCGCCGCAGAAAAAGCTCGCGCGGTGGCCCCGCATTTTCCCTCGGCGCTGATCATCGGATCTGATCAGGTCGCCGCGCTGGGCGAGCTCGTTCTCGATAAACCTGGTGATTTCACCAACGCACGCGATCAGCTGCGACGATCGAGTGGCAATGAGGTCCGCTTCTTCACCGCACTGTCAGTGCTGGATGCCCACACCGGCGAGTCGAGTGGGCGACTGGTGATCTACCAGGTGAAGTTTCGACCACTCAGCGACGATGCCATTGAACGGTATCTGCACGCCGAAGAGCCGTACGACTGCGCCGGCGCCGCCAAAGCCGAAGGCCTGGGCATCACGCTGATCGAGCGCATGACCGGCGACGATCCGACCGCGCTGATCGGCTTGCCGTTGATCGCGCTCAGCGACATCCTGAGGCGTCACGGCTTCGCACTGCCTTGATCCGGTGCGCGGCCGACTCAGGCAGATAGCGCAGCGACGCAGCGCAGTTAACTACTGCAGCGAAATCGCGCCCGCACGCAGACTGCCGAGCAGGCTCGACCCCATCGCGGCGCCAAACCGCTTCGCGATGCGCTCGGCGATGTTTTCGCGCTGCGTGAACTCGACGATGTGCTCGGCCTTGATCACCTCGCGCGCGACATAGTCGACGCTGCCCAGCGCGTCGGTCAGCCCCAGTTCGATGCTCTTCGCACCGGTCCAGAGCAGACCGCTGAACACCGTCGCGTTGTCCTTGAGGCGATCGCCCCGACCCTTCTTCACGGCATCGATGAACTGACCGTGGATCTCGGTGAGAAGACCCTTGGCGTGGTCGCGATGCACGGGATTGACCGGCGAGAACGGATCGAGAAACGCCTTGTTCTCGCCGGCGGTGAGCAAGCGACGCTCGACGCCCAGTTTGTCCATGGTTTCGGTGAACCCGAATCCATCCATGAGCACACCGATCGACCCGACGACACTGGCCTTGTCGACGTAGATCTTGTCGGCCGCCGCTGCGATGTAGTAGCCACCCGAAGCGCACACGTCCTCGATGACGGCATACATCGGCGTGTTGGGGTGCTTGGCGCGCAGCCGCTGGATCTCGTCGTAGATGATTCCCGACTGGACCGGACTGCCACCCGGGCTGTTGATGCGCAGGATCACACCCTGAGTGTTGGCGTCTTTGAACGCGTTATGCAGGGCGGTGGCCACCCGGTCGGCGCTCGCCCCGCCCTTGGCGTCGATGACACCGTTGATCTCGACCAGCGCAGTGTGCTTGCCGCTGGAACCCCCAGCACTGCGGAGATCGAGCGCCATGATGATGATGAAGGTCAGGTAGGCGAATCCGAGCAGCTTGAAGAAGATGCCCCAGCGGCGCGTGCGGCGCTGCTCCTTCACGCCCTCGAGCACCAGTCGCTCGATCATCCCGCGTTCCCAGTTTGCATTCGGTTCATTCATCGTGGATTTCCTCAACCAGGATCAGGCCATCGCGTTCGATCACCACCAGTTCGGTGAGGCTGCGTCCTCGACATGGACCGCCCACGCAACGCCCGGAGTCAGGCGCATAAAGCGCCCCGTGAGTCGAGCATATCAACAGGGTCGAGTCGGCATCAAAGAACTTTCCCGGATTCCAGTCGAGTTCAGTGGGAACATGCGCGCAGCGATTCAGGAAGCCGCGCACCTTGCCCGCGAAGCGAATGACGAACGCACTTTCGTCCCGCCCGTAACGCTTGACCTCGAAGCGCACGCCGTCGCCGCGCTCGATCAATTCGTCGGCACGACAGACTATGCGTTGGACCGTAGCCATCGCGCCAGCTCCGCGGTCGAACCGACCAGCGCCAGATGCGCACATCGCGCCAGATCGGCACGCGGATGCGCACCGTGGGTGACGCCCACCGCCTCGACACCCGCAGCGCGTGCCATCTCCAGATCGTGAGTCGTGTCGCCGATCATCAACGTGCGCGACGGTTCGGTGGCCAGTTCGTCCATCAACTCCAGCAGCATCGCCGGATGCGGCTTCGGTTCGGTCTGATCGGCGCAGCGAGTCGCGGTGAAGAACGGGCTCAGGCCGGTCTGCGCCAGCGCTCGCTTCAACCCGGCCGTGCTCTTGCCGGTGGCCACGGCGAGAACGTGCCCCGCCGCCCGCAACTCGGCCAGCAATTCGCGCGTATCCGCGAACAACGGCAGCCCGGCGTCGCGCTGCAGAAAGTGCTCGCGATAGCGCTGCACGAACTGGGCATACTGTTCGGGCCGCAACCCGGGCACGACGTGCGCGAGCGCATCCATCAATCCGAGGCCGATCACGTACTTGGCGCGCTCGACATCGGGAATCTCGTGGCCGAGGTCTTGCGCCGCCAGCCGAATGCACGCACTGATGGCATCGGCCGAATCGATCAGCGTGCCGTCCCAGTCGAACACGATCAGCTCATATCTGCGGGACATCTTCGATTCCGAGTAGTTGCTGTGCGGCGTTCAGCAGATCGCGCGGCAGTGGCGCACTGACGTCGATCGGCTGCTGCGTGAGCGGATGCGCGAACCGTAACTGACGCGCATGCAAGAACATCCGCTGCAACCCTTGCTTGGCCAGGCGCTTGTTGAGGGCGAAGTCTCCGTATTTCTCATCGCCCAGGATCGGCGTGCCAAGGTGCGCCAGATGCACTCGGATCTGATGCGTGCGTCCGGTTTCCAGCCGGGCTTCTAGCAGCGTGACATCGGCGCCCGTGCATAACACGCGAAACCCGGTGCGTGCGCTTTGGCCGTCCCGATCCGGCCGTACCCGCCGCTCGCCTGCCTCGGTGAGGTAGCGCTGCAGCGGCAGATCGACCGCTCTGGTGGCGCGGGTCCAGCGGCCGGCGACCATTGCCAGATAGAACTTGTCGATCGTGCCCGCGCGCCACGTCTCATGCAATGCGGTGAGCGCCGCGCGCCGTTTCGCTATCACGAGCACGCCTGACGTATCGCGATCGAGGCGGTGAACGAGCTCCAGAAATCGCGCACCGGGGCGGTCGGCGCGTAGCTGCTCGATCGCGCCGAAACTGACGCCGCTGCCGCCGTGCACCGCGCAGCCGGCCGGTTTGTCGACGATGAGTAGCGCCTCGTCCTCGAACAGGACTGGAAGCGCAGCCCGACGAGCGGTGCCTGGCCGCGCCCCGGGCACCACCGATTTCGCGCGGGCGACGCGCACCGGCGGAATGCGAATACGGTCACCCGCACGCAGCCGATAGGTCTGATCGACCCGCCCGCTGTTGACGCGCACCTCGCCGCCGCGCACCAACCGGTACACGTGGCTGCGCGGCACACCTTTGAGGATACGCAGGAGAAAGTTGTCAATCCGCTGGCCGTCGGCGCTGTCGTCGACGTCAACCTGCCGGGCAATCGCGTTGCCTAAGCCATTCATTGTGCTTATACTTGGCCTCGATTCGGGCGCCAGACGTATGAAGTTCCCACCTAGCCCGTCCGTTGCAGTTTCAGCGCATGTAGCGCTCCAGACGGGCGATCCGCGGAGACACTGGCGGTCGCTGTCGCACCGCGCCAGCCACGAGCTTCGATTGCTTTCGCAGCCGCATCGAGCTGGCCAACACTCCCGCGTGCGCATCCACATGCACACGGGCTGCGACCTCGTCCTCCAGCCCTGTTGCGGGAAACATTCTTCAAGGGATCTTCGGCAGCGCGACCCCGAACTCGCGGCGTAGCGAATCGTGCGCCTGGTTAATGTCGCTCACCAGAAAGTAGCGATGGTACTTCATAGCGCGTAACCCAAGTCGGCAGAACCAACGCTCTCGTGAGGTCAACGCCCGGTCCAATGCCAGACCGGCCGATGAAGCCTGCACCCGAGCGATATCGGCAAACCAATAAAACGCATCTCGATCACGCGTCGCAGCGCCTCCTGCAAGGCGATTCACAAGCGGCCCGGCGATCGACACCAAGGACAACGTGGCGTTCCTATTGTCAGTGTTCACCTGGATTGCAAACGCTCTGCGCAACCCCGCAGTCGCCGCATCGCGCGACTGCCCGCCGAGCCCAGCCGTCCCGATGACACGGTTTGCACTGCCTGCACGCACCCGGCTCGCATGTCGACACGACCTGCGCTGGCGCGACGCGCGGGAGAATCTCCATGAAACGCATGCTGTTCAACGCGACCCAGGCAGAAGAGCTACGGGTTGCCATCGTGGACGGTCAGAAGCTCGTCGACCTCGACATCGAGTCGGCGGCGAAAGAACAACGTAAGAGCAACATCTACAAGGGTGTCATCACCCGCATCGAGCCCAGTCTCGAGGCCGCGTTCGTCGACTACGGCACCGAACGCCACGGCTTTCTCCCCTTCAAGGAAATCGCGCGCGCCTACTTCAAGCGCGACGTCGAACCCGGCCGGGTCCGTATCCAGGACGCGGTGGCCGAAGGCACCGATGTCATCGTCCAGGTCGAAAAAGACGAGCGCGGCACCAAGGGCGCGGCACTCACCACGTTCATCAGCCTGGCGGGACGCTATCTCGTCCTGATGCCCAACAACCCGCGCGGCGGCGGCGTGTCGCGGCGGATCGAAGGCGAAGACCGCAACGAGCTGCGCGACATGATGGACCGCCTGCCGGTCCCTCAGGGCATGAGCATCATCGGCCGCACCGCCGGCATCGGCAGGACGTACGAGGAGCTCGAGTGGGATCTGCGCTACCTGCTCAAACTGTGGTCGAAGATCGGCGAGGCGGCTGAATCCCAGTACGACAAGCCCGAGACCAACGCCGAGGGTCAGCCCAACCGCGACCGCAAGATCGCCAATCCGGCGCCCTACCTCATCTATCAGGAATCGAGTCTGGTCATCCGGGCGATCCGCGATTACTTCACGCCCGATATCGGCGAGATCCTGATCGACACCGACGGCATCTACGAGCAGACGCAGGCGTTCATGGCCAACGTCATGCCCGACAACGTGCAGCGCGTGAAGCGCTACCGCGACGATGTTCCGCTGTTCTCGCGCTTCCAGATCGAGCATCAGATCGAATCGGCGTACTCGCGTCAGGTGCAACTGCCATCGGGAGGAGCGGTCGTCATCGATCACACCGAGGCGCTGGTCGCGATCGACGTCAACTCGGCGCGCGCCACGCGCGGGGCCGACATCGAGCAGACCGCACTGCAGACCAACCTTGAAGCCGCCGACGAACTGTCACGTCAGCTGCGGCTGCGTGACCTGGGCGGCCTGATCGTCATCGATTTCATCGACATGGAAAACCCGCGCAATCAGCGCGAGGTTGAAAACCGGCTCCGCGATGCGTTGCGGCACGACCGCGCCCGTGTGCAGATGGGCAAGATCTCCCGCTTCGGTCTCATGGAACTGTCGCGGCAGCGATTGCGGCCTTCGCTCGGCGAGACCGCGCACCAGCCGTGTCCGCGCTGCAGCGGCATCGGGTTCATCCGCTCGATCGAATCGACCGCCCTCCACATCCTGCGCATCATCCAGGAGGAGGCGATGAAGGAAAACAGCGCCGCAGTCCACGCGCAGGTTCCGGTGGACGTCGCCACGTTCCTGCTGAACGAAAAGCGCAATGACATCCATGCGCTCGAGGCGCGGCTGAAGGTGAACGTTTCGCTCATTCCGAACATCCATCTGGATACACCGAACTACCAGGTGGAGCGGTTGCGGCACGACGATCTGAATCAGGAAGGCGTGCTGCCACCCACCTACGAGATGGTCGAAGTGCCCGAAGAATCCAAGACGCAGGCGCGATCGGAAGCCAAGCCGCAGCGGCCCGCCGCCGCGGTGCAGGGCGTCACCCCGGAGCAGCCGGCCCCGGTGCACCGCCCGCAAACGGAGGAAGCCAGGCAGGTCGCCAGTACGGCCGTTGCAACGGCACCTGCCGCGCGTCGCGCGCCCGAAGTGCGTCCAGGCATCATCGACCGCGTCTTCGGCTGGTTCCGCGGCAAGCCGGTCCCGGCCGGTGCTGCGCATACTCAGCACGGGGCAACTTCACAGGCCGAACGCCCTGCCACTGCGCAACGCGGCGACCGTCCGGGAGATCGGCGCGATCG
>CADECO010000255.1:0-8708 GCA_902825905.1 uncultured beta proteobacterium
GACGCGCGCCCCGCGTAGTGCAGGCGCTGATCCGCTCGCATGTTCTCGACGAAGTAGTGCTGTGTCTGGTACCAGGCGCCCTGGTTCTGCGGCTCTTCCTGGCACCACACGATTTCCTTCGCATTCGGATAACGCTTCATTTCCAGCGCGAACTGCTTGTGCGGGAATGGATAGAGCTGCTCGACACGGATGACCGCGATGTGATCGAGCTTGCGCTCGCGTCTGGCAAGCAGCAGGTCGTAGTACACCTTGCCGCTGCATGCGACGATGCGAGTAACCGTGCTTTCGTCGAGCGCGTCGACCTCGCCGATGACCGTCTGGAAGCCGCCCTTGGCCAGGTCCTTGAGGCTGGAAACCGCCTCGGGCTTGCGCAGCAGCGATTTCGGCGTGAGCACGATCAGCGGCTTGCGGAAATTGCGCAGCATCTGCCTGCGAAGCAGATGGAAGATCTGCGCCGGAGTGGTCGGCACGCACACCTGCATGTTGTGTTCGGCGCACAGTTGCAGATAACGCTCAAGGCGCGCCGAGGAGTGCTCCGGCCCCTGCCCTTCGTAGCCGTGCGGCAGCAGCATGACCAGGCCGCACAGCCTGCCCCACTTCGCTTCGCCCGATGCGATGAACTGGTCGATCACCACCTGCGCACCGTTGGCGAAATCTCCGAACTGCGCTTCCCAGACGGTCAGCTCGTTCGGCTCGGCGCAGGCGTAGCCGTAGTCGAAGCCGAGCACCGCTTCCTCGGAGAGCACCGAGTCGATCACCTGGAAATCAGCCTGATTGTCCGCAAGGTTCGATAGTGCGATGTAGGAGCCCTGATCCCACTTTTCTCTGTTCTGATCGTGCAGCACCGAGTGACGGTGGGCGAAGGTGCCTCGGCCCGAGTCCTGACCGGAGATGCGCACCCCGAAGCCGTTCACCAGTAATGACGCGTAGGCGAGCGACTCGGCCATGCCCCAGTCGAGCATCTTCTTGCCCTGCGCCATCTCGCGGCGCGCCTGCACCACGCGCTCGACCGATGCGTGCAGCTTGAAGCCATCCGGCACGTGGGCGATGCGCTCGCCAAGGCGCTCCAGATCGGTGAGCGGTACGGCGGTATCGGCCGTGTCGGTCCACTTCGCATTCAGGAATGGCGACCAATCGACCGCGTACTTGCGCTGGAAGTTGGACAGCACCGGGCTGGAGGTATGGCGGCCCTCGTCGAGGGCCTGGCGATAGTCCTTGATCAGCTGATCGGGATCGTCGGCACTGATGGCGCCCTGTGCAACCAGCTTGTCGGCGTAGAGCCGGCGCGTGCCCGGATGCTGCGCGATCTTCTTGTACATCAGCGGCTGGGTCATGAACGGCTCGTCCTGCTCGTTGTGGCCCAGCCTGCGAAAGCAGATCAGATCGATGACGACGTCTTTCTTGAATTCCTTGCGGTAGTCCATCGCCAGCTGGCAGACGAACGTGGCGGCTTCCGGGTCGTCGGCGTTCACATGGAAGATCGGTGCTTCCACCATCTTCGCCACGTCGGTGCAGTACATCGTCGAGCGTGCGTCGCGCGGGTCGGAGGTCGTGAAGCCGATCTGATTGTTGATGACGATATGCACGGTGCCACCCGTGCCGTAGCCGCGCGTCTGTGCCAGGTTGAACGTCTCCATGATGACGCCCTGCCCGGCGAAGGCGGCATCGCCGTGGATCAGTACCGACAGCACCTTGTCGCCGGTCTTGTCCTTGCGTCGATGCTGGCGGGCACGCACCGAACCCTGGACCACCGGGTTGACGATTTCCAGGTGCGACGGATTGAACGCCAGCGTCAGATGGATCGGCCCGCCAGGCGTGGACACGTCGGACGAGAATCCGAGGTGGTACTTGACGTCGCCCGAGGAGAGTTCCGATACGTTCTTGCCTTCGAATTCGGCGAACAGATCCTTTGGGGATTTGCCCAGTGTATTGACCAGCACGTTCAGCCGGCCGCGATGCGCCATGCCGATCACTAGCTCCTCGACACCCTGGCTGCCGGCGCGCTGCAGGATCTCGTCCATGCAGGGGATGAGCGTCTCGCCGCCTTCGAGCGAGAAGCGCTTCTGGCCGACGTAGCGGGTGTGCAGGTATTTCTCCAGCGTCTCGGCAGCCGTCAACCGTTCGAGGACGCGCTTGCGCGCATCGTTGCCGATCTGCGGCTGGCCGCGCATCGGCTCCAGGCGCTGCTGAATCCAGCGCTTCTGCGCCGGGTCACCGATGTACATGTACTCCGCGCCGATCGAGCCGCAGTACGTGTCGCGCAGGATCTGCAGGATCTCCCTCAGCGTCGCACGCGCCGGCCCCACCAGCGTACCGGTGTTGAACGTGAGCTCCAGATCGGCTTCGGTGAGGTCGTAGAACGCGGGCTCCAGCTCCGGGATATGTGGCCTGGGCATGCGCTTGAGCGGGTCGAGGTTGGCCCAGCGGCATCCCATCATCCGATACGCCGCGATCAGCAGGAGCACATAGACCTGCTTGCGGTTGATCGTCTGATCGGCGACCAGCGTCGGTTGCTTGAACGCGCCCGATTTCGCCCGCTGCGCGAACGCTTCGACGATCGGCGCGTGTGCGACGTCGCGTGCCGTGCTCGCGCCGGCAGAACCGGACGGCAGCACCTGCATCTTGTCGAAGTAGTCGCGCCAGGTGTCGGGGACCGACTGCGGGTTGAGCAGGTATGCCTCGTACAGCTCTTCAACGAACGGGGCGTTGCCGCCGAACAGATACGAGTTCGACAGGAACTCTTTCATCATGACCGTTTACCTCCGCGACGACGGCTTGACTGGGAGCGATCAGCGCTTCGCGAGCGGCGGCACCGGCCGGCTGACCTGACCGTTGTATAGCTGCCGTGGCCGGCTGATCTTCTGATCCGGGTCGGCGATCATCTCGTTCCACTGCGCGATCCAGCCCACCGTTCGCGCGAGGGCGAAGATGCAGGTGAACATCGATACCGGGATGCCCAGCGCGCGCTGCACGATGCCGGAGTAGAAGTCGACGTTCGGATAGAGCTTGCGGCTCACGAAGTACTCGTCTTCGAGCGCGATCTTCTCCAGCGCCACCGACAGTTTGAACAGACGATCATCGCCCAGGCCCAGTTCGCTCAGCACCTCGTGACAGGTCTGCTGCATCAGCTTGGCACGCGGATCGTAGTTCTTGTAGACGCGGTGCCCGAAGCCCATCAACTTGACGTTGGAGTTCTTGTCTTTTACCTGCTTGATGAACTCGCCGATCTTGGAGACGTCGCCGATTTCTTCCAGCATGTTGAGGCACGCCTCATTCGCGCCGCCGTGCGCGGGCCCCCATAGACAGGCGATACCCGCGGCGATACACGCGAACGGATTTGCACCCGACGAGCCTGCGACGCGCACTGTGGAGGTGGAGGCGTTCTGCTCGTGGTCGGCATGCAGGATGAAGATGCGGTCCAGCGCCTTGACCAGCACCGGGTTGACTTTGTACTCCTCGGCCGGCGTGCCGAACATCATGCGCATGAAGTTGGCCGTGTACGACAGGTCGTTGCGCGGATACATGAACGGCTGGCCGATCGAATATTTGTAGCACATGGCCACGATGGTCGGCAGCTTGGCGATCAAGCGGTGCTGCGAGATCTTGCGGTGCTCGGGATTATTGATGTCGAGCGAGTCGTGATAGAAGGCCGAGAGCGCGCCTACCACCCCGACCATCACCGCCATCGGGTGCGCATCGCGCCGGAAACCGGAGAAGAACCGGGTGAGCTGCTCGTGCACCATGGTGTGGTGCATGATCGTGTCCTCGTACACCTGCTTCTGCTTCTTGTTCGGCAGCTCGCCGACCGTGAGCAGATATGCGGTCTCGAGGAAGTCGCAGTGTTCCGCCAGTTGCTCGATCGGGTAGCCGCGATAGAGCAGCACGCCCTGGTCACCGTCGATGTAGGTGATCGTGGACTGGCAGCTGGCGGTCGAGAGGAAGCCCGGATCGTAGGTGAACATTCCGGTCTTGCCGTACAGGCTGCGGATGTCGACTACGTCGGGGCCGATCGACCCGCCCAGCACCGGAAACTCGGCGGTCTTGCCGTCACCGTACGTCAGCACTGCTTTGCGATTTGCATCCACTTTGACTCTCCGCACTAGAGAAGTGACCCACGAGGTGGTCAATCAGACTGGAGGGCGCGCCTCCAAACCCCCATCAACTGCCCTCGCCGCGACCGGCCGATCGACGTGCTCGGGCTCGAATCGGCAAGCAGCGAGGCTTGCCGGAAAAACTCAGGCCGCGCCAGCCCTCAGCAGGCGCGCAACCACTGCACCATCTCGATGTGTCGGGCGGAGGGCTCGGTGCGGGCGCAGATCAGATCCCACAACTCGTTATCCCCCAACTCGAGCAGTTCGTTCAACCGCGTGAGGCGCTCCGAGTCCAAATCCCGCGCGTACACGCCTAGAAACTTGTCCAGGACCAGGTCATTTTCCAGCAGTCCGCGCCGGCAGCGCCACTTCAGTCGTCGAAGTTCCGCTTCGCGCAGTTCCTCTTCATTCAGTGCGGCCATGGAGCCCCCGAGCGGTGCGCGCGGCGCTAGACCGTGCGCTTGACCATGATTTCCTTGATCTTGCCGATTGCCTTGGTGGGGTTGAGGCCCTTCGGGCAGACGTCGACGCAGTTCATGATGGTGTGGCAACGGAACAGGCGGTACGGATCTTCCAGGTTGTCGAGACGCTCGGCAGTCGCCTCGTCACGGGTATCGGCAATGAAGCGATAGGCGTGTAGCAAGCCGGCCGGGCCGACGAACTTATCGGGGTTCCACCAGAACGACGGACAGGAGGTCGAGCAACACGCGCACAGGATGCACTCGTACAGGCCGTTCAGTTCCTCGCGGTCGGCGGGTGATTGCAGCCGCTCTTTCTCAGGCGGCGGGTTGTCGTTGATCAGGTACGGCTTGATCGAGTGGTACTGCTTGAAGAACTGCGTCATGTCGACGATCAGATCGCGCACGATCGGCAGGCCGGGCAGCGGCCGCAGTTCGACGGTCTCCTTCAAATCGGCAACCCGGGTGACGCAGGCGAGCCCGTTCTTGCCGTTGATATTCATCGCATCCGAACCGCATACGCCTTCGCGACACGAGCGGCGGAAGGAGAACGAATCGTCCATCGCTTTGACGCGCACCAGCGCATCGAGCAGCATCTGATCGGTCGGCTCGAGTTGTACGTCGTACTCCTTGAAGTACGGCTTGGCGTCCTGATCGGGGTTGTAGCGCTGGATGCGCAGTCGCATGGGTCGGTTCCGCGGATGGATGGATGTTGGCGACAGAGTCCGTCGAGGGTCGGCGTTGCGCCCGGATCGGTCCTGGTCAGTAGGTACGCGCCTTGGGTTCGAACGATTCGGCGGAGAGCGGCTTCAGGTTGACCGCCTTGTAGTCGAGCCGGTCGCCTTCCTTGTACCAGAGCGAGTGCTTGAGCCAGCGTTCGTCGTCGCGCTTGGGGAAATCGGCACGATCATGGGCTCCACGCGATTCCTTACGCGCTTCGGCTGACACCATGCTTGCGCGCGCCACCTCGATGAGGTTGTCCAGCTCGAGCGCCTCGATCCGCGCGGTGTTGAAGACCTTGGACTTGTCGGTGATCTCGGTGCGCTTCACCCGCTCGGTGACTTCCTTGATCTTCTTCACGCCATCGGCAAGCAGATCGGGGAAGCGGAACACGCCGCAGTGCAATTGCATGGTGACGCGCATGTCATCGGCGACCTTGTAGATATTCTCGCCGCCCTTCTGCGCATCGAGCCGCGCCAGGCGCGAGAGCGTGAACTCGCCGGCGTCGGCAGGCAGCGCACGGTGCCCGGGGTTTTTCTTCAGATATTCGATCACCGAGTTGCCCGCCGCCTTGCCGAATACGACGAGATCGGTCAGGGAATTGGTGCCGAGGCGGTTGGCGCCGTGCACAGAAGCGCACGCGCACTCCCCCGCCGCGTAGAAGCCCTGCACGATGGTGTTGGGCCCGTCGCGACCCGGCACGACCACCTCGCCCATGTAGTTGGTGGGAATACCGCCCATCATGTAGTGCACGGTCGGCACCACCGGGATCGGATCCTTGACCGGATCGACATTGGCGAACTTCTTGGCGATCTCGCGGATGCCGGGCAGGCGCTTCTCGATCTTTTCCACACCCAGATGGTCGAGCTTGAGCAGGATGCAATCGCCGTTCTTGCCGGCGCCGCGCCCTTCCTTGATCTCGGTGGCCATCGCACGCGACACCACGTCGCGGCTGGCGAGGTCTTTCATGTTGGGCGCATAGCGCTCCATGAAGCGCTCGCCGTTCTTGTTGAGCAGATAGCCGCCCTCGCCGCGCACCCCTTCGGTGATCAGCACGCCAGCGCCCGCCACGCCGGTGGGATGGAACTGCCAGAACTCCATGTCTTCCAACGGGAGCCCGGCGCGTGCTGCCATACCGATGCCATCGCCCGTGTTGATGAAGGCGTTAGTGGTGGCCGAGAAGATTCGCCCTGCCCCGCCCGTGGCGAATAAGGTGGCGCGCGCCTGCAGCAGGTACATATCGCCGGTTTCCATCTCGAGCGCGGTGACGCCGACCACTGCACCTTCGGCGTCGCGCACCAGATCGAGCGCCATCCATTCGACGAAGAACTGCGTGTTCGCGCGCACGTTGCGCTGATAGAGCGCATGCAGCATGGCGTGACCGGTTCGATCGGCGGCACAACAGCTGCGCTGCACCGGTTTCTCGCCGAAATTCATCGAGTGGCCGCCGAACGGCCGCTGATAGATCGTGCCGTCGTCATTGCGATCGAAGGGCAGACCGAAGTGCTCCATCTCGATCACCGTCGACGGTGCCTCGCGACACATGAACTCGATCGCGTCCTGATCACCGAGATAGTCGGAGCCCTTGATCGTGTCGTACATATGCCAGAGCCAGCTGTCCTCGCCCATGTTGCCGAGCGCAGCGCCCACCCCGCCCTGCGCTGCAACCGTATGCGAGCGCGTCGGAAAGACTTTCGATAGCACCGCGACCTTCACGCCGGCCTCGGCCAATTGCAGCGCGGCACGCAGACCGGCCCCGCCCGCGCCGACGACCACTGCATCGAACTGCCGTCGAATCAGCGCCATCAGGCTCTCCAGAGAATTTGCAGCGCCCAGCCGGCGTATCCCACCAGCAGCGCGATCACCACCACCTGCAGGAACAGGCGCAGGCCTACGGGCTTGATGTAGTCCATCAGCACATCACGCGCACCGACCCACGCGTGATAGAACAGGCTGACGAAGAAAAGGAAGGTCGCGAAGCGCAGCCAGCCTTGCCCGAACCACGCTTTCCAGGATGCGTAGTCGCTCGGCGCTCCGGCTATGAGCGCAATGACGACGATGACGGTGTAGACCGCCATGATCGCCGCGCTGACCCGCTGCGCCAGCCAGTCGCGCAACCCATAGTGCGCCCCGACGACGACCCGGTTCACCATAGCACCCTCCACGCGATCAGCACGGTGAGTACGAGGCTCACGACGAATACCCACACGCTGCTGGCACGGGCGGCCGCCAACTCGATGCCCTTGTGCATGTCGAGCAGCAGATAGCGTATGCCGGCGCAGAAGTGATGCAGGTACGCCCACAGCAGACCGAGCAGCACCAGCTTGGCGAACCAGTGGCTGGTGACCGACTTGGCCTGCGCGAAAGTCTCGGGCGATGCCAGACTGCTATCGAGCAGCCAGAGCATCCAGAACAGCAGGCCGAACAGAAGAATGCCGCTGATCCGGTGGAAGATCGATACCACACCGGGCAGCGGCAGGTTGCGAAGATCGAGGTTGTACCAGGGCTGGTAGTACTTGCGTTTCGCGGGGAGCTCGGCCATCTATTGTTGTTCCTGGGAGGGCGCTGATCGAGCCGACGTTGGAATCAGCACATTCGGCTCATTCGTATTGTCAGGGAGTGGCGTTGGCGAGTCGAGTCGGACTCATTGCGCGACTCGCTCGAATTGCATCAATTGCTCGATTTCGATGACACCGGACCGCGTTCGTCCGCAGCGTTCAGCGCCTTTTCGAAAATCCAAAAAGTATAGCAGCGCCAAGGCCTCTATTGTGACGTACAAACAAGACAGTACGTGATCGTTCCTCAGCGGCTGCGGCCTTCCAAGACACCTCGTCGCGCGTTGACTTCGACGAAGTCCCCCTCATAAACTCGCGCCGCCCGCACGCTTGCCGCCGCGCCATTCGTGTCGCGATCGGCGAAGCAGGTCCGGTCATCGTCAACGCGTGCACCGGATGGACACACCCGGTCACAGCGCCAATCAGCCGGTTGGGCGCACGCAACTCACCGTAGCACCAGAGCGATCGAGGCGCGTGTCCGGGTTTCGCCCCCTGCGATTTCACCCCCAAATTCTCCCACCCAATTCACCCCCTCAACCGGAGTCCCTGCAATGTCCAAAGCCCCGATGCGGGTCGCCGTCACCGGCGCCGCTGGTCAGATCGGCTACAGCCTGCTGTTTCGAATTGCCAACGGCGACATGCTCGGTCGCGATCAGCCGGTCCACCTGCAATTGCTCGAGATCCCGGACGAAAAGGCGCAGAAAGCGCTGCGCGGCGTGATGATGGAATTGGAGGACTGCGCGTTCCCACTGTTGGCGGGCATGACAGCCGCAAGCGATCCGAACGTGGCGTTCAAAGACATCGATGTGGCTCTGCTCGTGGGCGCACGGCCGCGTGGCCCCGGCATGGAGCGCAAGGATCTGCTCACGGCCAACGGTACGATC
>CADECO010000256.1:0-6174 GCA_902825905.1 uncultured beta proteobacterium
GCGTTCAACGCGATCGTGCGACGCGACTTCACGCGTTGGGGCGAGATCATCAGCAAGAACAACCTGCGCTCGGACTGACACAGGCGGCCGCAGCCTCACCATTGCCACGCTCTGCCGACCAACAATTTCGCGTACCTCGCCATGCCCACTCATCTCAAATCCCCGACGATCATCGAAGCCGCCGGCAACAAGCCCAAGCGCATCGAGGAGTTCGTCGGCCGTGTGAATTCGAAAACGGCAGCCGTCAGCGTCGCGCGCATGGTGAGTCCGTCGGGATGGGTCGAGCCCGGACAGACACCGGCGTTCGACGAATACACCGTGGTGTTGCGAGGCACGCTGCGGGTCGAAACGAAATCGGGCGTCATCGACGTAGAGGTCGGCCAAGGGATCATCACCCACGCGGGCGAATGGATCCGCTACAGCACGCCCGGCCCCGACGGTGCCGAATACATCGCGGTGTGTCTGCCGGCGTTCTCGCCCGATACCGTGCACCGCGATCCGGGCTAAGCCCCACCCGCGCAGAGTATTTCCGGCGGGGAATCCGACCTGGATCCGGTCCGCGGGGAGCACCCTCGCCCGCGTTTGTTCTAGCACGAACTTTCGCGCGGAGCGGCAGTCGAAAGCATCGCGCCGGCAACCGCTCTGGCGCACCAATCGAGGAGACTCTCCGTATGCACGCATCACTCATCAAAGCGTCGGCCGCCGCGCTGCTCGCCCTGGGAACGGTTGTGCACGCGCAGCAACCGGCGCGTCCGCCGATCCAGACCACCAAGGTCGACGGCACCGAAGGCGTCTACGTCTTTCGCAACGTCAATCATCAGGCGATGTTCGTCGTCACCAGCGACGGCGTGATCGCCACCGACCCGGTCGCCTATGGCCGCCCCAACGGCGGGCAGCAGTATCTCGATGAGATCCGCAAGGTGACCGACAAGCCGGTGAAGTACGTGATCTACAGTCACCACCATTTCGATCACATCGCGGGCGGCAAGGCGTTCAAGGATGCGGGCGCCACGTTCATCGCACATAGGCGTGCCAAAGAGCGCCTGCAGCAGCTGCAGGATCCGCACACCGTCATCCCTGACGAAATCGTCTCCGACCAGGGCCGCACCCTCACCCTCGGTGGCACCACCATCGAGCTGTCGTATCACGGTCTGAACCACTCCGACTCGACGCTGGTGATGCGTCTGCCCAAGGAGCGGATCCTGTTCGTGGTCGATACCCTGCCGGTCGGCACCATCCCGGGTCGGGGCATGATCGACATGTATCCGCTGGAGACCGAGGCGTTCATGAAGACGGTGCTCGCCATGGATTGGGATCGACTCATCCCCGGTCACCCCGGCCCGGGCGATCGTCTCGGCACCAAGAAAGACGTCGAAGACCAGCTCAAGCTGCTGCAAACGGCCTCAGCCGAGATGCGCAAACTCGCTCAAGAGGGCAAGTGCTGGGATCAGGCGGAGAAAGACTTCAAGCTGCCCGGCTACGAGAACTGGCCGGGCTACGCCAGCGGGTTGCCCTTCATCGCGCGCCGGTATTGCGGGCTGTGGGGACGCGGCACGTAAGCGGCGCTTGCGGATCGCCCTGCCTAGCCAAGAGAAACGCCCCATATTAGGGGCGTTTTTTCTGGATCGCTGCGCCTGCTCTTCGAGTCGGACCGCGCCGCTGCTCGCGGTACCCGCTCACTTCCGACAAGTCACCTGCACCGTGAAGCGCTGCGCCAGATCGCCGATCTGACCGGCCTTGATCTCGACGTCGGGGGACTTGTCTTGCGTGCGCTGACCGGATGACTCGACGAACAGCCGCGCCACCGAGCCGTGCACCGCGAAGTTGATGTTCTGCGGGATGTCGCCGGTGGTCTGTGCGATGCGCTGCGCGTTGAGCTTGCTCACCACGACGCCGATGATCGTGCCGTACATGTCGAACAACGGCCCACCGCTGTTGCCCGGCTGCACCGGCGCGGTAATCTGCACCAGCGCAGTGTTGCCCCCCAGACCGGCGAGCGAGCTTACGTTGCCGACGGTCACGTTCAGTCCGTTCTGCAGCACGGTGGGCAGCGGAAATCCCGCGACCACCACGCCATCGCCCGGACGCGCGAGGGAACTGCCGCCACGAAACCGCGCGAACGGCACCGGCTGAGTGAGTTGCACGCGCAGTAAAGACAGGTCATTGCGCTCGTCGCTGCGCACCACCGAGGCCGGCACGAAGCGCCCGTCCATCATCAATCCGACCGCGCGACAACCATCGATCACGTGATGGTTGGTGAGCGCATGGCCCATCTCGGTCACGAAGAAGCCGGTGCCGAAGCTCTCACCGCCACCTTGCGCCGGCGGCTTCTGCTGCGGTTGCTGAGGCGGCTGCTGCGGCTCGTTGCCGCGCCGTGCGGTCTGGCCCGCCGCGCCGCTGAACGCGATCTGCTCGAGGCTGCACAGATCCTGCGCGCGTCGCTCCTCCGAGGACTTGTCGTCGTAGGTCACGCGCACGTCGAAGTTGCAGCGACCGTCGCGCGGCAGTCGCACCATGAACTCTTCACCAGGACCAATCGTGCCCGGCAGCCGGTCATTGCCCCAGTTCTCGTCATTGACCGCCGACACGAACAGGCCGGTGATGATCTTGCTGCTGCGATTGACCACCTTGAAGTCGGCATTGCGCGCCGGCGGCTTCTGCGTCTGCTGGCCCTGCTGTCCTTGTTGGCCCTGCTGGCCCGGCTGCGGGGTCTCCTGGCGTGCCACCGCGCTCGATCCGTTGAACACGAGTTCGGAGACTTTGCACAGGTCCTGCTGGCGTTTGTCTTCGACCCGGTTGTCGCGATAGGCCACGCGTACGTGGTACACGCAGCCGCCGCTCGAACCCGGGTCGAGCTTGACCTTGTATCCGGGGTTGAGCACGCCATCGCCCAGCCAGTCGCGGCCCCAGGCGCGGGCATTGAGCGGCGCGATATAGATTCGATCGATGATCACCGTCGAGCGGTTCACCAGCTCGAACGCGGTGTCCTGTGCAACCACGGCGCACGGCACGAACAGTGACATCCCCATCGACAGCCACAGCGCACGGCACAGCAAGCGAACAACGGAGCAACGCATGGCGGATCCTTCGGCGAATCGAATCGAGTCGACCGCCCTACCTCCTCGGTGGATGTTCGGCACGCGTGGATGCGTGCGTGCTGGCACGAAGCGTGGGGCGAGTATAGAAAAATCGCCGCACGTTTTCTTGCGTTTAACCGAGACGTAATCGCGGGAATACGATCAATGTCACGAACAACGAACTCGCCCCGGGTTGGGCTATCCTTGCGTGATTGCCCTGCATGTCGTGCCCCCCCGCGAGGTTCCTGACCATGACCGCCGCCATCCAGGTCTTCTGGCAGCCGCATTGAACGAGCTGTCTCCGGCTCAAGGAGTTTCTCTCGGTCCGTGGGATCGAGTTCGAATCGATCAACGTCCTCGACGGTGAAGAGGGCGTAGCCCGGCTGCGCGCACTCGGTGCACGATCGGTCCCGGTGGTGGCGCGTGCGGGGCGCTACGTCTACGCCCAGGTGATCAAGGATGTCGTCGAGTTTCTCGGGCTCGACGAATCGACCGGACCTAAACTCTCCCCTGCGCAGCTGGCTGGTCGGTCCGATCGCGTGCTGACCACGGCGTTGCGCCTGGTCCGACAGATGCCCGATGCACTGCTCGACAACCAGCTCCCGCATCGACCGCGTTCATGGCGCGTGCTGATGCATCACATCTTCCAGATCCACGCTGCATTCATCGAGGCGCAGCGATCGGGCAAGCGCCTGGAGTACGAGGTGCTGGTGGCCACACCGCCCGAAACGATGCGCACGAGCCGCGACATCGCGCAGTTCGGTGAGCAGGTCCACAGCGATTTCTCGCGATGGTGGCAGACAGCGCAAAGCCTTGCGTTCGAGGCGTCCGTCGACACCTACTTCGGCCAGACGACCCGCCACGAAATGCTCGAGCGCACGGTGTGGCACTCGGCGCAGCACGTCCGGCAACTCGCCGCACTGCTCGAGCAAGCCGGAATCTCACCCGACGCCCCCCTCAGCCCGGCCGATATCGACGGGCTGCCGCTCACCGACAAGATCTGGGACGAGGGATAGCGGCATGCGCGGGATCGCAGCGGCGATCAGCGCGGGCATCAGCGCGCTCTGCTGCACGATCGCCGCAATGCCGAGTCACGCCGGCACCCTCAGCAAGGCCGACATCGAAGCGCGCTTTCCGGCGCCGCTGGTCGTGGGCGAGAAGAATACGTCGATGCCGGTGTGGCCGATCTTCGCCCGCGCCGAGGGCAAACTCGACCTGCAGGGCTACGCGTTCGAGTCGGTCGATTTCGAGCCGGCGCCCGGTTACGCGGGCAAGCCGATCAACCATCTCATCGCGATCGATCCGAAGGGCCGGTTCCTGGCGGTCAAGTTGATCGAGCACGTCGAGCCGATCTTTCGCGGCGAGCGCGGCACGAAAGTCCTCGCCGCCTTCGCCGCGCAATACGAAGGCCTGACGATCCACCACAACATCCAGATCTACGGCCACAACGCGCGCACCAGTCGCGACGAGACCTCGGCGGGGTTGCATGGCGTGGCCGCCGGCACGATTTCGTCGCGCGCGATGGATCGAAGCATCATCGAATCGGCGATCGCCGTGGCCAATGCCCAGGTGCAGGCTGACGGCAACGGCCGCTCCGGGCCGAACCGTGCGCGCCAGAACCTGGTCGAGCGCCATTCGCCGATGAGTCTGGCCGAGATGGCGGCCAGCGGAATGGTGCAGACGGTCCGGTTCACGCGCGCGCAGGTCGAGGCACCGTTCGCAAGCACACGCGCCGCGGGCAAGGACGAGCGCGCTGCGATCGCCCCCGACGAGCTGAACATCGAATTCAACGTCGCACTGGCGAGCATCCCGCAGATCGGGCGCAATCTGCTCGACGCTGCCGGTTGGAGCCAGGTGCGCGCCAACGCGCGCGGGTCGGGCTACGCGTTCATCATCACCGAACATGGGCCGCTCGCGAAGATGAACTACGAGAGCCAACGCGTGCGCAGCATCCAGCCGTTCGTGCTGCGCCAGGGCGGCCACGAACTCAAACTACGCAACGTCTCGTTCGGCCACGAACTGGCGCAGCAGCTGGAGCGCGCACCGCAGCGGGTGCATGTCGTGCCGATCGAGACCGCCACGCCGTTCGATCCCCACGCACCGTTCGAGCTGGCGTTCCAGCTCGAACGCAAGTTCGGCGAATACGCGTTCCAGCGTGCACGCG
This sequence comes from uncultured beta proteobacterium, assembly GCA_902825905.1. Taxonomy (GTDB): domain Bacteria; phylum Pseudomonadota; class Gammaproteobacteria; order Burkholderiales; family SG8-39; genus CADEDU01. Next base: position 5,242 of record CADECO010000256.1, read on the forward strand.
CCGAGTTCCCGCTTGCGAAGACCCTGCCCGATGCGCGCAGTTGGATCGAGAGCTCCTACGAGCCGGCGTGGATGAGCACTTGGCGTGAGCGGGCTTGGGAGCTGGTGGTATTGGGCATCGGGCTCGTCATTCTCACCGCCGCGCTGCTCGGCCAACGCTGGCTGTCGGTCACCCCGGGGCGCCTCAATGCATTCCGGGTAGCCGCGCTCATATTCACGCTCGGCTTCATCGGCTGGTATGCGCAGGCGCAGCTCACGATCGTGAACATCACCGCGGCGATCGAAGCACTGGCCGCAGGCGCCGATCTGAGCTTCATGATGTTCGATCCGCCATCAGTGGTGCTGTGGCTGTTCGTGATCGCGACGCTCATCGTCTGGGGACGCGGCACGTTCTGCGGCTGGTTGTGTCCGTTCGGCGCACTGCAGGAGTTGATCAGCCTGATCACCCAGCGTCTCGGACTGAAGCCGCGCCGCTTCGCACAACGCATCGATGCGCGACTCAAATGGATCAAGTACGCGGTGCTCGCGGGCATCGGTGCAACGCTGGTCTTCGCGCCCGGCTGGACCGGCATAGCGAGCGAAGTCGAACCGTTCAAGACCGCGATCAGCCTGTACTTCTTGCGCAGCTGGCCGTACGTCGTCTTCGCGCTCGCGTGCGTGGCGCTCAGCGTATTCGTCTACCGCGGCTACTGCCGCTATGTGTGTCCGCTCGGTGCGGCGTTGGCTTTGTTCGGCAAGCTGCGCCTGTTCGCGTGGTTGCCGCGGCGCGAAGCGTGCGGCACGCCGTGCCAGACCTGCCGGCACCGCTGTCAGTATCAATCGATCGAGCCCGCCGGCAAGGTCGCATACAGCGAGTGCTTCCAGTGCCTTGATTGCGTGGCGATCTACCAGGACGAGGCACGCTGCCTGCCGCTGGTGCGCGAGCGCAAGCCCA
>CADECO010000256.1:6274-8649 GCA_902825905.1 uncultured beta proteobacterium
CCCCTTCGCGCGCATTGCTCTGGCGCGAGCGGGCGATGATCGGCTTCGGTACGACGTTGTGGATTCGCGCGGCGCACGAGCGCCCCGAGCAGCTTGATGCCGCGCTCGATGCCGCCGTCGCGACGATCCGCCATATCGAGCGGCAGATGAGCCTGTTCGATCCCGACAGCGCGCTGGTGCGGCTCAATCGTGCCGGAGTGCTCGAGTCGCCCGACGCCGACCTGGTCCGCGTCCTGCAACTCGCCGGCGAAGTATCGGCGCGCAGCGGCGGCCTGTTCGACGTGAGCGTGCAGCCACTATGGCATGCGTGGCAACGTGCTCACGCAGCCGGGCGCACACCGAGCGCATCCGAGATCGACGCCGCGCGTGCGCTCGTCGACTGGCGCGCGGTCGATGTCGATGCGCAGCGCATCGCCTTGCGGCGTCCGGGCATGGCGATCACGTTGAACGGCATCGCGCAGGGCTACGCCGCCGATCGCGTCAAGCAGGTGCTGCTCGATCACGGCATTGCGCACGCGGCCATCGACACCGGCGAGTGGGCGAGCGCAGGCAGCAGCCCCGAAGGCACGCCCTGGACCTTGGGCATCGCCGATCCGCGCGCACGCGATCGCATCATCACGAAACTGTTTGCCGACGGCCGCGGCGTGGCCAGTTCATCGGATGATCGCACCAGCTTCAGTGCCGATCATCGCCATCACCACATTCTCGATCCACGTACCGGGTTCTCCCCCACCGACATCGCAGCCATCACGGTTGCCGCGCCTTCGTGTGCGCTCGCCGACGCGCTTACCAAAGTGCTGTTCATGGCGAGTACCGATCATGCACTTGCCCTGGCGAGCGAATGGGGCGTCGACGCGCTGGTGATCGACAAGGCCGCGCGCTGGCGCGCGACGCGTGGTCTGACGCTCAGCTGAGCGTTGCCGTTCCTGGCTCTGCTGTGGCGAGCATCGCACCGATGTGTTCACCCGCGCGCAAACCTGTAGTACTCGCTTTGCATAGCCCGCCCGCGTAACCGGAGCGCGGCCCGCCTTCCAGTCCGCCGGTACACGAACCCGCGGCGTAGAGCCCATCGATCGTCGAGCCATCGGCCCGCTTCACCCGGGAGTACGGATCGATGGCCACGCCGCCCATGGTGTAGGTGATCCCGGCGGCGACCGGAATCGCGTAGAACGGCGCCGTGCGGATCGGCCAAGCGATGAATTTCCCCGTCGTGCGCGGTGGAGACAGCTTCGCCAGCGTGTCGGACGCGAGAGCCGCGTTGTAGTTTGCGGCCTCGGTTTCGAGCGCGTCAGCCGGCAGTCCGCAATGCCGCGCAAGCTCTGCCAAGGTCAATGCGCGATGCACGGTGCCGCCGATCCGCTCGAGGAACGGGTTAGGAGAGAGCGCCCGTTCGAGGCCGGGCCCGTCCCAGGCGGGCTGGTCGAACACCAGCACCGCCGCACCCGGATCGGCGAGCTGCGCAATCTGATTGGCGATGTGCACGCCGCCATGGCCCTCGTCGACGAACCGCCTGCCGTCCGCCCCAACCAGCACGCACGAGCGCGACAGCTCGTCGAGCCATGGATACGGCCAGAGCAGTTCGTTCTCCAGCGCGTCGCGCGATACGACGTGTCCGTAGAAGCGCGAGCAGTCGGTGATGGCCGCGCCGGCGCTCTGCGCCAGGCCAAGCGCATCGCCCATTCCGGTCTGTGCGTTGCGCTGCACCAGCCGCTCCGGGCGCACTGACACGTGCCGGCGTAGCAAGCCGTGATTGGCCTGGAAGCCGCCGTCGGCCAGCACCACCGCGCGCGCCTGCACCCGAAACTCGTTGTTGTTCCGATCGACCCCGCGCAAGCCGACGCAGCGGTCCTCGTGCATCAACAGTCCGGTGACCCGGTGGCCGCGCAGCAATTGCCCGCCGAGTCTGCCAAGCTGCGTCTCGAGGATCGGCAACAACACGTCGCCGCTGCGACCGCGCCAGGGCCAGCCGATGTGCTGCACCGCCGGTGGGGAGAGCACGAACGCCTGGTAGTCCGCACCACTGGCGCGGATGAATCGCACGCCTAACGATTGCAGCCAGCGGACCGCGCGCAGCACGTCGGCCGTCACCGCTTGCACCAGCGCGGGATCGGCCGTGCCGTCACTGCCTTCGATGATCTGCCGCGCCAGCAGCGCCGGCTCCTTGAGGATCGAGAGGTTGGCGAAATGAAAGATGCCGCCGGTGATGCGCGAGTTGCACACGTAGCGCGCGTCGGTGAGTTTCTCCAGCACGATCGGGCGCAGACCATGCTGCGCTGCGCGCACCGCCGCGACCAGGCCGGCGATGCCACCGCCCATCACGACGACGTCGGCCTGGAGCTCTCGTTCCAATGATTGCGTCGGCATCTAGCGCGGCA
>CADECO010000257.1:0-5876 GCA_902825905.1 uncultured beta proteobacterium
AGCGCGAGGATGCGCCCGTCGCGATCGACCGCGATCTCGCCCTCGACCTCGTGCTCGCGCGCGTGCACGTCGGAGGCGAACGCTTCCATGCGATCGGCGGTCCACTTGATCGGTCGCCCCAGACGGACCGCCGCTGCCGCGATCGCCAGCTCGTCGTCGTAGCCGTGCAGCTTCACGCCGAACCCGCCGCCCACGTCGGGCGCGATGATGCGCACGTCGCTCTCGCGCAGCGCCAGTTGTCTGGCGAGCAGCGTGCGCAGCTGATGTGGCACCTGGGTGGACGCGTGTACGGTAAGTCGGCGCGTGGTGGGATCGAACTCGGCGATCAGACCGCGCGGCTCGAGCGACACGCCGGTGTGGCGCGGAAAGCGCATCGCCAGTTTGAGCACCTTGTGCGCACCGGCGCATGCAGCCGCCACATCGCCCTGTTCGATGCGATGTTCGAACGCGAGATTGGTGCCGAGCTCGGCGTGGATCGGGCTCGCTGCGTTCAACGCGTCGCGCCAGGTGGCAACCGCGGTGCCGGCGCTGTACTCGATCTCGATCGCAGTAGCGGCGTCTTCGGCGATCGCTCGCGAGCGCGCCACCACCAGCGCGACCGGCTGCCCCTGATACACCACGTGCTTCGTAGCCAGCGGCGGCTGCGGCACCGACCGATGCTGCGGCAGCGTGGCGAGCCGGGTGAGCCACGGCTTGCAAACGTGCGCCAGCGCCGCCGCGTCGAGGCACGCAATCACCCCGGTGCGCTGCTGTGCCCCGCGCAGGTCGATGCGATCGATCGCCGCAGCCGCATATGGACTGCGCACGAACGCCGCGTACAGCATGCCCGGCACTCGCACGTCGTCGACGTAACGGCCGCGACCGGCCACAAGGCGCCGCGCGGCAAGACGCGGCACCGGCGCCCCGAGCAAGGGCGTGGGTTCGAGCGATTCAGCGTGTTCTAGCTTCATGAGGAGTCGTGATCGGCCTGCGCACCCGGCGCGGTCACCGCCGATGAAGACTTCCTTCTAGAAGTCGGTACCGGACTCGACCGCGCGTTGCGCCTGACGGTGATGCTGCCACAGCGCGTAGGCGACCGATACCGCGGCGAGTCCGAGCAACACTCCGGAAATCGGCCGCGTGAGGAACAACCAGGGGTTCGCATCGGTCTGGATCGCGCGGATGTAGTTGATCTCGATCTGATCGCCGAGGATCAGACCGAGGATCAGCGGCGCGAGCGGCAACCCGCCTTTGACCATGAGATAGCCGATCACGCCCCACAGCAGCAGGATGTGCACGTTGCCGATCGTGTTGTTGAGCGCGTAGGCACCCACCACGCACAGCACCAGCACGACCGGAATCAGGATCGATTTGGGCACCGCGGTGATGCGCAGCATCGCGCGTGCCGCCACCCACAGGATGAGCACGGTGACCACCAGCGCCACCAGATACGCGGCAAAGATGCCGTAGGCGAGCTTCGATTGCTGCTGCATGAACAGCGGTCCGGACTGGATGCCGTGGATCGTCATCGCGCCCAGCATCACCGCGGTGACCGCATCGCCCGGAATGCCGAACGCCATGATGGTGACGAGCGATCCGCCGACGTTGGCGTTGTTCGATGCCTCCGAGGCGATGATGCCCTCGGGCGTGCCGGTGCCGAACTTCTCCGGATGTTTGGAGAATTTTTTCGCCTGATCGTAGGCCATCATGTTCGCCGCGCTGCCGCCGATGGCCGGCAGGATGCCGATGATTAGTCCGATGATCGAGGACCACAGCAGCAGGAACGGACGCGCGAGGATCTCGCCGATGACGCGCACGTGCGAGACCACGAGCTTCGGTGCCGCGGTGATCGCACGCTCTAGCGCACCGCCGGGTTTCATCGCCTCGATTTCCGACATCACCTGCGCGAAGGCGAAGATGCCGATCAGCACCGGCAGGAACGGAAAACCGTTCTTCAGGAAATCGGTGCCGAAGTCCAGGCGCGGCACGCCCATGATCGGATCGGTACCGATGATGGTGATGACCAGCCCGATCGCCCCGGAGAGCAGGCCCTTCACGATCGAGGTCTCGACCAGCCCGACCACCATCGACAGTGCGAGCACGAACAGCGCGAAGTACTCCCACGGCCCGAATTCCAGCGCGAGTCGGGCAAGCGGCGCGGTCGCAGCGACGAGGAACAGGCCCCCGATCAGTCCGCCGAAGAACGACGCCCAGATCCCGAGCCACACGGCGCGGCCCGGTTCACCTTTTCGCGCCAGCGGAAAACCGTCGAACGTGGTGGCCACCGCCGAGGGTGTGCCGGGTATGCCGAGCAGGCACGCAGTGATCAGTCCGCCGGATTCACCGCCCACATACACGCCCACCATCGCGGCGAGCCCTTGCAGCGGATCGAGCCCGAAGGTGAACGGCAGCACCACGATGATCGTCATCGTGAGCGTCACGCCCGGGAGCGCACCGCCGATGATGCCGATCAGCGTACCCAGGCACAGCGGAACGAGATACTTCCACTGCAGGATGTCGATGATGCCCAGGCCGAGGAGTTCGAACATCGCGTCGCTATCAACCGGTCAGAACGCGGTCCACGACCCGCGCGGCAACAGCACCGACAGGCCGCGTTCGAACACCGCGTGCGCGCCGAAGGCAGTCACCAGCGCAACGACGATCAGCACCAGCCAGGCGCGTGCCGAACGCGGCGGTTCGAGCAGGGCCTGCATGGCCGCGACGAATGCGAGCGTCGCGATGCGAAATCCGAGATATGGCAGCAGCAGCGTGTACGACCCGAACACCGCGAACGCGGCGAGCACCAGGCCGTAGTTCCTGACGCCGCCGCTCGATTGCCCGGCTGCCTCGCGCGGCGCGGATCGCGCCCGGCTCGAACGCTGCGCGCGCCAGCCGCTCCACACCAGCATCGCTGATAGCGCGGCGGTGATCGCCAGCACCACACGTGGATAAGCACCCGGCCCGATCGGCACCAGCATCGAGGCTTCAGGTAATCCGCGCGTGGCAGCAAGCAGCACCAGACTGATCGCGAGGCAGACCAGCCCCGCGACGAGGTCGCGCGTCATGATTGAGCGTGTTCGGATCGGTGCGAGCGAGCCCGGCCTACTGCCGCTTGAGCAGCCCGATCTCCTTGAGCACGCTGCGATTCAACGCATCCGCGTTCTTCAGGAACTCGAGATGACCCTTGCGATCGCGATAGTCGACCTTGGTGCCCTGTTTCTTCATCGCTTCGTCGAACGCCGGATCCTTGGCTGCCGCGGCACACGCCGTCTCCAACTTGCCGATCACGTCGGCGGGCGTGCCCTTGGGCAGCAGCAAGCCGCGCGAGACCTCGTAGACGATGTTGTGGCCAAGCTCCTTGAGCGTAGGCACGCTCGGCATCTGCGCGTCACGCTTTTCGCTGGCGATCGCGAGGAAGCGCAACTGTCCAGCCTCGACCTTGCCTTTCTGGGTGAGGTTGGAGTCGGTGAGATCGATGTGCCCGCCGAGAATGGCGTTCATGCGCGGCGCCAGGCCGTCGTACGACACGTACTTGAACTGCACGCCGGCCGAGCGCTGCACCAGCAGCGGGAAGAAGTGGCTGGTCGAGCCCAGCGTGGCTCCGACGCTGATCTGGTTCGGACGCGCCTTCGCATCGGCGATCAACCCGGCGAAATCCTTGAACGGCGTTTTCGCGCTCGCAGTCAGCACCGAAGGCGTCGCCGAGATCAGGCACACCGGCTCGAAGTCGGTGTAGTTCACATCGGCGATGCCGGTGTAATAGGTGAGATGGATGTAATCGTGCACCGAGAAGATCGTGTAGCCATCCGGCGCGGCCGCTTTGGCTTCGCGCGCGCCAGTGGTGCCGGAAGCGCCGCCGACGTTGGCGATCACCACCGTGGAATTGCCGCCGAGATTCTTCTGCAGCAACGGCGCGAACGGCCGGAAGATGTTGTCGGTGTCGCCCCCGGCGGCCCACGGCACGATCATCTTGATCGGCCGATCCGGATAGGCCGCGAGCGTCGCGGTGGAACTGACGGCAGCAGCCAGCGCAGCGAGTGCCGCAGCAACGTACAGGGGTTTCATCGTGGATCCTCCGGCAATGGAATCGATGGTTATGGCGGGATTCAGCAGGTCACGGCGGGTTTCGCCTCGAGCGCAGGATCATAGCGGCCGGCCCGTACACGAAGCAACGCGCGAGCAGATCAATACAAAGCAAAGCGACGCCGCCTCGTCACTCTTGTACATCAACCCTTGCACCTCAAGCCTTGCACCTCAACCCTTGCGCGTGGCCAGCACCGTGAAGCCCTCGCCGACGATCGAGCGACGGATCTCGCCGGTGAACCCCGCAGCGCGCAGCATCGACTCCTGCTCGGCGCGCGTTGGCAGCACGTTGCCCCACAGCAGTTCCTCGAAACCGGTGTGCAGTGGAAACAGGAAATCGCGCTGGCGCGATTCGCGCGGCGTGCTCGGATAGGTCTCGTCGACGATCAGCATCCAGCCGCCGGGCTTGAGCGCCGCGGCGCACTCGGCGACCACGCCGGCGCGAATGCCCGGCGCGATCTCGTGCAGCACTTCGACCATCGTGACCACGTCGATGCTGGCGGGTTCGACGGTTGCCGACACGCTGCCATGACGCAGCTCGACGCGACCGCCCACCTTTGCCGCCGCGATGCGCTCGCGTGCCACCTCGAGGCTGTCGCTGTCGATATCGACGCCGACGCAGCGCGCCTGACGATACGCCTTGGCCACCTGCACCAGCAGATTGCCGGTGCCACATCCCACTTCCAGCACCGTGCCGCCCGCTTCGAGCCGCGGGGCGAGCCCGTCGAGTTCGCCCAGCAGCTTGCGCGCGGTCAGCACCTGCAAGCCGAAGGTCGCATCGCCCACGGTGCTGGCGAACGACGCGCCGCGCCCCTGGAACGGCTTGACCCAGCCCGAGCGAAACGCGCGTGCGTTTTGCCGGAAGTCGTCGACCGCCGTTCCCGTGGCCAGATCGATGAAGCCACCGAGATAGCGCGGATGGCCGGGGCTGGCGAGGATCGTGTCCATGTGCGGAGCAAGCCGGAAGCGCGCGCCGCCGGTCACGCCGTCATCGACGACCTCGAGGATCTCCATGCCGTAACAGGTGCGGCACCATGTGGCCACGTACGGCGCGTGCAAGCCGAGTTCCAGTGCGAGTTCGGCTGCGGTGCGTTCCGGCTTCGCCGCCAGCGCCTTGAACAGCCCCAGCTTCACGCCGACGTCGATCAGGAAGATCGTATTGAAGCCGCGGCGCCAGGCGAAGATGCGGGCGACCTGGTCGTCGGGGCTCGGTGCATTGGTACGCCCGACATCCGAAGCGGTGCTGCTCATCGTCTCCTCCCTTTCGAGCTTATGGGATGACGAGCAGTCTGCGCGGCGCAATGCTCGATCGCAAGCGTTGCGCTGCCGGAACGATGGCGAGGGATCACGTATAAGCTCCGATCGGCTAGACGCCGCTCCCAAAGCCGCCGCCCTTGCGCGCGCATCCGTTGCCGTCGAAAGAATCAATGCCCTCTCGCCCGCTCTGGCTCATCACGCTCGCCGCTGCCTGGATCCTGTTTCTGGTGATGGGGCTGCGGCAAGGCTTCGGCCTGTTTCTGCCCTCGGTCACGACCGATCTGCAGATCAGTCGCGAGGCATTCGGCTTCGGCATCGCCGTGTCGAATCTGCTGTGGGGATTCGGCGCGCCGCTCGCCGGTGTGATCGCCGATCGCTACGGACCGGGCCGCATCACCGCGATCGGCGGAGTCATCTACGCGCTTGGCCTGCTGTTGATGGCCGGCGCAGCGAGCAACGCCGACTACCTGTTCGGCAATCTCATGGTCGGCGTGGGGCTGGCCGCGGCCGGATTCTCGGTCGTGCTCGCCGCCGCGGGCAAAGCAGCACCACCCGAA
>CADECO010000257.1:5976-8613 GCA_902825905.1 uncultured beta proteobacterium
CGCGGCCGGATTCTCGGTCGTGCTCGCCGCCGCGGGCAAAGCAGCACCACCCGAATTGCGTGCGCGTGTGATCGCGACGGTGAGTCTGGGCAGCTCGCTCGGCCAGTTTCTGATGATTCCGATCACGCAATGGGTGATCGGCAATTGGGGCTGGGTGGCGGCGTATCTGGTGCTCGCCGCGCTGGCCGCGACGATCATTCCGTGCGCACGTGCCGTCGCGGGCATCACCGTCTCGGCCGCCGAAACCAAAGCGCAGACGCTGCCGCAGGCACTGCATGAAGCGTTCGCCCTACCCAGCTTCTGGCTGCTCACCATCGGCTTTTTCGTGTGCGGCTTCCAGCTCAACTTCATCTCCACCCACATGCCCGCGTATCTGGTGGACAACGGTCTGTCGCCGACGCTGGGCGCCGCGGTGCTCGCCACCATCGGCGTTACCAACATCGTCGGCACCTACGTATTCGGCCGCATGGGCGAGCGGCGCGCGAAGAAATCGATCCTCGGTTGGCTCTACTTCGCGCGCGGCGTGCTCGTGGTGGGCCTGCTCAGCTTGCCGCTCACACCCACCACCGCGCTCATCTACGCGATCGGCATGGGCCTCACCTGGCTCTCGACGATCCCGCTCACCGGGTCGTTAGTCGCGATCTTCTTCGGTCCGCAATACATGGCCACGCTCTACGGCATCGTGTTCATGAGCCATCAGCTCGGCGCGTTTTGCGGTTCGTGGCTGGGCGGTGTGGCGTTCGATGCCACCGGCTCCTACACCGTCATGTGGTGGGCGAGCGCCGCGCTCTGTTTCGTTGCCGCGGCGATGCATTGGGCGATCGTGGAGCGGCCGGTCGGGAGGTTGGCGACGGCATAAGGGTTCAGCGGACGTGGATCGCTCGTTCTCTGCAAAGTACCCGGATCTCGACCGCTGAGCACGAGCGTGCCGCAAGTGAAGCGCCCTAACACTGAGCCCCATGCAACCAACTCTGAACGATCTGCGACGATACGGTGTCGCGCGCTCACTGTTTGCGCCTACCACCCTCATGCGGGCAGTCAAAACCTTGGGGTTTGTCCAAGCCGATCCGATTCGCGCACCTGCCCGCGCGCAAGACTTGATCCTGCGTCATCGCGTCGTGAAGTACCGCGTCGGCGATCTCGAGCGCCGCTACCGCAGACTGGCAATCGAAGAGGATTTCTTCGTCAACTACGGGTTTGTGACGCGAAATCTGTACCAACTCATGCACCCCAGGCAACCCATCAAACCGTGGCCGGCTGAGCGACAGCGGCAGGCGCAAGAGATACTGGAGTTCGTTTCGGCGCGGGGCGCAACTCATCCGCGTGAGGTCGATCAGCAGTTCGCCCACGGCAAGGTCACAAATTGGTTTGGCGGCACCTCCAATGCGAGCACTCAGCTCTTGGATGGCATGCACTATCGCGGCATGTTGCGCGTTTCGCATCGCGACAAGGGCACGCGCGTCTACGCCGTATCCAGACGAGCGGCCGATGAACCCGATGCGGCTACGGCGCGTGCACGGATGGACAGCCTGATCGATGTCATCGTGCTCAAGTACGCGCCGTTGCCGGCAGCAAGCCTCGGTCAACTCGTCCGCCATTTGCGCCACGGTGCGCCCCAATATTCAGCGGACATGACCGCGGCACTGAACCGAGCCAAGCAGCGTCTGGCCAGTTGCTCGATCGACGGTATTCAGTGGTTCTGGCCAGCCAGCGAAGATCCCTTGTCTCGCCGCTGGCAGGTGGCGCCCTTAGCGCGGCTATTGGCTCCGTTCGACCCGATCGTCTGGGACCGTCGTCGATTCACGCTGTTCTGGAGATGGGCGTATCGATTTGAGGCGTACACACCGCCCACCAAACGCCGGTTGGGTTACTACGCGCTCCCCCTGCTCTGGCATGACCGAATCGTCGGATGGGGCAATGTATCGGTACGCGAAGGTAGCCTCGCGGCTGAGTTCGGTTACGTCGACAAAGCGCTCGCGCGCGATCGAACGCTGCGCGCGGCGCTGGACGAAGAATTGAATCGGCTACGCGTATTTCTGGGCGTCGCAGCTACCGATCGCAGGGCACTTGCCAATGCCGATGCACGCTCGCCTGCGATGCGGGCGAGGATTGCCGACTCCTGACGGTTATGTTGCGGCGATCGCGGCTTCGCGCGGCTATGTTGCCGCTTCGCGCGACGGATCGCCCCACTCAGAGCGCTGAAGTAAAGGTCTACACGGCCGCCGAGGATGTCGGTAAGCGCCGGAACATCGCCACGGTAGGGTATGTGATGCAGGTCGATCGCGAACCTCATCTTGGACAGTTTCTCCGGCGACATGCGGCGGCGTACCAGCACCTGCCGAGGCCATGGTGATCTTGCCCGGACGAGCCTTGGCGTGGGCAATGAATTCGGGAACCGTCTTCGCCGCAAACGATGGGTTGACGACCAGCGCGAGAAATTGCCGACGACGACCCTTCGGCAACAAACCCGGACCGGGCCTCGTTTCGAAGAGGGTGAGGCTGGTGGTCCAGATCGATTCCGCCGGTTGCTCGTCGAACCATTGCACGACCGCTGCCTCAGGTTCCGTGCGCATCCCAGACGAGCAACCGCCTCGTTCATGAGGCGAACTTGGCGGCAACCTCGCGAAAGTTGGCGTT
>CADECO010000258.1:0-3951 GCA_902825905.1 uncultured beta proteobacterium
TCGCGGACGTACTGGCGCGCGCTCTGGGCGGATGATCTGTGGCGGCTGTTGCGCGAGCACCTGCTGCTCACGTTCGCCTCGCTCGCGCTGGCCATTGCCGCGGGTGTGCCGCTCGGCGTGCTGGCGCTGCGTCACGCTCGGATGGGGCAGTGGATCCTCGGCGCGGTAGGCGTGATCCAGACCGTGCCGTCGATTGCACTGCTGGCGCTGCTGATCGCGGCCATGGGCATGATCGGTTTCGTGCCGGCGCTGGTCGCCCTGGCGCTCTACGCGTTGCTGCCGATCGTGCGCAACACGCACTCGGGCCTGACGGGAGTGCGGGGCGGGCTGCGACAAGCCGCGCTTGCGCTGGGCTTGCGCGACGGCGCGCGTCTGCGATGGGTGGAACTGCCGCTCGCCTGGCCGACGATCCTCGCCGGTATCAAGACTTCCGCTGTCATCAACGTCGGCACCGCCACGATCGCGGCGTTCGTCGGGGCGGGCGGACTGGGCGAGCGCATCGTGCAGGGACTCGCGGTCAACGATGGCGCGTTGCTGGTGGCCGGTGCCCTGCCCGCGGCGCTGCTTGCGATCGTGGTGCAGGTGATGTTCGAACTGCTGGAACGGCGTACCGCGCCGTGGCTGCGCGCGTCGCGTGGCTAGAATGCGCTCGCGGGCGGTATCATTCGGCCCGCCTCGGTTGCCTCCGCGCCTTGTGCGCTGACGATGGCGGCCGATTCGTCGCGATTCGAAAGGGAGTTCAATGATCATCGGTGTTCCCGCAGAGACGCGGGCCGGAGAGACTCGCGTGGCGGCGACGCCGGAGACGGTGAAGAAACTCGCCGCCAGGCACAAGGTGCTGGTGCAGGCCGGTGCCGGCATCCAGGCGAGTATTCCCGACGCGGAGTTCCAGAATGCCGGCGCCAGCGTGGTCGGCAGCGCCCGCGAAGCGCTCGAACAAGCCGAGATCGTGCTTTGCGTACGCGGCCTGGAAGGCGACAAGCTCGAACACGTCAAGCGCGGCGCGATCGTGATCGGCCTGCTCAATCCGTACGACGCGGCGCAGATCGAGACGTACGCCAAGCAGGGCGTGACCGGCTTCGCGATGGAATGGCTGCCGCGCACGACGCGCGCGCAATCGATGGACGTGCTCTCGTCGCAGGCCAACATCGGCGGCTACAAGGCGGTGATGATCGCCGCCAACGAATACCAGCGCTTCATGCCCACGCTGATGACCGCCGCCGGCACGGTGAAAGCGGCGCGCGTGCTGATCCTGGGTGCAGGTGTGGCGGGCTTGCAGGCGATCGCCACGGCCAAGCGGCTGGGTGCGGTGATCGAAGCCTCCGACGTGCGTCCGGCGGTGAAGGAGCAGATCGAGTCGCTCGGCGCGAAATTCGTCGACGTGCCCTACGAAACCGACGAGGAGCGCCAGATCGCGCAAGGTGCCGGCGGGTACGCGCGGCCGATGCCCGAGTCGTGGATGAAGCGTCAGGCCGCGGCAGTGGCCGAGCGCACCAAGGCGGCCGACATCGTCATCAGCACCGCGCTGATTCCGGGACGCAAGGCGCCGGTACTCATCACCGAAGATATGGTCCGATCGATGAAGCCAGGCTCGATCATCGTCGACATGGCGGTGGAGCAGGGCGGCAACTGCGCCATCGCCGAGCTGGGCAAGACGGTGATCAAGCACGGCGTGAAGATCGTGGGCATTCCGAATCTGCCGGCAACCGTCGCGGCCGATGCCAGCGCGTTGTATGCGCGCAATCTGCTCAATTTTCTTGCCGTCATCGTCGACCCGAAGACGGGCGAGCTGAAGATCGATCGCGACGACGAGATCGTCGCCGGCAGCCTCGCGTGCATCGACGGGGCGGTGGTGAAGCGGTCGTGAAGAGTGATGGGTGAAGAGTGAAGGGTGAGGAGTCGAGAGTGATGCGCAGAGGAGCAATCAAGCCGTGACCGGAACCGTCGATCCAACCGTCCTCAACCTGATCGTGTTCGTGCTGGCGATCTTCGTCGGCTACCACGTGATCTGGAACGTGACGCCCGCGCTGCACACGCCGCTGATGTCGGTCACTAACGCGATATCGAGCGTGATCATCGTCGGTGCGATTCTCGCCGCCGGCCCGACCGAGATCGATTTCGGCTCGGTCATGGGCGTGATCGCCGTCGCCCTGGCCGCCATCAACGTGGCCGGTGGATTCCTGGTCACGCAGCGCATGCTGCAGATGTTCAAGAAGAAAGAACGCAAGGGCGGGGAGGCGAAATGAATCCGATGGATCGAGCCGTCGTGGGGCAATCGGAGTCGGCTGAATTGGGGTCGGCCGAAGCGGGGTCGGCCGAAGCGGAGTCGACGCTATGAGCGCCAACCAGGTCGCGCTGTGGTACCTCGTTGCCTCGGTGTGCTTCATCCTGGCATTGAAGGGCTTGTCGCATCCGCTGAGTGCGCGCCGCGGCAATCTGTTCGGCATGGTCGGCATGGCGATCGCGGTGATCACCACGCTCGCCGTCGTGGCCAAGGGTCGACTCGATCTGATCCTGCTGGCGATGGTGATCGGCGGAGCGATCGGCGCGTACGTATCGCGCAAGGTCGAGATGACGCAGATGCCCGAGCTGGTGGCGGCGATGCACTCGCTGGTCGGGCTGGCGGCGGTGCTGATCGCTTTCGCGGCGGTGAACAATCCCGTGGCGTTCGGTGTGGCCGATCCGCTGCCTACCGGCAACAAGCTCGAGCTGTTCATCGGCACGTTCGTCGGCGCGATCACGTTTTCCGGATCGATCATCGCGTTCGGCAAGCTCGCGGGGCTGGGCAAGAAGTTCCGGCTGTTCTCCAGCGCGCCGGTGGTGTTCACCGGCCAGCATCTGCTCAACCTGCTGCTCGCGTTGGTGATGATCGGCTTCGGCGCGGCGTTCTTCCTGGCGCCCGACAAAGCCTGGACGCCGTTCATCGTCATGACGGCGATCGCCTTTCTGCTCGGCGTGCTGATCATCATTCCGATCGGTGGCGCCGACATGCCGGTGGTGATCTCGATGCTCAACTCCTACTCGGGCTGGGCCGCCGCAGGCATCGGGTTTTCGCTCAACAACACCATGCTCATCATCGCCGGATCGCTGGTCGGATCATCGGGCGCGATCCTGTCGTACATCATGTGCAAGGCGATGAACCGCTCGTTCTTCAGCGTGATCCTGGGCGGGTTCGGTGCGGCCGAGGGTACGGCCGCAGCGGGGGCCGAGCAGAAGACGGTGAAATCTGGTTCGGCCGATGACGCCGCGTTCCTGATGTCGAACGCCGAGTCGGTGGTGATCGTGCCCGGCTATGGCCTGGCCGTTGCGCGTGCCCAGCACGCCGTGAAGGAAATGGCGCAGAAGCTGATCGCGAAGGGCGTCAACGTGCGCTACGCAATCCATCCCGTGGCCGGACGGATGCCCGGGCACATGAACGTGCTGCTGGCCGAAGCAGAGGTGCCCTACGAGCAGGTGCTGGAGATGGAGGACATCAACAGCGACATGGGCACCACCGACGTGGTGCTGGTGCTGGGTGCCAACGACGTGGTCAATCCGCTCGCGTACGAAAAAGGCAGCGCGATATACGGCATGCCGATCATCGACGTGCACAAGGCGCGCACGGTGCTGGTCAACAAGCGCTCGATGGCTGCGGGCTACGCCGGGCTGGACAATCCGCTGTTCTATATGGACAAGACCATGATGGTCTTCGGCGACGCGAAGAAGGTGGTCGAGGATCTGGTCAAGGCGATCGAATAAAAAAAGCCGGGCAAGCCCGGCTTTTTTTGTTGCTTCTTCGCGTTACTTCTTCGCCGGTGCCGGCGCCGCCGGTTTTGCGGCACCCTCGCTGCCCCAGTAGTAGTTCGCCGCGAACGAGTAGGGCGGGAACATGTAGCGCTTGGCCGGCACGACCTTGGCCGCGTACGCGCGCTGCGACTCGTACACCTTCCTGAACACCTCGTTCTTCGCCGA
>CADECO010000258.1:4051-8558 GCA_902825905.1 uncultured beta proteobacterium
CCGCGTACGCGCGCTGCGACTCGTACACCTTCCTGAACACCTCGTTCTTCGCCGATTCCTCCTTGGCGACTTCGTCCCATGCGCGAAGCGTCGCGGTGAGGATATCGGGCGGCGTACGCAGGATCTGCACGCCATGTTTCTTGAGCATCTCCTCGATCGCGTCGGCGTTCTGCTTCTGCCACTTCATGCCCCAGCGCATCAGCGTCTCGAGCGAAGCGGACTTGATCGCCTCCTGCTGCTGCGGGGTCAGGCTCTTCCACACGTCCAGGTTGATGCCGAGTTCGCCGATCGAGTTGTTCTCGTGCATGCCGGGCGTGTAGTGGTACTTGAACACGCTGTGCAGGCCCAGGCGCAGATCTTCGATGCCGCCGACCCATTCGGCGCAATCGATGACGCCGCGCTGCGCCGAGGGCACGATCTCGCCGCCGGGCATGTTCACCACCGCCTGGCCCATCTTCGCGTACACATCGGCGTTCAGGCCGGTCTGCCGGCATTTCATGCCTTTGAAATCGGCCACGCTCTTCAGCGGCTTCTTGAACCAGCCCAGCGCCTGCGGGCTGGAAGGCAGTATCGGAAACGGCACGATGCTGAGCTTCAGGGTGTTCTGGTAGAAGTCGGCCCACATCTCCAGTCCGCCGCCCTCGAACATCCAGCCCAGATAGTCGGTGTGATCCATGCCGAACGGTCCGCCCGGGGGGCCACTGAACAGCGCTGCCGCCTTGTTCTTGCCGACCCAGTAGTAGGCGATGGCGTGGAAGCCATCGATCACCTTCTTGTGTGTGGCGTCGAGCACTTCGAACGGTGGCACGACCTGACCGGCCGCCATCGTCTCGATCTTGACCTGACCGCCGGTGAGCTTGTCCACGCGCTCGGCGAAGAACCTGAAGTTGTCCTGGAGCGTGAGGCTTGCCGGCCAGGTCGATTGCATCTTGAGCGATCGGGCACCTGCGGCTGCGGGTTGCTGGGCAATCGCGCTGGTCGCGAACGCGGCGGCGACCGCTGCACCCAGGGCGCCCAGTAGGCGTTTGTTCATCGGGGATCTCCCTTCAAAGTTGCGAGCGAAAAGCCCTTCATTATCGCAGACGGCCGCGTGTCGATTCGCACCCGAAACACATGTCTTTGGAGGAGCGTGTAAGAGCGGGGTGAGAGCACAAGCAATAGAACCGAGGCTAGAGAGGGAGGCAAGAGGGCGGACGAAAGTACGTGCAAGGCAATGCGCGAAAAAAAACCGGGCATCGCCCGGTTTTCGATCTGGGTAACAAGCCGGCGCTACTTCTTCGCCGGTGCTGGTGCCGCGGGTTTCGCGCCGCCCTCACCACCCCAGTAGTAGTTCGCCGCGAACGAGTAGGGCGGGAACATATAACGCTTGGCCGGCACGACCTTCGCCGCGTAGGCGCGCTGCGAGTCGTACACCTTTTTGAAGAACGCGTCCTTGGCCGATTCTTCCTTCGCGACCTCATCCCATGCCTTGAGCGTAGCCTGCAGGATATCGGGCGGGGTGCGCAGGATGATGGTGCCGTGCTTCTTGACCATCTCTTCCATCGCTTCGGCGTTCTGCTTCTGCCAGCGGGTGATCCAGGAGATGAATGCATCCTTGAGCGAGGACTTGATCGCCTCCTGCTGCGGCATGGTGAGGCTTTTCCACACGTCGAGATTCACCACGAATTCGCCGATCGAGTTGTTCTCGTGCATGCCCGGGGTGTAGTGATACTTGAAGACGCCCGGCAGGCCCATGCGCAGATCTTCGATGCCACCGACCCATTCGGCACAGTCGATCACGCCGCGCTGTGCAGCCGGAACGATCTCGCCGCCGGGCAGATTCACGACGGTCTGGCCGAGCTTGGCGTACACGTCGGCGTTCAGTCCCGTCTGCCGGCATTTCATGCCTTTGAAATCGGCGACCGATTTCAGCGGCTTCTTGAACCAGCCCAACGCCTGCGGGCTCGACGGATGCGCCGGGAACGGCATGACGTTGAGCTTGAGGATGTTCTGATAGAAGTCGATCCACATGTCGTGGCCGCCGCCTTCGTACATCCAGCCGTAGTAGTCCATGTGATCCATGCCGAACGGTCCGCCGGGCGGGCCGGCGAACAGCGCCGCAGCCTTGTGCTTGCCCACCCAGTAGTAGGAGATCGAGTGCATGCCGTCGATCACCTTCTTGTGCGTGGCATCGAGCACCTCGAAAGGCGGCACGATCTGACCCGCGGCCATCGTCTCGATCTTGAGCGAGCCGCCGGTCAGCTTCTCGGTCTGCGCGGCGATGTGCCTGAAATGATCCTGAATGGTCAGGCTCGCCGGCCAGCTCGATTGCATCTTCAGAACCTTGGGCGCGGGCTGTTGAGCGCTGGCTGTCATGCTCAGTCCGGCGACCAACGCTGCGGCCGCTGCGCCGGTGACGACGCGGCAGGTGTTGCGGTGAATCATGGAAGCCTCCTCGATGGACTACGCCTTTAGTGTGGAATTGATCCGGGGCAAGTTCGACATCCGCATCGCTTGCACGATCATCCTAGCAGGCGGCTGAGCCCGCCGTCAGCATTGTTCGTGGATTCGCCATGACGGTCGGTCATGACCGGAACGATCGCCAGCCGTTACACTCCGGCCATGTCGAACAGTGCACGCACCCGCATTCTGGAACGCATCCGCACCGCGCAGGGGCGTGGTCTGTCGCGTCCCTCTTTGGCGGAGCGCGAGGCGGTCGAAACGTATCTGCGCCGCCGGCCGCGCGGTCCGCTGCGGCCGCTCGAGCCTGATCTGGTGAGCCGATTCAGATCGCGCGCCGAATCGATGCAAAGCACGACCGAACTGGTCGAGCGCACCACCGATGTGCCGGGCGCGGTCCGGCGTTACCTCGAGGCGCACCGCCTGGCCTTGCGCGGTTGCGTGTGGCCGCAGCTCGCCGACCTCGCGTGGACGCAAGCCGGTATCGAGTTGCAGGCTCGTGCCGCGGTCGACGCCGACCTGGTCGGTGTCACCGGCGCATTCGCCGCGGTGGCCGAGACCGGCACACTGATGGTCGTCTCCGGTGCCGCCACGCCGGCCAGCGTCAGTCTGCTGGTGGAGACGCACATCGCGATCATCAACGCGTCACGGATCGTTGCTTACATGGAAGACGCGTGGCAGCTCGCGCGCGACGAACTGGGCCAGCTTCCGCGCGCGGTGAACTTCATCTCCGGACCATCGCGCACCGCCGACATCGAGCAGGTGCTGGTGCTCGGCGCGCACGGACCGTATCGCGTCCATCTGATCATCGTGACCGAGGAATAACACACGGGCACGCGCGGCTGGCAATGATCGAGCTAGCAGCGGCGGCGACTTGAGGGGGTCGCAGGCCGGCCGGAGTCGGCGCAGAGAGCGCAGATAGCGCCGCGCGCCATTTCAATGACGACGCTTGTGGGCGAACATGCTGGGACTCCCCTTCCTTCCGACGCAATGGCTGCCGGGCAATCCGATGGTGATGATCGGCACGCTCGTCATCCTGGCGTTGCTGGGCGGCGAGTTGGCCGCGCGCGGTCTGCGCATCCCGCGGATCTCCGGCTACGCGGCCACCGGCATGCTGCTGGGCGCGACCGGCCTGATACCGCCGCCGCTCACCGAAGACCTGCGCATCTTCGTCGACATATCGCTCGGCCTGGTGCTGTTCGAGCTGGGTGGGCGTCTCGATCTGGCGTGGCTGCGGCGCGCGCCGATGATCGCGGTCATGGCGATCGCCGAGAGCGCCGCAACCGGAGCGCTGCTCTATTACCTTCTCGCCGTCTACTTCGATTTCCCGGCGGCCGTCGCGTTGATCGGCGCCGCGATCGGCATCTCGACCTCGCCCGCGGTCGTGATGCGGGTCGCCGCCGATTCCAGCGCGCAGGGTCAGGTCACCGAGCGCATGTTGCTGCTGGCGGCAATCAACAGCACCATCGCAGTGCTGGTGCTGACAACGCTCGTGCCTTCGCTCGCCGGCGGACAGGAGGGCGGGCTCGGGCAGGGCATCGGCCGGCCGCTCTATCTTCTTGTCGGCTCGATCGTCCTGGCGGCTGCGATGACCTGGATCGCGCTCATCGTGTATCGCATCACCGGCAAGCGCGAGGATCGCCAGCTCATCGCCACCCTGGGGCTGGTCGTGCTGGCCGTCGGCCTGGCGCTTGCATGGAAGCTCTCGGTGCTGGTGACGTTGCTCGGGCTCGGGCTGGGCCTGCGCAACTTCGATCGCGGCGGTCACACCATGGCCATCGATTTCGGCGTGGTGGGGCAGTTCTTCTATCTGGTGCTGTTCTCGCTGGTCGGGGCCAGTCTCGATCTGAGCACGCTGCTGGTCGCGGGGTTGGCCGGTGCGGCGTTCGTGGGCGTGCGCTTCCTCGGCAAGGCGTTGGCGGTGCTCACGTTCGCGCGCGTCACGCATCAGCCGATCACGCAGGCCGCGCTGCTGGTGGTGGCGATACAACCGATGTCGGGCTTGGCAGCGGTGCTCGCCTACGATGCGGCGAACATGCTCTGTGAGTTGGCCGCAAGCGTCGCGCCG
>CADECO010000259.1:0-8538 GCA_902825905.1 uncultured beta proteobacterium
GCGCCAACACTGCCTTTCATAAGACAACAGTGTCGAAGTGGCGAGTTTGCGTGGCACAATATCGTCCCAGCATCGTCACAGGGTCGACTGGCTGGCAGTGTTTCAAACACCTACAACTTCGGCACCCGCCGGGCGAGCAGTGAGCAAGGCACGCGGCTCCTCCCTTTTTCCCGCATTCGCCCAGGACACGCCGCGATGAGCCGCGCACCCGGCAGTCGACGCCGCGCCGAGCTTGTGCAGGTCATCGAGCGCGGCACTCAGCAGTTCGAACGCAATCCAAACGCCTATCGCCTGCGCGTAGCCGGCCTGGCCGCCGTTGGCGGCGTGCTGCGCGCGTTGGTGGTGATCGTGGCGGTCGGCGCGTTCATTGCGCTGCTGGTCCTTGCCGCGCTCAGCGATGCGCCGTGGCAGTTCCTGGTCGAGCGCAAACTCGGGTTGCTGCTGCTGCCGCTTGCCTGGCTGCTGTGGCGCGGCTTGCGCACGAAACCGTCGACGCCCGAAGGCTACGACATGCGCTCGGGCGAATTCGCACAGATCGCTGCCGACGTTGCGCTGGTGCGCCGCAAGACCGGCGCGCGCACGATCCACGCGATCGTGCTGACCGACGAATTCGAGCTGCGGGTGGATCAGTCACCGCGGCTGGGCATGTTCGGCTGGAACCGCAACACGCTCTACGTCGGGCTGCCGCTGATCCTGGCGCTGACGCTCGACGAGGCGCGCGCGCTGCTCGCGCACGAGATGGCGCATTTCTCCCGCTCCGGCGACCGGTTCGCGGCGCGCATCTATCGAATGCGTTCGTCGTGGACGCGCGCGGTCGATGCGCTCGAGCACGCTGGCGGCTATACCTTCGCCTTATTGCGCGGCCTGTGGCAGCGGTTCGGTTCGTACTTCGGCGCGTACAGTTTCGCGCTGGCGCGCGCGAACGAATTCAAGGCCGACGCGCTGGCAGCGAAGCTCACTTCGCCTCGGGCCACGGCGATGGCGCTGGTGGCCACCCATGTGCAAAGCGGCATCCTGGATGACCGCTATTGGCAGCCGCTGCTCGATCGCGCTCATGCCGACCCCGAACCCGCCGGCGACGCCTATTCGGGGCTGTACCGATTCGTGCGTAACTACAGCGCCGCGCGCAGCGAGGTGCTCACGCGCGTGCGCCGTGCGATGCGCCGCTCGGACAACGACGAAGACACGCATCCGCCCCTGCGCGATCGACTCGATGCCATCGGTGCGCCGCCCGAGTTGCCCGGCGTGCTCGAAGTAAGCGCGGCGGAATACTGGCTGGCCCCTCACCTGGAGCGCGTGCTTGCGGAGTTCGATGGGCGCTGGCGCACGCGCCACCTCACCCAGTGGAAGGCAAGGCACGATCAGGCGCGAACAGCCAAGATGCGCCTGGCCGAGCTCGAAGCCACCGCCGAGACCATCCGCACCTCGGCGCAGTGGTGGGAGCTGTCGACGCTCTCAGACCGCTACCAGCCCGAGCGCGACCCGCTCACGCTCTATCAGGCCTTTCTCGATCGCCACCCCGACAGCTTCGATGCACGCCTGGCCGTGGGACGACTCCTTGCTAAGCAGGGCGATGCGCGTGCCATTCCGCTGCTGCAAAGCGTGCTCGACTCGTTCCATCACGTCATCCCGGCGTGCGAGGCGGCCTACGCCTTCTACAAAGACGCGGGCGACGAGTCATCGGCGCGACTGTGGGATGAACGCGCCGGCGTGCAGCTGGAACAATACGAGCGCGCGTATCGGCAGCGTGCACGGCTGTCGCGCGGCGACGAATTCTTCCAGGCCAAGGTGAGCGACGAGGGGTTGGTCGATCTGAAACGCGTGCTCGGCGGCAACCCGCGGGTGCGCCACGCCTGGATCTGCCAGAAGTACGTGAGCCTGCTGCCCGAGCAGCCGGTCTACGTCGTCGTCATCGAGACGCGCGAATGGTTCAGCGAGTCCGACGCCATGCTCAATTCAATCCGCGATGAGATCAGGCTGCCCGGTGCGTTGTTCGCGCTCGGCCGGCGCGGCAAGCAGGACGAGCTGGTCACCAAGGTGATGCGGGCCTGCACGCAGGTTATTTGAGCGGGGCGCGAACGCTCTCACGACCGCTCGGTGAGCGAGTGGGTAGACAATGGCTAGCGATTCCCGAATGCAAGAGCTCAACCTCACGCCCGAAATCCTGCACGCTGGAGCGCCGACGGGCCATAGAAGTGTTCTGCGGTACCCGGTGAAACGCACTCCCCTTGAGCGCTTTGCTTATATTTCCGTGGTGAGCATGCGGCTCAACCGCTCCGGCATGCTAAGCATCGGCCAGTGCCCAGCTTCCAGTGTAAGGACCCGTCGCATCGGCCACTTGGACGCGTGATTGCGCTGCATACTTGGAGTGATCCCTCCGTCGCGGCT
The DNA here is from genome assembly GCA_902825905.1 of uncultured beta proteobacterium. GTDB lineage: Bacteria > Pseudomonadota > Gammaproteobacteria > Burkholderiales > SG8-39 > CADEDU01. The sequence goes on from CADECO010000259.1 coordinate 2,389, forward strand.
ACATTGGATATACACCTTGTCGACGCGACCAAACCGAGCGGCCGATAGCTGCAGCTTTTCGGCAGCGGGCGCTGCTGGCTCGGAAATCAGATCGCGAATCACTTGATCAGCATCCCCCTGTGGGAGTTCGGGAAACCACGCTGCGCGAATTTGAGCTGCGTAGGCCGGGTCAAGTCGCGAGCGCAATGGGATCTTGGTACCGGGCCGAAAGTCGAATCGGAGCGCCGGATTCAATCCCGAATGTGGATCGCGACGTGACGCGGTCGTCTCCCCATCGCCCATCACAAAGGCAGTGAGGAAAACGAGAGTGCGAACCATGTCCGGCGCATATTCGGTGGCCTGCGACACCGCCATCCCGCCCAGGCTGTGCCCGACGAGCACGACCGATGAACCCTGGATCTTCAAAACATCGGTGATCGCACTCGCGTAGCTCGCGAGCGTGACATCCTCGCTCGGTCTACTGTCACGGCCCCGCCCGGGAAGTTCGATCGCGGTTACTCGGTGTCCTGCGGCGCGCAAATGCGGCGCAAGGCGGCTCCAGACTGCCGATGTTGACCAAGCCCCATGGACAAGGACGAAGTGTTGCGAGGTCTTGGGATCCGGCGTAGTCCCACAAGCCCCGAGCCATCCGGCTGCTATGGCGCCAATCGCTCTCAGGCCGTCACGTCGACTCGTCATCGACTGCTCCCAAGTTGTCGAAATTTCTCGCGGCAACGAATTCCAATTGCCTTAGGGGCGAGGTAAGCACCTCAAGACAAGCTTTCTTTCGCAAGGATCCAAACTCAAACTCCGGGCCTCGTTTCAGCGAGCGACGGCCGCCGCTCGATGCGCGCGAGCCATGCCGCGAGCGTCGGTCGAGTCGCACGCCAGCCGGCGTCGGGAAAACGGAAGTCGAGATATCCCAAGGCGCAGGCGATGGAAACGTGCCCGATGTCGAACCCATCGGCCCATTTAGCGGCCTGGGCTTCGGCGGCATCGAGCGCGTGCTCGATCTTCACCAGCTGCCCCTGGAGCCAGTCGCTCCAGCGCAGTTCAGCGGGGCGCAGCGCGAGCTCATAGCGACGCAGAACGCCAGCGTCCATGATGCCGTCGCCGAGTGCCTGCCGCGTAATCGCACTCCAGCGTGCCGCACCCACCGCCGGGAACAATCGCGCGCCGCCGGCAAGCGCATCGAGGTACTCGCAGATCACGCGCGAGTCGTACAAGAGCGTGCCGTCGTCGCCTTTGAGCGCGGGAACCTTGATCAGCGGATTCTCGCGCGCGAGATCCGTGTTCGGTTTGGCGGGCGACACCGCGACCTCGACCAGCTCGATGCGATCGCTCAGACCGAGTTCGAGTGCCGCCACGCGGACCTTGCGTGCGAACGGCGATGCGGGGGCGTACCAGAGTTTCATCAAATCTCCTTCGTGAATCGGATTCAGACGATCGACCCGCCGCCGTCGATGGTGACGACCGAGCCGGTGGCGAATCCGTTGGTGATGAACGCGAGAATCTGTCGGGCGATGTCCTCGCCCAGGCCCACGCGCCGCACCGGCAGCCCCGAGGCGATCTGCTGGAGCATCGCGCGCCGTGCCTCCTCGGGCATCGCCGCGCGAATCGGCGTGTCGATGATGCCTGGAGATACCGCATTCACGCGCACCGGCGCCAGATCGATGGCGAGGCTGCGTGCCAGCGCATCGAGCGCACCATTGGCCGCACCGACGATCGCGGAGTTGGGTCGCGGACGGATGCTCAGAAACCCCGACACCAGCGTGAGCGAACCATCGGCGGCGAACTTCGCCGTGCGCGCCACCCGCCACGCGCCCCAGAATTTGCTTTCCATCGTGGCCCGGGCATCGTCCATCGACTGCGTCTTGAACGGTCCGGCGCGCAGCTGCGCCGCGCTCACCACGACATGATCGACCTCGCCAAGCGCCGCGAACAGCGCCTCGACGCTCGCATCAGCGGTGACGTCGACTTCGCGCGCCTCCACCCCGAGCTTTGCCGCCGCCGCATCGAGCTTCTGCCGCGAACGCGAGGCGATCGTCACGCGTGCGCCCTGCTCCTTGCACAACGCGGCGGTGGACAGCCCGATGCCGGACGATCCGCCCACGACCACGATCTTCTTGCCATTCAGCACGCCGATTTCCTCCAATGGATTGCCGGAAATGATTGCCGGACTTCGATCGATGAACACGCGATTGCAGGCCACGCAACCGATGTCGCGCTTATATCACGGCCTCGCGCGCCATTCGTCGATGCGCGCATTCACGCGAACGCGGACAAGTCGCATCGGATTCCTCGCTAGAATCGCCGCATCTCTCCAATCGAAGCGCGTCCGCGGCACGTTCACCACGTCAAGCCGCGCAACGCACGCTTCCCCTCTGCGGCACCCATGGACAAATATCTGGGCCAGGCCATCGGCGTGTTCGGCGCACGCCAGAACAATCTCAAGAATCTGTCGTTGCACATTCCACTCGGTGAGCTGACCGTCGTCACCGGCGTATCGGGTTCGGGCAAATCGTCGCTGGTGTTCGACACGCTCTATGCCGAAGGGCAACGTCGCTACGTCGAGACGTTCTCGCCGTATGCGCGACAGTTCCTCGATCGCATGGACAAGCCGCAGGTCGATCGCATCGAGGGCATTCCGCCGGCGATCGCGATCGATCAGACCAATCCGGTGCGCACCTCGCGCTCGACGGTCGGCACGATGACCGAGCTGTCCGACCACCTGAAGCTGCTGTACGCGCGCGCCGCCCAGCTCTATTGCAAGCGCTGCGCGCAGCCGGTGCGTCGCGACACGGCCGAGTCGATCCAGGCCGAGCTGACCGCGCGTGCCAGTGCGGCAGCCGACCCGCGCGTCGTCGTCACCTTTCCGGTACCGATCCCGAAGAACTTCAGCCAGGGTGAAGTCAAACAACTGCTGGAGCAGCAGGGCTACACGCGCTTCCACAGCGAAACGAAGAAGCTGCTCGAAGTGGTGCAGGATCGGTTTCGACTGGGTGGCGTCGAGCGCGCGCGGGTGATCGAAGCGATCGAAGCGGCGTTGCGTGTCGGTCAGGGCCGGCTGAATGCCTACGTGGTCGGCGACGAAGGCGCGGCCGCAAGCCCGGTATGGCGCTTCTCGACCGATCTGCACTGCGCCGATTGCGATCTGCACTATCGCGATCCGCTGCCGAGCCTGTTCTCGTTCAACTCGCCGCTCGGCGCGTGCGATGCGTGCCGCGGCTTCGGACGCATCATCGGTGTCGACTACGGACTGGTGATCCCCGACGAATCGAAGACGCTCGCCGAGGGTGCGGTCAAGCCATGGCAGACCAAGAGCTTCGACGAGTGCCAGCGCGATCTGGCCAAGTTCGCCCGGCGCGACGGCATCGCGCTCGACGTACCCTGGCGCGAAATGCCCGCCGACGCACGCCAATGGGTGCTCGAAGGCGAGCCGGGTTGGAAAGGCAAGTGGCAGACGCAGTGGTACGGGGTGAAGCACTTCTTCACCTGGCTGGAGAGCAAGGCGTACAAGATGCACATTCGCGTGCTGCTCTCGCGCTACCGTGCCTACACCACGTGCGGCGCATGCGACGGCGCACGCCTCAAACCCGAGTCGCTGCTGTGGCGAGTAGGCACGCGGACCGATGCCGATGCGGCCCTGCGCAATACCCCGCGCTTTCGCCCGCAAGGCGTCGAATGGAGCCAGTCGGCGCACGCGGCGTTGCCTGGCCTCACGCTGCACGATCTGATGCTGCTGCCGATCGAGCGCGTCGGCCGTTTCTTCGCCGACTTGCAACTGCCCGCGCCGCTCGATGAAGCCACTGATCTGGTACTCACCGAGATCCGCGCGCGGTTGCGTTATCTCGATGCAGTGGGGCTGTCGTATCTCACGCTCGATCGCCAGTCGCGCACGCTCTCGGGCGGCGAGGTGCAGCGGATCAATCTCACCACCGCGCTGGGCACGTCGCTGGTCAACACGCTGTTCGTACTCGATGAACCCTCGATCGGCCTGCATCCGCGCGACATGGGCCGGGTGATCGACGTGATGAAGCGGTTGCGCGACGCCGGCAATTCGCTGTTGGTAGTCGAGCACGATCCGCAGGTCATGTTCGCCGCGAACCGGCTGCTCGACATGGGGCCGGGCCCGGGCGAGCGCGGCGGCGAGATCGTCTACTTCGATGTACCCGAAGCGTTGCGCGAGGCCAAGACGCTCACTGCGCAGTATCTGCTTGGCCAGCGGCGCGTCGATTCAGGCATCGGCCGGCTGCCGATTCCAGAGCGTCATGCGCACCTCGAGATCATCGGTGCGGCCGAGCACAACCTGAAGTCGATCGACGTCGCCATCCCGTTGCAGCGGCTGGTATGCGTAACCGGCGTGTCCGGATCAGGCAAATCGACGCTGATGCAGGACGTACTCTATCGGGCGCTGCTCAAGCTCAAAGGCAAACCGACCGAGGCCGCCGGCGCGCACCGCGTGATTCGCGGGGCCGAGCGTATCGCCGCAGTCGTGATGGTCGATCAGACGCCGATCGGCCGTACCACGCGCTCCAATCCGGCGAGCTACGTCGGCGCGTTCGACACGATCCGCGCACTGTTCTCGCAATCGCCCACGGCGAAAGAACGGGGCTACACCACCGGCACGTTCAGTTTCAACTCGGGTAACGGGCGCTGCCCCACCTGCAGCGGCAACGGCTTCGAGCATGTGGAGATGCAGTTCCTCTCCGACGTGTATCTGCGATGCCCGGACTGCAACGGCTCGCGTTACCGCGCCGAGACGCTCGAGGTCACGCTCGAAGGCAAGAGCATTGCCGACGTGCTCGATCTCACCGTCACCGAGGCGATCGCGTTCTTCGCCGATCGTCCCGAGGTGCTCGCGTCGCTGCAGCCGCTCGCCGACGTCGGGCTCGACTATCTGAAACTCGGCCAGCCGGTGCCGACGCTCTCCGGCGGCGAAGCGCAACGGTTGAAGCTGGCCGGGCATCTGGCCGAGGCCGCGCAGAAGGGCTCGACCACATCGGTAAAGCTTCAACAACCGGGCAGCCTGTTCCTCTTCGACGAGCCCACCACCGGCCTGCACTTCGACGACGTCGCCAAGCTGCTGCGGGCGCTGCGCAAACTCATCGGGGCAGGTCACTCCGTCGTGGTGATCGAGCACAACCTCGACGTGATCGGCGCCGCCGACTGGCTGGTCGATCTCGGCCCTGAAGGCGGCGAGGCGGGTGGTGAAGTCGTCTGCATCGGCACGCCGGAAGCGGTCAAGGCACACCCCGATTCGCACACCGGCAAAGCGCTGCGCGAGTACGACGCGGCGTTGCGCGACGGCGCGTGGCTTGCACCGCGTGCTGCCGTGGCCACCGTACGCGAACCCGACGCCGCCACGCCGCTACAGGTCGCGCTGCGTGAACGTGCGCAGCGCTCGATCCTCATCCATAACGCGCGCGAGCACAATCTGAAGAACGTCGACATCGATCTGCCGCGCGGCGAATTCACCGTGATCACCGGTGTCTCGGGCTCGGGCAAATCGACGCTCGCATTCGACGTCGTGTTCGCCGAGGGGCAGCGGCGCTATCTCGAATCGCTCAACGCCTACGCGCGCCAGTTCGTGCAGCCCGCTTCGCGCCCCGACGTCGATGCGATCTTCGGCATCCCGCCGACGGTGGCGATCGAGCAGCGCACCAGCCGCGGCGGACGCAAAAGCACGGTGGCCACGCTCACCGAGATCTATCACTTCCTGCGGCTGCTCTACGTCAAGCTCGGCACGCAGTACTGCCCCGATTGCAACGTGTCGATCGAGCCGCAGACGCAGGATGCGATCGTCGCGCGCCTGATGACGCACTACCGCGGCCAGCACATCGGCCTGCTCGCGCCGCTGGTGGTATCGCGCAAGGGTTACTACACCGATCTGGCCAAATGGGCGGCAGGCAAGGGCTACACGCACTTGCGTGTCGATGACGCGTTCGTGCCGGTGCGCCCCTGGCCGCGGCTCGATCGCTTCAAGGAGCACAGCATCGATCTGCCGGTGGCCGACGTCTGGGTCAAGCCGGAGAACGAGAACGCCTTGCGTGAGGGCCTCGCGCGCGCGCTCGACTTCGGCAAAGGCGTGGTGCACGTGCTCGCGCCGCTCGACCAGTTGCGCGACGGCAGCGGCCCGGACGCGATGCTTTCGGTGTTCTCCACCAAGCG
>CADECO010000260.1:0-1618 GCA_902825905.1 uncultured beta proteobacterium
GATCGAACCGTCGGGTCACTTGCATTTTCGCGGGCGACTCAAGGAAATGATCAAAACCGGCGGCATCAACGTTGCGCCGATCGAGGTGGAAGAAGTGCTGATGCAGCATCCAGACGTGCAGCTGGCGTTCTGCACCGCCGTCCCCGATGCGACGCGCGATGAGATCGTTGCGGTGGTGGTCGTCCCGAAGCCAGGCGCAACGCTCGACGAAGCATCGATCCTCGCCCACTGCCGCTCGCAGATGGCCGCCTACAAGCTGCCTCGGCTGGTGCGATTCGCGACGGAGTCAGAACTGCCGCTCACGACGACCGGCAAGCTGCAGAAGAATCGGCTCGCTGAGGTGTTTTTCGCACGCTAGTCCTGCACCGGAATTCGGGCCTCCTTGACCACCCGAGCGAAGCCCGCCAAGTCTGACTGATAGCGTGCACTGAACTGCTCGGGGGTCGATTGCACCGGGTCGTATCCCCAACTGGGCAGGCGATCCTTCAGCTCCGGACTGAACACCGCGCTGGTCATATCACGCTGCACCTGCCCGACGATTTCGCGCGGCGTGCCCGCGGGTGCGAACACCCCAAGCCAGCCGGCATACTCGAACCCCGGAAGCCCGGATTCGGCGACGGTCGGCACGTCGGGCAACACCGCCGTGCGGCTCGAACGCGTCACCGCGATGCCGCGCAACTTACCCGATTTGATGTGCGGCACGACCGCCACGGTCGGCATGAACGCGAGTTGCACTTCGCCGGAGAGCAGCGCCGGATTGAGTTGAGCGTCACCCTTGTAAGGCACGTGAAGCAGGTCGGTTCCGGTCGTGGTCTTGAACTGCTCCATCACCATGTGCGGCGCGACACCGACGCCGGTCGAACCGTACGCGATCGCGCCGGGTTTGGCTTTCGCTTGCGCGATGATGTCCTTCACGTTGGTCGCCGCGAACTGGGGATGCGACACCAGTACCAGGTAGGACGAGGTGAGCTGGGTCAAGGGAGCGAAGTCCTTGTGCGCGTCGAACGGCAGCTTGCGATACACGCTCGGGCTGATCGCCAGGCCGTTGGTGGTCACCAGCAGCGTATGCCCGTCGGGCGATGCCTTGGCCACTGCGTCGGCGCCGATGTTGCCGCCGGCACCCGCGCGGTTCTCCACCAGGATGGGTTGCTTCCATTGCTCGCCGAGCTTCTGCGCCACCGCGCGTGCCACGGTGTCGACCGCGCCGCCAGCTGGAAACGGAACGATCAACCGCACCGGCTTGGCCGGAAATGTCTGCGCGATGGCGCACACGCCAACGCTGGTCAACGCGAGCAATGCGGCGACGCGCATGAGAATCGATCGAACTCCCGGCATGTTCGCTCTCCGTGCAATGAAGTTGCGGGCACATCGTAGCGCGGCGCGGCGGTCAGTCCCAAGGCCGGGTCTACGACATGGATGGGACCTGCGCTAGGATTGATCTAGCTGCGACAAGGCTTGACCACGCAACGCCGCATCCAATTCACAGCGAAGGATGGCAGATGGCCGTAGAGCAAACCACCACGAAACTACGCCTGCAGGGCATCGAGCTGGAAGTGCGGCGCAAGGGGCGCGGCCCCGCCATGCTCGTCCTGCACGGTGGCGGCGGACCGATCACCGG
>CADECO010000260.1:1718-3357 GCA_902825905.1 uncultured beta proteobacterium
GAACTGAATCGCCTCATGTGGCACAACCCGGCTCTTGCCCCCGATCCGGCGAAGCTCACGGTCGATCAACTGAAGATCATCGCGAGCAATCGTGTGGCCCTGTCGCTCTACGGCTGGGATCCGTACTTGCACAACCCCAAGCTCAAATCGCGGCTGCATCGCATCGACGTACCCACGCTCGTGATCTGGGGCGCAAGCGATGGGCTGGTCAAACCCTCGTATGGCCGTGCCTACGCGGAGCTGATTCCGGGCGCGAAGTTCGTGCAGATCGAGCAGGCCGGCCACGCTCCGCACGTCGAACAACCCGAAGCGTTCGCGAAGCATGTGCTCGCGTTCGCAGCCTGAGCCCGGTTGCGCGCGCGCCTCTGACCGACGTCATCCCACCGCATTCGGAGCACTCCCGTGAAGACCTGGTTTTTCACCGAAGACGCCTACCCTTACCTGCCCGATCCGGCCCAGTACGAGTCGATCCGGGTCAATCTGCCGAATCGTCACTACGATCCGGCCAAGGGGGCGGATCTGTACCACCAGTACCTCGACATGTGGCTGGCGGCGGAATCGCACGGCCTGGAGATCATGGTGAACGAGCACCACCAGACTGCCACCTGCGTGGTGCCGGCCGCGCCGCTGATGCTCGCTATTCTGGCGCGGCAATCGAAGAGTGCTCGATTGCTGATCTTGGGCAACCCGATCGCCAATCGCAATCAGCCGGTGCGCGTCGCCGAGGAGATGGCGATGATCGACGTGCTCTCGCGCGGACGGCTGGAGTGCGGCTTCGTGCGCAGCGTGCCCTGGGAGTCGTCCGCGGCCAACATCAGCGCGTTGCGCGGCGCCGATCGCATGTGGGAGGCCCACGACCTCATCCTCAAGGCGTGGACCACGCACGATGGCCCGTTCAACTTCGAAGGCCGCTACTACCACCATCGCCAGGTCAACATCTGGCCGCGGCCGTTCCAGCAGCCGCATCCGCCGATGTGGGTCACGATCGGCAGCGGACCGAGCGGCGTGCCGGTGGCCAGACGCGACTACGTCGGCGCGGTGTTCCTCGCCGGCTACATGAACGTGCGCAAGATCTTCGATGGCTATCGCGATGCGTATCGCGAGCACCACGGCCGTCCGGCCAACCCCGATCGGCTCGCCTATGCCGCGCTCATCTACGTGGGTGAGACGCCGGCAAAGGCGCGCGCCGGCGCCGAGAAGATCCTGTGGTACATGAGCTCCAACAAGGTCACCGCCCATCACTCCAATCCGCCGGGTTACCACGCACCGGATGTGGCAGTGCGATTCATGCAAGGGGCCGATTCAGTCGTGCCGCAGAACCCCGATCTGGACGATCAGATGGCGCGCGGCAACGTGTTCGCCGGCACGCCGGATCAGGTGTACGAGCAGATCAAGTCGATGTACGAATACTCCGGCGGCTTCAAACACCTGATCATGATGGGCCAGGCGGGGTTCCTCACGATGGGGGAAACGCTGAATTCGATGAAGCTCTACGCCAACGAAGTGGTACCGAGGCTCAACGAGCTCACCGCGAAGTACGACCACGATCGGATGCAGGGGCTGCGCGCGTCACTGCCCGACAAGCAGCACACCCAGCTCGGCTCGTTCGGGTTGGAGTTCGTGCGCTGATCGAGGGGCC
>CADECO010000260.1:3457-8515 GCA_902825905.1 uncultured beta proteobacterium
GCTCGACGCCTTCGCGGGCCAGTCGCTCCTGAAAGTCAGCCTGCGCGAGAAGTTTCTGCACCTCCGCATGCAGCCGCGCGATTGCCTCGCGTGACGCTGCGCCCGGCGCAACGATGCCCCAGTAGTTGTTCACCTCGAAAGGCTTGACGCCGGCTTCCTCGAGCGTCGGCGCGTCGGGGAGCAGCTTCGCTCGCACCTTGCCGGTCACGGCCAGCACGCGCAGCTTGTCCTGCTTCACGTACGGAAGCGCTCCGGAGATGGTGGTGGTGAGCATGTCGATCTGCCCGCCGATCAGATCGATCAGCGCCGGCCCCATCCCTTTGTAGGGCACGTGCACGATGTCGAGCGAAGCGCGATGCCGCAGCATCTCGAGCACGAGATGATTCACCGAGCCGGGTCCGGCGCTGCCGTAAGTGAGTTTGCCGGGTCGCGCGCGCGCGGCAGCAATCAGCTCTTGCATGGTTTTGATCGAGGAGTTCGCACCGACCGCCCAGACGAGCGGCCCCTGCGCGATCAACGCGACCGGGGCGAACTGCTTGACCGGGTCGTAGAGTGGCTTGGGCGTGGTCGCGGGAACCGTCGTGAAAGGCGAGGCGACGAACAGCAGGGTGTTGCCATCGGGGTCGCCCCTGGCCACCGCTTCGGCGCCGATCGCCCCACCCGCCCCTGCACGGTTTTCCACCACGATCGGGGTACCCAGCCCCTCACTCAATCGCTGCGCCACGATTCGCGCAACAACGTCCGTGCCGGCACCCGGCGGAAACGGCACGATCAGCCGGATCGGTCGCGCAGCGCCCTGCGCATGAGCCGCTGCGCTGATCGCAAAGGCGATCGCAAGCGCGAGCAGCAGCCTCCACAAACGCCGCATTGATTGCCCCGGTGATGCGTGCGATCAGGCGGCCTTGCGCGTTTCCTGTGCCGGCCGCAGCAGCTGCGCGGCAATCAACGCCTTGCGAATGCGTTCGATCTCCGCGGCAGGGATCTTCACCAGCGGCGGACGCACCACCGCGCGCGGCAGTTTGCCCAACAGCACCAGGGCTTCTTTCATGCGGTTGTGCATGTCGACCCATGGCTCGACGTAGAACACTTCGACGGTGGGCATGATCTGATCGTGCAGTGCTCGCGCCGTCTTCAGATCGTTCGCCTGCACCGCGCGGAACAACCGGGCCTGCAGATCGGCGATTACCGAACCGCTGCCCGAGAGAAGGCCGTTGCAACCCAGCACGAGCGAACTGAGCAGCCAGGAGCTGTGCGTGGTCAGCACGTTGACGGCCGGGGTGCGCGACTGCAGCGCGCGAATCTGGCGATCGTGCAATTGCGGATTGGCGGACCAGTCCTTGATGGCACGCACGGTCGGTACGCTGTCGATGATCTTCTCGAGCGTGGCGAGCGGATAGCCTTGCCCGCCGGCCAGGGGGTATTGAAAGATGATCAACGGCAGATCGGTGACTTCGGCGATCCGCTTGAAATGTTCGACGGCCATCTCCGGACGCTGACCGAACGTGAAGATCCCCGAGGGAAAAACCAGCAGCGCCGATGAGCCGCCGGCGGTGGCCATCTTCGCGAGGCGCTGTGCTTCCAGGCTGCCTTCGGCGTAGATGCCGTGCACGATGGGTACACGCCCGCCGATCGTGTCTTGGGTGATCTCCAGCACGCGCCGTTGCTCGTCGAACGTGCACGAGGCGACCTCGGAGGCATGCGCGTTGACGGTAATCGCCGAGATGCCCTCCACGCTCGCGACATCGTGCAGATGTGCACGGAAGCTGGCTTCGTCGATCGACAGGTCGTCGAAGAACGGCAACAGCACCGCGGGAATGACGCCTTGGGGGACGTACTGAGCGTGTCTGGGCATTGGCTGCTCCGGAGCGTGGGATCGACCGCGCCGAAGTTTAGCCGCTCACGGCAGCAGCCGGGCGACGTTCATGTGAAACGCTGGGCGACGCAGGCGTTATGGCCCGCGCCGCCCGGAACGGCTGGAATCGACTACTGCCCGTTCCACAAGCTGGGGCGCTCGGAACCGACCCAGCTCGGGTTGTTGCCCTTACCCGATTTGTCCGAGATATCGCTCGGCGTCGGGTTCAGGTTCAGGTACCAGACACTCGACTTGCCGGCGCTGGTCGACATCGGCGACTGAAGCTCGGCCTGGATGTCCGAGAGCGATAGCGACTGCGTGTAGATCTGAACGCCACGCAGGATGCCGTTCATGATCTCGTTCGACGGATTCCACGGTGCGTCGCCGAACACCAGCGCCGGTGACGGTGGACGCGCTTCGCCGTAGCTGGACCTCTCGGTCCATCTGACGACCTTGCTCGTGTCGGGCAGATTCCAATAGAACTCGTGCTGCTTGCCCGATCCGTCGGACCACACGCGCAGAGCCTGCGTGTACCAGACGTTGTAGACGACGTCTTCGTTGCTCACGACGTCGCCACCGCCCACTGCGATCTCCCACTTGTGGGTCGAGCCGTTGGGCGGATTCGTCGGATACGGATGCGCGCCATAGTACGAGTCAGGCGAGCCCTGGTTCCACAGGAACGTACCGTTGTTGCCCCAGAAGAACGTCGTGTAGTAGCCGGCCTGCTGGCGAGGCATGACGCGCCAGACATAGGTAGCCGGGTACATCGCGAGCGGATTCGTGAACTCGAACCGCACGGTTCCGCCGGTGGAGCCGCTGCCCTTGAAGTCGAGGCCGGCGGTTGGTCCGGTCACTGCATCGGTGACCGTGATCGAGGCCGACTTCGTAGCCGTTCCTCCATCGCCCACGCAGTCGAGCTTGTAGGTCTTGTCGCTGGTGAGCGTACCGGTGCTTTCGCTTCCAGAGGGCGCGCGCGCACCTGTCCATGCACCCGAGGCCGTGCAGCCCTTGGCGTTGGACGCCGACCACGACAGCATCGACCCCTGACCGCTCTTCACCGTCGTCGGCGCAGCGTCGAGCGACACCGTCGGCGCCGCTGGTGGCGGTGGCGGTGGCGGTGGCGGTGGCGGTGGCGGTGGCGGTGGTGGTGGTGGTGGTGGCGGTGGCGGTGGGGGGTGTGGGGGGTGGGGGGGGGGGCGGGGGTGGCGGGGGTGGCGGTGGGGGGGGGGGTGGCGGTGGTGGTGGCGGTGGTGGTGGTGGCGGTGGTGGCGGTGGTGGTGGTGGCGAAGCTGCAGCCACGTTCACGCTGATCGACTTGGATACGGGTTCTGAATCAGACGATGCCCAGCACGTAAGCGTGAACGAGGTGCTGGCTTTCAGGCCGGAAATCGTTTGGCTTCCGGACGTTGCTCGAGCACCGCTCCAGCCGCCTGAGGCTTCGCATTCGATCGCGCGACGCACCGACCACGAAATGGTGGTCGAGCCGTCGTACGCGATGGTGGCCGTCGATGCGCTGAGGCTGATCGCCGGCGCGCGGCGCCAACGCCACCAACCTTCGGCAGCGTTTGCGGCATCGGCTAACGTCAGCGAGACGAGCGTCGCTGCAATCAGCGCAACCGGTCGGTTGCGTGAAGCACGCCTCGTCGAATCTTTAAGTAGCGCCTGTGTGAGGGAATCGCGGCTAGAACCCGCGAAGCGCGCGTTGCGATGGCATGGCTGTGCCTGGAGCGACATTCTCAATTACCTCCGACTCCGCATTCTTGGTTTGTATTGAATTCCAAGCGCTGGATGCGAATGCCGAATGGGCAGACAGATCCGAGCGCTAGGGAAGCGTGCGCGCAGGCTACCACTGAGGCATTACCAATTCGGCGCACCACCGCTGACCGGCATCAGGTCGGCGACGAAGCGCCACGCGTAATGACGGTCGTTAAACAGTCGACAACAACCAAAACACAATCTCGCAACATCGCCGCAATCCAAGCCGCCTCAATGCAAGCGATGGCGATGAAGTCGTCACGGGCATTTCTACTTCGCAGTGCTCATCGAGAAAGAAATCCTTCTCTTTGGGAGCGCCGGTTGAGCCGCAGCGCGCGGAGCCATTTCGAAAGTTGTTCGACGTGGGCAGGGAACAAAGCTGTACTTGGTCCTTCCAACGCCGATTGCATCTATGTGTTACGCGGTTGTCACCATTTGATCCGTGGTTTATCCTCCGCGCCCCGTCAGGGCGACGTCGCAAGCCAGCGCGCCGTAGCGGAGAGATGGCCGAGCGGTCGAAGGCGCACGCCTGGAAAGCGTGTATACGTGATGAGCGTATCGAGGGTTCGAATCCCTCTCTCTCCGCCAGCAACGCGCCGCGCAGAGAAGCGAGCAAACTGCTTTGCTCGCGGAGGGATGAGAAGGGCGCGGCGATGCTTCGAAGGAGCCGACGCGCCGGGGTCGCGGTACGTGACCGAATCCCTCTCTCTCCGCCAGCAACGCGCCGCGCAGAGAAGCGAGCAAACTGCCCGAGCGCTCGCCGGGTGTCCCGCTGAAACCGCGGTTAGCGCCCGCGCGCGGCGCGCCAGGCAGCGAACTCCGTTCGGTTCTGCTCCTCGGTGGGCGGATACAAGCCGAGGATCGAGCGCCCCTCCATCACCTTCTCGGCAACGAAATCCTCGAACGCGGTCATCTCGACGGCTTCGGCTGCGATCTCATCGGCGATCGCGGCGGGGATCACTACGACCCCTTCCCGATCGCCGACGATGACGTCACCCGGCCAGACTGCGACGTCGCCGCATCCGATCGGTACGTTGATGTCGAGCGCTTGATGCAACGTGAGATTGGTCGGAGCGCTAGGACGGTTGTGATACGCGGGGAAAGGCAGCTGTGCGATCTCGGGCGAGTCGCGGAACCCGCCGTCAGTCACCACGCCCGCGACCCCGCGTTTCATGAGCCGGCTGACGAGAATGCCGCCTGCCGACGCCGCGCGGGAATTCTTCCGGCTATCGATCACCAACACTGCGCCAGGCGGACACTCCTCGATTGCCTTGCGTTGCGGATGCGCGCGATCCTGGAACACGGCGATCGAATTTAGATCCTCACGCGCGGGGATGTAACGCAGCGTGTAGGCCTCACCGACCATGTTCGGCAGGTTGGCATTGAGCGGCCGAACATCCTGAATGAACTGATTGCGCAGCCCGCGCTTGAAGAGCGCCGTGCACAGCGTC
>CADECO010000261.1:0-2691 GCA_902825905.1 uncultured beta proteobacterium
TTCATCCTTCTGCCGCTGCCGGGCGACATCGCGTTGCTTGAAGGCGGGGATGACGTCCCGGGCGAACAGCTCAAGGGATTCGCAGATGTGCTCATGCCTGGCGCGCCCGCATTGCTGGATGAAGATGATCTGATCCATGCCGACGCTCTCGTAGCGTTCGAAGTTCCTGCGCACCTCGTCGGGCGCGCCGATTCCGCCGTGCGCGGGGTTCGACTTCATCTCGTCCTTGACTTCGAGAAAGCGCTGCCACATCTGCGAGCGCCCCGGACGATGCGCACCATAGATCCCCACGTAGCCGAGTGAGTAGCTGAAGAACTTGAACGCCTCTTCGCCGCGGCGGATGGCCTCCTGCCCGTCGGGGTGCACCGACATACCGCTCACCACCGCGATATTCGGATTCACGGTATGCGCGATCGGCACGCATTCGGGCGACTTGATGATGTCGTAGTACTCCTTCACCCATTGCCCGGCCAGCTCCGGCTCGACGAAGGCGAACGCGAGCGCGCCGAGCCCCATGCGCGCCGCACGATGGATCGATTCGCGCCGCGAACACGCCAGCCACATCGGCGGATGCGGGCGCTGCGCCGGCTTGGGCACGATATTGCGCGGCGGCATCGAGAAGTACTTGCCTTGATAGCCCGGGTACGGCGTCATCGCGAGCATGTTCGCGGCCTGCTCAGCGCCTTCGGCCCACATCGCCGTCTTCTCGGTCGGATCGATCTGGAAGCCGCCCATCTCCAGCGCCGTGGCCGATTCACCCGTCCCCCACTCGACGCGACCGTTCGACACGAGATCGAGGGCCGCGATGCGTTCAGCCGCTCGCACCGGATGGTTGTAGCCGGGCGACATCAGCATCACGCCATGCCCGAGCCGAATGCGCTTGGTCCGCTGCGAACAGGCTGCGAGAAACACTTCGGGCGCGGGCGAATGCGAGTACTCCTCCAGGAAGTGGTGTTCGACTTCCCAGACGTAATCGATGCCGAGTCGATCGGCCAGTTCGACCTGATCGAGTGACTCTTGATACACGCGCAGCTCGGCATTCTCGTCCCACGGTGTGGGCACCTGATGCTCATAGAACAGCCCGAACTTCATGCTTCGCCCTCCTCCTGATTGCGCACTGCTGCCGATAGTGCGTGGAGCGTAGCAGCTTCAATGCGGCCCGATGATCACGCGCCCGGGCGACGACGACCGTCAAAGCTGGACGCTGCACGTAAGCCGCGCATGCACATCGACCAGCCGATTGCGCCAAGTAGTTGGCACGCAAACGCCTTGCCTGTGCAGCATGCCCGCGATCGGACGCACTTCAGCGCCTGCTCAACCAAGAAGGTAACGGTGTCGGCGCGGTGAATCGCATGGCCGGGATCTTGCTGGGACGGCGCTCGCCTGCGCCACGCAAGGCATGCGCTTGCTCGCTCGGAGCAGCGCGCACCGCGTCGACAAGGAGACACCATGGCGTTCCGACCCCTGCAAACGTTGTTGTTCGGGCTGCTCGTCTGGCTCGCAAGCTCGCCGCTCATGGCCCAGGTGGTCGGCACGCTGGAGCGCGCGCAGGGCAACGTGCAGGTCATCGGCGTCGACCACACGCCACGCGCCGTGACGCAGAACGAGCCGGTGCGCGAGGGCGAGACCGTCCAGACCGGCGCCGACGGCGAAGTGCTGCTCAAGATGATCGACAACGCCGTCATCGCGTTGCGCCCGAACACGCAGTTCAAACTGATCGAATACCGCATGAAGGGCGTGCTCGCCTCGGATGCGAGTTTCATGCAGTTGCTGCGCGGCTCACTGCGCGTAGTGAGCGGATTGATCGCCAAAGCCAATCCGGAGCGATTCCGCATCCACACGCCCACGGCAACCATCGGCGTACGCGGCACCGACCTCGAGGTGACCTTCCTGCCCGACGGCAGCAACGAAGGTCAGGCCGGCACCTACAACTTTGTCTACGATGGCGCGACGTTCATGCAGATGCGTGACGGCCAGACCATCGACGTGCAGGCCAATCAAGCTGCCTACGCACCGCTCGAACTGCTCACCGGCGTAACCAGAATGCTGCTGCTCAACGAACGGCCCTCGTTCATGCGCGGCGGCATCTTCGACAACGAACTGGTCGATCTCGCCGCTCGGTTGATCCGCGCCCAGGTGCAGCAGCGACTGGAGCAGTCGATCGACAACCGTGTCCCGCGCAATGTTCCGGGCGTGGGTGGCGCAGCGTCCGACTTGCTGCGGCGGTTCCGGCAATAGGCTTTGATGATCCAGCGCAAGTGCTTCGTTTGAGAGAGCGCATAGCCGACCGCTCGCTGACCCAGATCAAACAGCCCGGCGCACTCGCGCGCTACGCTGCATTGGTTCCTGAAACCAATGCCGGGGGCGATGAGCGCGTGGTTAGTCGTCACGACTTCGCCGCTCCGGCCTCACGATCGGAGGTCAACGATGAGGCTGATTCGTTCAGCTGCGAAGCTGCTGCTCGCTTACAGCATCGGCGGATGCACGACCGGCGTCTACTACGTCTCCTCGCGGCCCGCCCCCGACGGCGATGGCATCTACCGATACAAGATCTCCGACAGATCTGATCGGGCGCTGGGTGGCATCTATCAGTCCGCGACTTCACCTCACGTAGCACCGGATGGCGTGCTGCTCTACGTCAAGCCGGTCGCAGGCGTGCGCCAGGTGTTTCGCGGGTCGCAGCAACTCACC
>CADECO010000261.1:2791-5093 GCA_902825905.1 uncultured beta proteobacterium
TTGCCGCCGAGCAGTTCGTTGAACGTGCCGACCTCCTTCAGGTGCGGGAGGCGCTCGGGTGCAGCAGCGCCGATCGCCACCATCTTTCCGCTATCGATATACGGCCGCGACTCGGCGAAAAACGCCTGCGCGACGTCGACGTTGCCCCCGGCAAGCGCCGAGATCCCCGCACCACCACTCTGATACGGCACGCGCAGGAACTTGGCACCGGTGGCCGATTCCACCTGATCGAGGCAGTAGTCCCACATGCTGCCCGGGACGGTGACGACCCGGATCGTTCCGGGCTTGTCCTTGGCCGCCTGGGTGATCTGCTTGAGCCCCATGCCCTTGAGCGGACCGTCGGTTGCCGTCACCCACAGCATCGGGTCGCTGTTCACGTAGCCGATCGGCTCGAGATCGGTGTGCGACCACTTGCCCTGCGAACGCAGCATCGCATCGCCCCACACCAGGTTGGCGAGCACACCGAGCGTGTAGCCGTCGGGTTTCGCCTGCGTGGCCAGATACGAGTGCCCCACCATGCCGGCGCCACCGGTGCGGTTGTTCACGATGATCCTGTCGCCGCTCGCCTTCTCGACGTACTTGGCGAGCAGTCGCGCCATGATGTCGAGTCCGCCACCTGCCGGGTACACCACGGTGTACTCGATCGGCTGGCTGGGAAAGTCCTTCGGCTTGAGTTTGGCGAGGCTGGCGTCCTGCGCGTGCAGCGCCGTGCTTGCGCCGTACAACATGGCTGCCACGGCGAGTGTGCGGACGATCGGATTGAGCATGCACTGTCTCCTTTGATGAGCGGTGACTTATCGTTCGGTGTTTCGGTGGTTCGGTGCCTGCGATGTTTCGCTGCGGATGTTCGCCGCGCCGCGGTACGCAGACACGCAGAGACTCGAACGAGCATAACCCGAAAGCCCGCGCGTCAATCGCGGTCGCGCCACGCGCTCGCGCCGAGCAGACCTGGCCCGCGAGCGGGTTAAAGTAAGCCTCTTCGAGGTGCCCTGCCGTCACCAGGGCGCATCCTCGATGCGACGATCCGCGGGGTCGCGGCAACAGCGGCCCACCTGATCCTTCCGGCGATGCAAAGGAGACCCCGATGAAGCGCAGCACCGATCGCATCCTCACCACCCACGTCGGCAGCCTGCCGCGGCCGCAACCGATCATTGACGCCGTCGTGGGCGGCAAGACAACCGGCGCCGCATTCGACTCACAGCTCAAAGACGCCGTCGTCAGCGTGGTGAAAGAACAGGTTGCCAGCGGCATCGATATTCCGAGCGATGGCGAGATGTCGAAGCTCGGCTTTTCCAACTACGTCGACGAGCGCATGACCGGCTTCGAGTCCCGCCCGGGTGAACACTTCCGCGTGTTCGGCGGACGCGATCGCAAGACGTTCGCCGAGTTCTACAAGATCCTCGACGGCGGCGCGACGCTGGGCCGCACTTTCCACGCGATGGTGTGCACCAGCCCGATCCAGTTCAAGGGCGCGGCCGTGGTCAAGCGCGACCTCGACAACCTCAAGGACGCCCTGAAGGCCGCACCGGTCGCGGAGGCGTTCGTTCCCGCGATTGCACCAGGTACCGTCGCGCTGCAGCGGCGCAATGTGCACTACAAGAGCGACGAGGAGTTCCTGTTCGCGATCGCCGATGCGCTTGCACCGGAATACAAGGCGATCGTCGATGCCGGTTTCGTGCTGCAGATCGATGATCCGCGCATGGTGACCGAATTCGACACGATGGACCCCGAACCGACGGTGGCCGACTACCAGAAGTTCGCCAATCTTCGCGTCGATGCGATCAATCACGCCATCAAGGGGCTGCCGGCCGATCGCATCCGCTATCACGTGTGCTGGGGCAGCTGGCACGGCCCGCACAGCACCGATGTGGCACTCAAGCATCTGCTGCCGGTGATCTTCCGGCTCAAGGTCGGTGGTTTTTCTGTCGAGGCCGCCAACCCGCAGCACGCGCACGAGTGGGAATTGTTCGAATCGACCAAGCTGCCCGACGGCATGGTGCTCATTCCCGGCGTGATCGCCCACACCACCAACCACGTCGAACATCCCGAATACATCGCGCAACGCCTCGTGCAATACGCGCGGCTGGTCGGTCGCGAGAACGTCATCGCCGGGGCCGACTGCGGATTCGCGCAAGGTGCGGACATCACGCGCGTGCACCCCAGCATCATGTGGGCGAAGTTCCGCAATATGGCGCAGGGAGCGAGCCTGGCCAGCAAGAAGCTGTGGGGACGTTGACCGGGTGTATGCCCGTATTGACACCCCAGGCGGCTTGCCCGAGCATCCGCGCTCGCGCGCGAGGAC
>CADECO010000261.1:5193-8483 GCA_902825905.1 uncultured beta proteobacterium
ATCGATCACGGAGGATCCGAATGTCTGCTCGCAAGCTGCTTGCCGTTGCATCCCTCGCAACCGCACTCGGCGCGCTATCGGGCACGTCCTGGGCGCAGAAATGGGATTTGCCCACCGGCTATCCCGACAGTAACTTCCACACCAAGAACATCCGGCAGTTCGCCGACGACGTTGCCAAGGCCACCGGCGGCAAGTTGCAGATCCAGGTCCACTCGAACAACTCGCTGATCAAGCATCCGGAGATCAAACGGGCGGTGCAGACCGGTCAGGTGCCCACCGGCGAGGTGCTGATCTCGTTGCTCGCCAACGAAGCCGCGGTCTACGCGTTCGACTCCAATCCGTTCCTAGCCAACAGCTACGACAAGCAGCGCAAGCTGTGGACCGCCGCCAAGCCGGTCCTGGAGAAGCGGCTCGACTCGCAAGGCATCGTGCTGCTCTACTCGGTGTGCTGGCCGCCCTCGGCGATCCACACCAAGAAGGAAGTGAATTCGCTCGCCGACCTCAAAGGTGTGAAGCTTCGTACCTACAGCCCGATCACCTCGCGTTTCGCCGAACTCACCGGCGCCATCCCGGTGATGGTGGTGGCACCCGAAGTCGCGCAGGCATTCCGCACCGGCATGATCGATGCGCAGATCAACTCGAGCGCCGGCGGCGTCGACACGCAAACCTGGGACTCGACCACGCACTTCTACAACGCGCAGGTCATCATGCCGCAGAACATGGTGATCGTAAGCAAGGCGGCGTTGGGCAAACTCGATCCGGCCATGCAGAAGGCGGTTCGCGATGCAGCAGCAGCGGCCGAGACCCGCGGTTGGGCGAGCAGCGTGGAAGAGAACGACAAGAACGTAAAAATGCTCGCCTCCAAGGGCGTGAAGATCGTGGAGCCCTCGGCCAAGCTCACCGCCGAGTTGCAGGAGATCGGCAAGAAGATGGCGGCTGAGTGGGTCGCCAAGGCCGGTGCCGAAGGACAAGCGATCCTGAAGGCCTACGAAGGAAAATAGCCACTCCAGACGCGGGCCTTTCCATGCGCCGCACGCTCAACATGCTCTACCAAGGATCCGGCCTGCTGGCCGGATTCTTTTTGGTGTGGGTGGCGATTCTGTCGCTCACCCAGATCGTCGGCCGCCTGCTGGGCTACGGCGCGCATTCGTTCGACGAATTCGCCGGCTACGGCATGGCGGCGTCATCGTTCCTCGGCCTGGCATGGACGTTCCGCTGCAACGAGCACATCCGGGTCACGCTCGCGATCGGTCGCGCGCGCGGCGGCTTGCGACGTGCTTTCGAAGTGCTGTGCCTCGTCGTCGCGGCGATTCTGATCGGATTCTTCTGCTGGCACACGATGTCGATGGTCTGGACTTCGTTCGAATTGAACGATGTCTCGCAAGGATTGATGCCGGTGAAGCTGTGGATTCCGCAAAGCGGCCTGGCGCTGGGACTGATGGTGATGCTGATCGCGCTCATCGATGATCTACTCGTCGCACTGCGTGGCGGTACGCCGTCTTACGAATCGGTGGGTGAGCCCGGCGCCGACGGCTCCGCGCCCGCGTTCGAACGCTGAGCCTCGCCATGGAACTGTGGACCGTTTCGCTCGTACTGCTCGCCGTGCTCATCGCGTTCATGCTGAGTGGCGTGTGGATCGCCATCGCGCTGCTGGGCGTGGCGTGGGTGGCGATGTCGGCGTTCACCGAATCCCCCGCCGGACCGTTGATGGCCACCACCATCTGGGGATCGAGCGCAAGCTGGTCGCTCACACCGCTGCCGCTCTTCATCTGGATGGGTGAGATCCTGTTCCGCACGCGCGTGTCGGAGGACATGTTCCGCGGCCTGGCGCCATGGGTGGAACCGTTGCCGGGCCGACTGATGCACACCAACGTCGTCGGCTGCGGCATCTTCGCGGCGATCTCCGGCTCGTCGGCCGCGACTGCCGCGACGATCGGCCGCATCACGATCCCGGAGCTCAAGCGCCGCGGCTATGACGAGCAGATGGCGATCGGCTCGCTCGCCGGCGCCGGCACCCTTGGATTGCTGATTCCGCCCTCGATCATCCTGATCGTCTACGGTGTGGCCGCCGATGTATCGATCGCACGCTTGTTCGTGGCGGGCGTGCTTCCCGGCGTACTGCTGATCGTGCTGTTTTCCGGATACATCGCGTTGTGGGCGCTCTTCAATCGCGACCGAACGCCACGGCGCGAACGCGTGACCTCGCTGGCCGAGAAGATCCATGCTGCGCGATTCCTGATTCCCACAGTGCTGCTCATTGCCGGCGTGATCGGGTCGATCTACACCGGTATCGCCACACCGACCGAAGCCGCAGCGCTGGGCGTCTTGGGCGCGCTGATCGTCTCGTTCGCGGGCGGCTCGCTCAGCTGGGCCAACTTCAGCGCCAGCGTCATGGGCGCGATGAAGACCTCGTGCATGATCGCCTTCATTCTCGCCGGCGCGGCGTTCCTCACCGTGGCGATGGGGTTCACCGGCATTCCGCGTGCGATGGCAGCGTGGATCGGTGAACAAGGCTTCCAGGCATGGCAGCTCATCGCCGTGCTCACCGTGCTGTTCATGATCCTGGGCTGCTTTCTGGATGGCATCTCGATGGTGGTGCTCACCGCCTCGGTAGTGCTGCCCTCGGTGAAGGCCGCGGGGATCGATCTGCTCTGGTTCGGCATCTACATCGTGCTGGTGGTCGAGATGGCGCAGATCACTCCGCCGGTGGGATTCAACCTGTTCGTGCTGCAGGGGTTGACCGGCAAGGACATCTTCACGGTGGCCAAGGCGGCGCTGCCGTTCTTCGTGCTTTTGATCGTCGCGGTGCTGATCGTCTGGATCTTCCCCGAGATCGTGAGTTATCTGCCGGGCAAGATGTTCAAGGGATAGCCGCAAAAAAAAACGGGCCGCTCGTGGCGGCCCGTGGTTCCCCGCGACTCGTTGCAGATTGCGCTCGAGTCGTATGTGCGGCGTTGTTATTCCGGCGAGAAGTTCGCCGATTTGAGCAGCCCCACCGCTTTGTCGATGTCTTCGCGCATGAACTTCACGAAATCGGCCGGCCCGAGATAGCCTGGAATGATGCCGAGCTGCTCGATGCGTTGGTTGTACTCGGGCGACTTGGTCACCTCGGCGACCGCGGTCACCAGCCGCGACATCACCGGCTCGGGCAACCCCTTCGGTCCCCACCCGCCGTACCACGAGTTGATCGTCAATCCCGGCATGCCTGCTTCGGCGGTGGCTGGAATGGCGGGACCCAGCTTGGTGCCCGCCGGCCTCGTCCCCGCCGGTCCACGCACGCTCCCGCCCGT
>CADECO010000262.1:0-4275 GCA_902825905.1 uncultured beta proteobacterium
CGCAGCCACCTGCTCACCGCCGTGGGCTGCGAGGGCGTCGCCACGCCGTTCGGATACGCGTTGATCGACGTTGCGCCAGACGCGCGCATGCCCGCTCGCAGCGAGATCGAGCCGCGATTGACCGTGGGCTGCGCAGCAAGCGCGGGTACACCGAACCTCAAAGGTAACGACGCTGAGATCATCGCGCTCGTGGCGCAAACGGTGCGCGCGGCCGCAGCCGATGCCGGCCTGCAACCGAGCGAGGTCGTCATGGCGTTCGTCAAGGTGCCGCAGCCGGCGGGCAGCGCCGACCCTGGCGAACGGGTGCGCGGCCGTCGCGCACGCGGGCTCGCCGCATTAGGCACCGGCGTCGCGCTCGGCGAAATCGAGTCTGGCGCGATCACGCCCGATGCGGTCGGCCGTGATTTGCGCCTCTACTGTTCGCGCGTCCAGGCGTTCGGCGGACCGGAGGTGACGCGCATCGAAGTGATCGTGCTTGGCAACCGCAGCGGGGCCGGCGGCAGCCTGGTGGCGCACGCCGGACTCGCACGCGACCTGATCGACGGCACCTCGCTCAAGCACCTGTTGCTTGGCGCCGGACTGCGCCTGGACGCCGAAGGTCAACTCGCCGATCCTGAGCGCATCGCCGCTTTCTTCCTCAAAGCCGGCCCGAGTGCCGATGGCAGCGTACGCGGGGCGCGAACCACGATCTTCGGATCATCGATCCCACCGGAGAAACACATGCGCGCGGCGGTATCCGGCCTCGTTGGCGGATTGATCGGCACCACGCGCGCATTCACGACCGGCGATCCGATCCATCAGGGTCCGGAAGGCGGCGGCGTGGCGTGCGCGATCGTGCGCGCAGCTTAGCCTTGAGCCACCCAGTCAGGCTGCGCGCTTGGCGCGCTCGGGAGGGTGACTCGCTAAATCACGCTAGGGCTTCGCTCGCGGCTGCCGCTCGCTCAACGGCGGCAGGAAGCTCGCATTGAAGATCGTCTTCGCGTCGGGCTTGGTCTTCAGGTTGAACGACGCGTAGACGTCCTCGACTTGCGTGGCGAGCGCGGCGGCATCGATCGCCCCCAGACCGCTGCTCCGCGCGAAATCAGTGTCGATCGCCCGCAGTGTGATGCGCAGCTTCTCCAGCTCCAGCTTGTCGTTGATCAGGCTGTCGAACTCCTTGTTCGCCTTGATCGCTTCAGCCGGGGTGGCGATGGTGTCGAGCAGCGCCCGATTCGCCGCGCGCACGAATGCGGCCACCGCCTTGGGGTTTTCCTCGATCCACCTCGTGCTCACCAGGATCGCGTTGCCGTACATGCGATAGCCGTGATCGGCGAGATTGAACGTGATCAGGTCCTCGTCCTTGATGCCGCGCGACATGATCAGCGGGCGGTGCAGTTCGAACCCGGTGGAGGCATCGGCATCACCACGCAGCATCATGGTTTCGCGCAAAGCCGGATCGACATTGACGAAGCTGACCGACTGCGGATCGATGCCGATCGAGCGCGCGAAAACCGGGAAGGACTTGCGGATCGCATCGAACACGGGTGCTGCGATCTTCTTACCGGCAAGATCCTGCGGCTTGTTGATGCCGCGTCCCTTGATCGTGTGAATCGCGAACGGTGTACGGTTGTAGATCAGATACACCGCCTGCAGCCGCTGCTGCCCCGGGTTGTTGCCCAGATACTCGATCAACGCGGTGAGATCGCCGGTGCCGATATCGTGCGAGCCGCTCACGATGCGGCTGATCGCCGCGCCCGAACCGGCGCCGGCGTCCACCTGCACGTCGAGGCCTTCGCGCTCGAAGTAGCCGCGGTTCTTGGCCATCATGAACATCGCGAGCTGCCCCTCGAAACGCCAATCGAGCGTGAACCGGACCCGCGTGGGTTGCGCGAATGCACTCGATGCCGCGGCAAGCATCGACAACGCCAGCAGCACACGCGCGATGGCGCGCACCCCGATCCCAGCTGTCATGACACCACTCCCCTTTTGTTGATCAGCCCAATCGAGTGTAGCGCTGAATCGCTCGCCCTTCGCGCGTGGCCATGGCTAGAATCCCATGATCGCAATCGACTCGCTCAACGGACTTGCCCTTCGCGTATCGCGCGAGCGTATCCATGCAGGCGAACGACCCCGCACTCCAACCGGTAGGCGATTTGCTCTACCCGGCGCTGCGTCACTACTGGCATCCGGTAGCGTACGGTGACGATGTGCGCGAGCAGCCGCTAGGCGTGACCTTGCTCGATCAGCCGATCGTCCTGTTCCGCCACGAGGGGCGCGCCATTGCGCTTGCAGATCGCTGCGTGCATCGCAGCGCGCGCCTGTCGCTTGGACGCGTCGTTGCCGAGGGCATCGAGTGCGCGTACCACGGTTGGCGCTACCAGCCCGACGGCAGGTGCGTGCATCTGCCGTCCAGCCCCGACGCGCTGGCCGCGCTGCAGGCTCGCATCAAGGCGTTCCGTGTGACCGAGGCTGCCGGCCTCATCTGGGTAGCCCTCGAAGAACCTCGCGCACCGGTGCCCGCGTTTCCCGAGTACGGCAACGCGGCCTATCGCGTGCTGCGCGGCCCTTCGTATGAATGGCGCACCAGCGCGGCGCGCAGGCTGGAGAACTTCTGCGACTTCGCGCATTTCTCGTTCATCCACGACGGTACGCTCGGCGCGCGCAGCAAACCCGAAGTGAAGCAGGTGGAGCTTTGGCGCGAGGGCCAAGTGCTGCGCATCCGCCGCAGCGGCTTGCTCGAACCCAACGCCAGCAAGAAGAAGGAGTTGCTCGGCATTGCCGAAGCGTGGATCGCGCCGACCAACGAATATCACGTCACCCTGCCGCATACCGTCCATCTGGAGCGCATCTTTCCGAACGGCAAGCGCTACGCGCTGCTGATGGCTGCCTCGCCGGTGAGCGCCGACCGCACGCGCAGCTTCTGGTGGCAGGCGCGCGATTTCGGCACCGAGCCCGAGCACGACGCGTTCTTTCTCGATTTCGAGGCGAAGATCCTCGCCGAGGACATCGCGATCGTCGAATCGCAACAGCCGCCGTGGATTCCACTGGGCGCTCCGGGAAGTGAAGCTTCCGTGCTGCCGGCCGATCAGGTGTCGATGGCGTACCGGCGCGCGCTCATGGAAATAGTCGCGGAGCATCGGCGCGCGGCGCGCACCGGTCCCGGCGCAATGCGGGACGCAATTGGCGCAGCGCCTGCGCCTGGCGAACCGGACCATCCTGGCCAGAATTGAGTCGATCGCCTGATACGCCCCCCTGATACGAACGCCTGATTGGACACTCGATGCTGCGCTCGCACGATCGCTACGCCTACTCGCCGATCATCGAACGGCCGGTGTACGACTGGCCCAATGGCACGCGGCTGGCGGTGTACATCGCCATCAATCTGGAAGTGTTCCCGTTCGGCGAAGGCATGGGTCCGGAGCTCAATCCGCGCCAGCCCGAGCCGGACGTGCCCAACTACACCTGGCGCGATTGGGGCAATCGTGTCGGCGTGTGGCGCCTGCTCGAACTGCTCGACGCGTTCGAGCTGCCCACGGCTGCGCTCATCAACACAGAACTCTACGACCACTGTCCGCAGATCCCCGTGGCGTTTCGCAAGCGTGGCGACGAGATGGTGGGGCACGGCCGCACCAACGCCGAGCGTCAGGCCGAGATGAACGAGGCGACCGAGGCGCAGATGATCCGCGAGGTGACCGAGCGGATCGCGCGCGAGGAAGGGCGTGCGCCGCGCGGCTGGATGGGTCCGTGGGTGAACGAGACCAGGGTCACGCCCGATCTGCTCGAGGAAGCCGGCTACCACTACGTCATGGACTGGGCGCACGACGATCAACCGACGTGGCTGCGCACCCGCTCGGGCGGTCGCATTCTGGCGATACCGTACGCGCGGCCCACCAACGACCTGCCGCTCATGCATGGCGCGAAGTTCGCGCCTTCAGTCTGGGTCGATGTACTGATCGATCAGTTCGACGAGATGCTGGAGCAGTCGCGCCGCCAGCCGATCATCTTCAATCTGTCATTGCACCCGTACCTGATCGGCCACGCATTCCGCCTGCGACAACTGCGCCGGCTGCTCCGTCACATCGCCACCCGTCGCAGCGCGCTGTGGATCACGCATCCGGGTGCTATCGCCGAGCACGCACGTACGCTGCCCGCTGGTATGGTGCCGTGAACTGCACGACCACCCCGGCTGATCTCTGAGCGTCGGTCACAGCCAGGCTGAGCTGGACGAACGAAATTCCCGAACCCCAAACCCGAAGAGGATCCGATGACGATCAAACCCTCGAGCATTCTGCGCAA
>CADECO010000262.1:4375-8466 GCA_902825905.1 uncultured beta proteobacterium
GGCGTCACGCACATCCGCACGCACGTTGACGTCGACAACATCGGCGGTCTGCGTCCACTCGAAGGCGTGGCGCTGGCACGCAGCCGCTACAAGCACGTGGTCGACATGCAGATCATTGCGTTTCCGCAGGAGGGCATCCTGCGCAACGCCGGCACCGAGAAGCTGATGTGGGAGGCGATGGAACGCGGGGCGGATGTGGTCGGCGGTATGCCCTTCAACGAGGACAACCCGCAGGCGAGCGCGCGCCACATCGAGATCGCCTTCGAGATCGCGAAGAAGTACGACGCCGACATCGACATGCACGTGGACGAGACCGACGACCCCAACGCGCGAACGCTGGAGATGCTCGCCGACCAGACGATCCGAAACGGCTGGCATGGCCGCGTCACCGCCGGACACACCTGTTCGCTCGCCGGGCACCCCGATGACTACGCGAACATGGTGATGGACAAGGTGGCGCGGGCGCAGATCCACATGATCACCAACCCGGCCACGAACCTGATGCTGCAGGGGCGCCTTGACAAGCAGCCCAAGCGCCGCGGCATCACCCGGGTGCGCGAACTGATGGACCGCGGCGTGAACGTGAGCTTCGGCCAGGACTGCGTGCGCGACACGTTCTATCCGTTCGGCCAGAACGACATGCTGGAGATCGCGTTCCTCGCCTCGCACGCGGCGCAATTGAGCATGCCCGATCAGATCGAGCAGGTGTTCGCGATGCCGACGATCAACGCGGCCAAGGTGCTGCGCCTGAAGGACTACGCGCTCGCCCCCGGCGCGCCCGCCAACTGCGTGATCATCGATGCGGGCAATGCGTCGGAGGCGATCCGGTTCCGGCCGCCACGCCGGATGGTGATGAAGAACGGCCGCGTCGTTGCGGAGTCGAGCGTGACGCGGCGATTGAGTCTTTAGCTACACCCGCTCGACGATGCTGAGCCCGCGGATGCGATCGAGCAGATAGATCAATCCGCGATCGTCGACCGTCACGTCGTTACTGCACACGCGCTTGGCGCCTTTGGGCACGTCGGGCATGTACCACGCCACTTCGCGCGGCGCATGCGGATTGGCGATATCGATGATCCGCAGCCCCTTGGCGAACCACGCGGTGGGGATCTCAGTGCTGGTGACGATCTCGCACGGTTGATGGCAGCCGGTGTAGTCCTCCTGCGGTGCACCGTCGGGGTCGTCGATCTGGAAGCTCGACAACGGGATCGGCTTGGTCTCGTCGGTGATGTCGAGCACCCACAGGAACGAAGGTGGCGCATCGAACAGCTTGGCCACGTCTTCGTCGGCCACGAGCATCAGCTTGCGGCCGCGCACCGGAAACGGAATCGGCAGCGCGGTGTGCGTCGGATGTGCGAACGGTGGACTCCAGTCCAGGCCAGATACGAACTTCGGCTTGCTCATGTCGTCGATGTCGAGAATGACGAAGCCGCCGTGCCAGTAACTGGTGTACAGCCGGTTGCCCATGCGCAGCGGATGATGGCAACGATGCTGCGTACCTTTCCACGAGGGTTTCTCGCCGCCTTCAGTCCATTGTCCGGGCATCCACCAGCGCCCGACCTCGACCGGCTTGGTCGGATCGGCGAGGTCGAGAATCATCATGATGTTGCCCAAATAACCCTTCACCGTCGGCGAGAAGTAGACGTAGCGCCCGTCGAAATCGAAGCGATGCACGCCCATGCCGTGCGTCTGCCATTCGGTGATGAGCTTGGGCTTTCCCGGCGTCGACACGTCGTAGATGCCCAACCCGCCGTTGTAGCTGTCCGGTGCGCCGAGCTGGTACGGGTTGCGCTCGCGGTTGATGACCATCAGATTGTTGGCCACGCGCACCTTGTGCGAGTGCGTGCCGAGCATCATCCCCAGGCGCGCGAGTTCCTTCGGGTTCTTCGGATCGCTGACGTCGACGATCACCGTGCCGTCGGGTGCGGCCATGTTGCCGATATAGGCGATGTTGTTCTTGACGACCACCTGACCGCCGCCCGCGCAGTCGACGTAGCCCACCTCCTTGATGCCTTTGCCTTGACCCATGGCCGCCTACCATCTCCTCGTTGATTTCAATCCGCCGTTGATCATACGCGGAGCGACCGCATGGCGATATCCACGGGGCACCACGCGGACACGTCATCGGGCTGCGTTATTCTTTCCACGGGTCCAATCACGACCAAAAACAAGGAACCAGCCATGAAGCCAATATGCAAACGCATTGCCTTGTCCGCTCTCGCCGTCACGCTCGGCGCCTCATTCGCGATAGGGAGCGCCACGGCGCAGTCCCTGGCCGAACAGGAAGCCTGGGAAAACCAGATGAGCTACACGCAACGATCGATCGACACCGTCGCAGACGTATGCAAGGTGAAGCTCGCATTCGAGTACGACAAACCTTCCTGGTGGAAGGTGCGTGATCAATGGGGCCAGGGTTCGCCCAACGGCCGTTGCGACGACGTGCTGAATACGCTCGAGCGCATGTGTCGCAACAGTGCCGCCGCGCAGAAAGCGATCGCGAGCAAGGTGAAGTCGTTGAAGTGCGGTTACGGCGGCAAGACCTCGGGATTCAGCCTGCGCCTGACCAGCGGGGCGATCTCCTACAACGTCGAGGTCGACAAGCCAAACGTGCAGGATCTGATCGAGAAGTACTTGAAAGAGAATCTGTAGTCGAGCGATCGTCACGGCGCTGCGCGCGTGCGCAGCGCCGCTGCTCTCAGCTACGACCAGGCAGCTGCGCCACCGCCTTGCCGTGCGCCGAGCGCTCGCCGTCCTGATTGGTGGCGAGCAGTTCGAACTCCACGTATTTCTTCCCACCCTCCTCGTACTTGCCCGTCACGCTGCCGTTGATGTAAAGCGTGTCGCCTTCGGGATTGTGGCGGCGGATCTCCGAGTAGAGCTTCACCAGCATGCCGTCGTCGCCGATCCAGTTGGTGATCGCGTGCGACAGCCATGAACAGCGTTCCGGCCCGTAATCGTAGGCGATCGGCACGCCCACGCGCGCTGCCAGCTCCTGCTCCCAATGCACGCGCTCGGGGCAATCGGGAATGCCGTAGCGATTCTTGATCGCGGCCTTGGGGTGATCGTCGAACAGCCGCCACGCAAGCTTGTGCGCGCGGATGTAGAGCCCACCCCAGCCCTGCGTGTATGCGATGAATCCGGTGATCGTCATCGGCCCCTTCACCACGGTCGGCAGTTTGGTGCCGATCGTCACGTCTTCCCAGAAGCGTGGGGTCGCGCCGCGTACCTCCTCTTTCGCATACAGCCGGTAGATCGCCTGGATTTCCTCGTCGGTGTAGACCTTGCGACTCTCTTCGCTCACGCCTTTGTATTTGGTGCCGACCTCGCGCGCGTAGTCACGGTCGGTGCGAAAGCACCAGGTGTCAGCGCTGCACAGCAGGTCACCGGTCTCGTCGTAAAAATCGCCGTGGTAGATCTGCTGCACCGAGCGGCCGGCGAAGCGCGTCTGGTGTTCGATCAGATCCTTGAGATAAATGCTGCGCGAGATCTGCGCGTTGCGCCGGATCGGCTTGAACCACTCGAAATCGCAGCCGGCGAACATCGCATGCACGCCGGGCAGCCCGCCAACGTAGCCGCTGATGATGCGGTCGCACGCCAGGATGAACGAAGGCGGTGCGATCACATCGCCATGGCGCGTCTTCTTCGCGTATGCGGGATCGCACCACAGCGGATTGTCATCGCCGATGCCGTGCGCATAGTGCCGGATGTTGTCGCGCGTGGCCTCGTAGCACCACGGCTCGATCGTGTCTTCGATCTTCACGCCGATGCGACGGCGCAGCCCATCCAGCCCCTCGTCAGTGATGCCGACGAACTCGCGATTCAGTGCTTCAGTCATTGCCATCCGGTTCCGTTTGGTTCATGGATCAGGCGCCGCTTCCTTCGCTTACAAACCTGCTTACCTACTGGCTGCGCGCCCGTTCCCGCAGCACCTTCCGGTTGATCTTGCCGGCAGGCGTCTTGGGCAGTTCATCCACGAATTCGATCAGGCGCGGATACTCGTGCTTCGCGAGCTGCGCCTTCATGAAGCCCTGGATGTCCTCGATGATATCGGAGCGGCGCTCGCGCGCGACGATGTACGCCTTGGGCACCTG
>CADECO010000263.1:0-8464 GCA_902825905.1 uncultured beta proteobacterium
AGAACGGCTCGCGCTGAGCGCGCTGATCGTGCGCGAGGCCGGCAAGACCTACGACGATGCGCTCGCCGAGGTGCGCGAGGCGGTCGACTATCTGCGCTATTACGCGCAGGAGGCGCGCCGGCTGTTCGGTTCGCTCAGCCTGATGCCGGGCCCCACCGGCGAACGCAATTCGCTCTCGCTCAACGGCCGCGGCGTGTTCGCTTGCATCAGTCCGTGGAATTTCCCGCTGGCGATTTTCATCGGTCAGGTGAGCGCGGCGCTGGCCGCCGGCAACTGCGTGGTGGCGAAACCTGCCGAGCAAACGCCGATCGTGGCGCAGCGCGCGGCATCGATCCTGGTAGAGAGCGGCGTACCGCGATTCGCGTTGTCGGTGGCGGTGGGCACGGGCGAGGTGATCGGCGCGCCGCTGGTCGCCGATTCGCGCATCGCCGGCGTGGCGTTCACCGGCTCGGTGGCCACCGCGCAGCACATCAACCGTGCGCTCGCTGCGCGCAACGGACCGATCGTGCCGCTGATCGCCGAGACCGGCGGGCTCAACGCGATGATCGTCGACTCCTCCGCATTGCCCGAGCAGGTGGTGTCCGATGTCATCGTGTCGGCGTTCCAGAGCGCGGGACAGCGCTGCTCGGCGCTTCGCGTGCTCGCGCTGCAGGCGCCGATCGCCGATCGCGTGATCGACATGCTGTCCGGAGCGATGCGGCAGCTCAAACTCGGCGATCCGGCCGAGCCCGACACCGACGTCGGCCCGGTCATCGACGTCGACGCGCTGGCCGCGCTCGACAAGCATCGCAAGCACCTGTCGACCATCGGCAAGCTGGTCGGCGAAACTCCGCGCCCGAACAACCTTCCCAAAGGGCTGTTCTTCCCGCCGATCGCGTTCGAAGTCGCGCTCGATCAATTGCCCGAGACCGAGGTGTTCGGTCCGATCCTGCACATCGTGCGCTACAAGCGCAGCGAACTCGACCTCGTGCTCGCGCGCATCGGCGCGACCGGCCACGGACTGACCCTGGGCATCGCCACGCGCATCGATCGCTTCGTCGATGAGGTCACTTCGGTGCTGCACGTGGGCAACACCTACGTCAACCGCTCGATGATCGGCGCGGTCGTCGGCGTGCAGCCGTTCGGAGGCGAAGGGCTGTCGGGCACCGGCCCGAAAGCAGGCGGCCCGAACTACGTGGCGCGCTTCGCCGTCGAGCGCACGCTCACCGTCAACACCGCGGCGGTCGGCGGCAACGCCGCGCTGCTGAGCGAAGGCTGAGTTCGCACCGCTTCAGGTGCCCGTCGCGCGCGCCTTCGCCGGCGCACTCGAGTAAGCCGGCAACGCCGCCAGCACGATGCCGCTCAGCAGCAGCACCATGGCCGCGATCTTGGCCGCGCCAATCTGCTCATCGAGCAACAGCCAGGCGAGGATGGTCGAGCCGATCGGTTCACCGAGAATCGCGATCGCCACGACCGTCGCCGGAAAATGCTTGAGCGACCAGTTGAACGCGCTGTGGCCGAGCAGTTGCGGGCCGAGTGCGAGTGCGATGAGCAGTACCCATGCCGCCGCCGGAAGGTTGATCATCGGCGCGCGCATCGTCAGCGCCGCGACCACCAGGAATACAGCGGCCACCGCGTACACCACGCTCACATAGGCGAGCAGAGAAACGCCCGCACGCAGTTTGCGGCCGATCAGCAAATAGCCGCACATCGCCAGCGAACCGATCACGGCGAGCGCATTGCCTAACACCGGATTCGCACCGGCTGCATGGCCCGCCCCTTGATCGGTCGCGAAGATCGCCAGACTCCCCGCCAGCGCCATTCCGATTGCGACCACCATGCGCGCCGACAGCGGTTCGCGCAGGAACAGCCACGAGCCCAGGCCGATCCAGATCGGATTGGTCGTCACCAGCGCCACCGAGGAGGCCACGCTGGTGTAGTCGAGCGACACGATCCAGCTGGCGAAGTGCAGCGCGAGGAACGCACCGGCGCCGATCGCAAGGCCCCACTGCCCTTGCTTGAGGCTGCGAAGCTCCGCCGTGCGCACCGCCATGGCGATCGGCGCCAGCACCAACGCCGCAATGCCCAGCCGCAGCGCTGCGATCGCGATCGCCGCTACGCCCGCCTCCAGCGCATAGCGGATCAGGATCGACGCCGAAGACACGATCAGCACGCCTGCCCCGAGCACGGCAAGCGCGAGCGGACGATTGATCGGAGCAGACAACCGACAGCCGCCTGGCTACTTCGCGGCCGTCTTGCCCGACGGCGGTGGCGCGCGCATTGCTTCGACGGCGCGCAGCACCTGTTCCGGCGTGGCCGGTGCATTCAGCGTCGGACTCGATCGATATTCACCCACCGCGGCCACCGCATCGCGAATCGCGTGGAACACCGACATCGCCAGCATCAGCGGCGGCTCGCCCACCGCCTTGGACCGATGGATCGAATCCTCGACGTTCTCGCCGCGCGTCCACAATTTCGCGTGAAACGCCGCCGGTACATCGGATGCGAGCGGAATCTTGTACGTCGAGGGCGCGTGCGTCATCAACCTGCCCTGCTCGTTCCACCGGAGCTCCTCGCAGGTGAGCCAGCCCATGCCCTGGATGAAGCCGCCTTCGATCTGACCCAGGTCGATCGCCGGGTTGAGCGAACGTCCGGCGTCATGCAGCAGGTCGGCGCGCAGCAGGCGCGTCTCGCCGGTAAGCGTGTCGATCGCGACCTCGGACACCGCCGCGCCATACGCGAAGTAGTAGAACGGGTGACCGTGAAACGCCTGCGCATCCCAGTGGATCTTCGGGGTCTTGTAAAAGCCGCTCGCCCATAGTTGCACGCGCGCGTCGTAGGCGAGCTTCACCAGATCCACGAACGGCACGCGCTTGCTGCCGAGCTGAACGTGGTTCGATGCGAAGTCGATCGACTCGACCGGCACGTTGAAGCGCTGCGCGGCGAACGCGATCAGGCGCTCCTTGATCGTCGACGCCGCCTGCTGCGCCGCCTTGCCGTTGATATCACTTCCACTCGAGGCGGCCGTGGCCGAGGTGTTCGGCACCTTGCTGGTGTCGGTGGCCGACACGCGCACCCGGTCGATGTCCAGACCAAGTTCATGCGCCACCACCTGCGCCACCTTGGTGAACAGCCCCTGGCCCATCTCGGTGCCGCCGTGATTGAGCAGCACGCTGCCGTCGGTGTACACGTGCACCAGCGCACTCGCCTGATTGAGCTTGGTGGTGTTGAACGAGATGCCGAACTTCACCGGCGTCATGGCGATGCCGCGCTTGATGATCGGACTGTGCGCGTTCCACGCCCGGATCGCCGCGCGCCGCTCCACATACGAAGCCGACGTGCAGAGTTCGTCGAACAGCTGGTCGGCCACGAAATCCTCGACCTTCTGTCCGTACGGCGTGTCGTCGCGGCCAGGTCCGTAGAAGTTCAGCCGCCGCACTTCGAGCGGATCGGCGCCGATCGTGCGCGCGATATGGTCGATCGCCATCTCGATCGCCATCATGCCCTGCGGGCCGCCGAAGCCGCGGAACGCCGTGTTCGACTGGGTGTGCGTCTTGCATCGATGCGACACGACACGCACCGCCGGCAGGAAGTACGCGTTGTCGACGTGGCACACCGCGCGGTCGTTCACCGCCGCGGACAGATCGGCCGAGAAGCCGCAGCGCGAGGCGAGCATCACATCCAGCGCAAGGATGCGGCCTGCGTCGTCGAAGCCGATGTCGTACTCGACCAGGAAGTCGTGGCGCTTGCCGGTGATGACGAAATCGTCGTCGCGGTCATAGCGCAGCTTCACCGGGCAACCGAGCTTGTGTGCCGCGATCGCTGCCGCGCAGGCCGGTTGCGCACCTTGCGTCTCCTTGCCGCCGAACCCGCCGCCCATGCGCCGGCATTCGACCACCACGCGATGCGCGTCGATACCCAACGCATGGCCGACCAGATGCTGCACCTCGGTCGGATGCTGCGTGGAACTGAGCACGCGCATGCTGCCGTCTTCGGTGGGAATGGCGTAGGCCACCTGGCCTTCGAGATAGAACTGCTCCTGTCCGCCGATCGTGAAGCGATGCTTGAGCCGACGCGGTGCCTGCTTGAGCGCCTGACGCCAATCGCTGCGCTCCAGCGTGACCGACGGCAGCACGTACGAGCGCTGCGCCAGCGCCTGCTCGATCGTGAGAATGGCCGGCAGATCGAAGTATTCGATCACCGCCAGCCGCGCCGCGCGCCGCGCCTGCCCGACCGATTCCGCGACCACCAGGAACATCGGCTGACCCAGGTACTGCACCAGGCTGGAGGCCAGGATCGGCTCATCGTGCAATACCGGCCCGATCTCGTTCGATCCGGGCACGTCGGCCGCGGTGAGTACGGCGACCACGCCTGCTGCCGCGCGCACCGCGGTGAGATCCATCGAGCGGATGCGCGCGTGCGAGCGCTGCGACAGACCGAACACTCCATGCAGCGTGCCGCGCAGCTCGCGCACGTCGTCGGTATAGAACGCCTCGCCGCTCACGTGCAGATGCGCACTGTCGTGCGCGAGCGCTTGCCCGACCGCGCCACTAGCCGCGTCCGCGGCCGCGCTCGACGCGTGCGGCACGCGCGGATCGTTCACGCCGCGCCCCCTTCGCTCAATGCGTAGCCGCTCGGTTCAAGGCCATAGAGATCGCCGGGCGCATCGCCGAGCGCGCGCGTCGACTCGAGCAGGAACTTGCGCAGCAGATTGCGTGCGACGGTGCGACGGTACTCGCTGCTCGCGCGCATGTCGGTGATCGGGCTGAAATCGCGATCGAGTGCCTGCATCGCGCGCGCGCAGGTTGCCTCGTTCCAGGCCGAATCGCGCAGCGCCGCTTCGCACGCGCTCGCCCGTTTCGGTGTGACCGCCATGCCGCCGAACGCCACGCGCGCCATGTCGATCCGGCCGTCTTCGATGCTGAGCGCGAACCCGGCGCAGACCGCCGAGATGTCCTGATCGAAACGCTTGGAGATCTTGTACGCGCCGATCAACGTATCGGGCACCGGTGTGGGGACGACGATGCGCTCGATGATCTCGCCAGCATGCAGGCCGGTCTTTTGATAGCCGAGATAGAGCGCTTCCAGCGGCAGCTCGCGGCGCATTGTGCCGCGCAGCATCGCCACCCGCGTACCGAGCGCGATCAGGATCGGCATCGAATCGCCGATCGGCGAACCATTGGCGATATTGCCGCCCAGCGTGCCCGCGTTGCGAATCGGCGGTGAGGCGAAGCGACGGAAGAAGTCGCGCAGTTGCGGATAGTGGACAACGAGCGCGTCGAACGCGTCGCTCAGCGGCACCGCGGCGCCGATCGTGATGTGCGCGTCGGTGGTGGCGATCTGCTTGAGCTCCGCAACATTGCCCAGATAGACGATATCGCCCAGGTCGCGCAGCTGCTTGGTCACCCACAAGCCGACATCCGTGCCGCCCGCCAGAACGCGCGCGTTGGGATGCCTGGTCAGCACTTCGCCGACTTCGGCCAGTGAAGCGGGCGCGATGAATCGCCGCGGCGCCGTACCAACGCGCAACGACGCGTGCCGCTGCAGGCCGCCGAGCTGCGCCGCGAGTCTTGCGTCGTCGTGTCCCTCGGTGCCCGGCCCCTCTCCTTCCGTCGACACCGGTCCGCGCTGGTGCAACTGCAGCGCCGCTTCGATGATCGGTCGATAGCCGGTGCAGCGGCATAGGTTGCCGGCGAGCGCATCGGTAACCGCACGGCGATCGGGTGCCGGATTGTTCCGATGCAGCGCGAACAGCGACATCACGAATCCGGGGGTGCAGAACCCGCACTGCGAGGCATGCGTGTCGACCATCGCCTGCTGCACCGGATGCAACCGTCCGGAGGTCGGGTCGCGCAGGCTTTCGACGGTGAACAGTGCCTTGCCGTCAAGCGTAGGCAGGAACTGTATGCACGCGTTGACGGCGCGATAGCGCACAGCGCCCTCGACGAGTTCGCCTAACACCACGGTGCAGGCCCCGCAATCGCCCTCGGCACACCCTTCCTTGGTGCCGGTTCGGAACTCCGTTTCGCGCAGCCACTGCAGCACTGTGCGCGTCGGATCGACGACTTGCACCACGCGCACCTGCCCGTCGAGTACGAAGCGCACGGTGCCCGGGTGGTCCGGTAGGAGCGGCTGGGGACTGGTCATACGTCGGTGGAGACGGACTCGACTGATGCGGATCGACCGGCAGGATCCTGCGGCTTTGTCAGGACCGATCTTGGCCCAAACCGTGGTCCGGCGCCAGAGTCGCGTTGCGTCGGTCCGCCGGATGGCGCGCATGCGTTCGCGTCGGGGTTCGCATCGGATTCACGTGGGGTTCGAGAGCGGTTCGCTAGAATGGCTCGTACGCGTTCCCCATGGCTGCTCATCGATGATCGAACCTGCGAGGTTCCTGCGCGAACTGTTCACCCACGCGGTTGCCGCAGTGTCGGCCGACAAGTGCGTGCCGCCGCACCTTCCGGCACGACCGCCCGGGCGCACGATCGTGGTGGGCGCCGGCAAGGCTGCCGCCGCCATGGCGCGGAGCGTCGAACAGCACTGGGACGGGCCGCTCGCCGGACTGGTCGTCACGCGCTACGGCCATGGCGTGCCTTGCGAGCGCATCGAAGTGATCGAAGCCGCGCATCCGGTGCCCGACGCAGCGGGCCGTGCCGCGGCGACCCGGATGTTAGGACTGGTGCGTGGACTGAACGCCGACGATCTGGTGCTGTGCCTGATCTCGGGCGGCGGTTCGGCGCTGCTGGCGGCACCGGCCGAGGGCATCACGCTCGAGGAGAAGCAAGATATCAATCGCGCTCTGCTGCGGTCCGGCGCCAACATCACCGAGATGAACTGCGTGCGCAAGCATCTGTCCGCGGTGAAAGGCGGGCGGCTGGCGCTGGCCGCGGCGCCGGCCAAGGTGGTCACGCTCGCGATCTCGGATGTGCCCGGCGATGACCCGTCGGTGATCGCATCGGGGCCGACCGTGGCCGATGCCACCACCTTCGCCGACGCGCGTGCGATCTTGACCAGATACGGTATCGAGCTGCCGCCATCGGTGCGCGCGCATCTGCAGGCCGCGCAAGACGAATCGCCGAAGCCGGGCGATTCGCGCCTGGCCAACAGTACCGTGGTGATTCTCGCCACCGCGCAGGATGCATTGCAGGCCGCCGCACGCCATGCGCGCGCCAATGGTGTGACGCCGGTCGTACTCGGCGATTCGATCGAAGGCGAAGCGCGCGACGTGGCGCTGGTACACGCGGGCATCGCGCGGCAAGTGATGCGCCATGGTGGATTCGCCACCCCGCCGTGCGTGCTGCTCTCCGGCGGCGAGACCACGGTGACGGTGCGCGGCTTGGGCCGCGGCGGCCGTAACACCGAGTTCCTGCTCGCGCTGGCGGTCGCGCTGAACGGCGCGCACGGCATTCACGCCCTGGCAGCCGACACCGACGGCATCGACGGCTCGGAAGACAATGCCGGCGCGCTGCTCGCTGACGATTCGCTCGCGCGCGCCGCGGCCCGTGGCATTCACGCGCGCCAGGCAATGCACGACAATGACGCCTTCGGGTTCTTTCACGCGCTGGGCGATCTGGTCCATACCGGGCCGACGCGCACCAACGTCAACGACCTGCGGGCGATCCTGATCACCGCGGCGGCTGGAACGCGATGAACGCATCCGGCGCCGTTTGATCGGACCGCCTCTGCCTTACGAGGCTTCCAACTAAGCCGCGATCGAAGCTTCGAACAACAAACCACCACAACGAGCCTATCCGCCCATGGAGTCGTACATCGTCGACTGGCTGAGCCTGCT
Source organism: uncultured beta proteobacterium (assembly GCA_902825905.1). Lineage (GTDB taxonomy): Bacteria > Pseudomonadota > Gammaproteobacteria > Burkholderiales > SG8-39 > CADEDU01. Next base: position 7,769 of record CADECO010000263.1, read on the forward strand.
GATGCGCTGGCTGCACATGATTGCCGGCATCGCCTGGATCGGTGCATCGTTCTATTTCATCTGGCTCGACAATCATCTGGTCACCCCGCGCGACCCGCGCGATGCGAGCGATCGCGGCGTGTCGGGCGAGGTGTGGAGCGTGCACGGCGGCGGCTTCTACCGCGCGCAGAAGTATCTGCTCGGCCCCAAGGGCGAGCCGCTCTCCGATGATCTGCACTGGTTCAAGTGGGAGGCCTACGCCACCTGGTTCTCCGGCATGGGCATGCTCGCGATCGTCTACTGGTGGGGCGCGCAGACCTATCTGATCGACAAGTCGGTGATGGATCTGTCGGTGCCCATGGCGATCCTGATCTCCGCGGTGTCGATCATCGCCAGCTGGTTCGTGTACGACGCGCTGTGCAAGGCGATCAGCAACGAACTGGTGCTCGGCATCGTCGTGTTCGTGTTCATCGTCGCGGCGGCGTGGGGCTATCAGCAGGTGTTCGGCGCGCGCGCGGCGTACATGCACGTGGGCGCGATCATCGGCACCTGGATGGTCTGGAACGTGCTGTTCCACGTCATTCCCGGCCAGCGCCGCATGGTCGAGGCGATCCGCCTGGGCAAGGAGCCGCGCGCGATCGACGGCATCATCGGCAAGCAGCGCAGCGTGCAGAACACGTACTTCACGCTGCCGGTGCTGTTCATCATGATCAGCAA
>CADECO010000264.1:0-5775 GCA_902825905.1 uncultured beta proteobacterium
GGCCCGCGCCTTGGCGTCAGCCGGCCACAACTGTTTGGCGGGGAATTTCTCGGCGAGATACTCGGCGATCGACAGGGTGTCCCAGATCGCCAGATCGCCGTCGAGCAGGCACGGCACCAGACCGGTGGGACTGTGGCGCTTGATGCTCGCCGCAGTGTCGGGTTGATAGAGCCAGGTCTGGATCTCGTCGAACTCGATGCCGAAGTGCGTCATCAGCACCCATGCGCGCATCGACCACGACGAGTAGTTCTTGTTGCCGATGACCAGTTTGCATGCAGCCACGTATCCTCCTCGTCAGATCGCCGTTAGGGACCCTTGTTACAACGAGAGATTCCCTACCGTTGCATGAAACCGGGTGAGCGCCCGGCGCGGTAGCGGAACGCGCTATAGCGTGAGCGCGGAAACACGCCGGTGAGATAGCTGGAAGCGATGGTCTCCAGCGGTGTGGGCGTGATCCCAAACGGAAACGGCGCGTTCGACACGTTGGGCACTTGCATCGAACGGATGTTGTCGCGACTCAGCAACTGGCGGCCTAACAGCTGCTTCAACAGTCCGCATTCCATGATGCGAGCCTGCAGCATTCCCAGCGTATTGCCTAACGGGATGATCGATCGGGCGCAGCCGGCGACCGTGCCCGCATAGTGCACCAGCTCGCTCAGGGTGTAGACGGTCGGCCCCGCCAGTTCGTAGGTCTGACCGAAGCTCTCCTCGCGATTGAGGCTGGCGACGATCGCGCGCGCGACGTCCTCGACGTACACCGGCTGGAGTTTGGCCTCCGCACCGGCAATCGCGATGAACGGCAGGTATCGCTGCAGCTGCGCGAACGTGTTCAGGAACGAATCGTCGGGACCGAACACCACCGATGGGCGAAATACGGTCACGGCGATCTTGCTCGCCGCCCCCAGCACCGCCGCTTCGCCGTCGGCCTTGGAGCGCAGATATTCGCTCGGCGCGCTCGGGCTGGCACCCAACGCGCTCACGTGGATGAGCCGACGCACCCCCGCACGCTCGCACGCCGCGACGATGCGCCGCGGCAGCTGCACATGGGTGCGCGCGAACTCCGGTCCGAACGGCGAGCCCGGTTTGCTGTGCAATACGCCGGCGAAGTTGATCACCGCATCGCAGCGCGCGAACAGCCGATCGAGCGTGGCGTCGTCGTGCACGTCGGCATCGACGACGTCGACGGTCGGCAGCGTGATCAGATTGCGCTTGACGCGTTCGCGCCGCCGCGCGGGAATGACGACGAAATGCTGCTCGCGCACGAGCAGTTCGGCGACGTTGCGGCCGAGGAAACCACTACCGCCGATCAGGCAGATTCGAGCCATGGGTCAGTCAGACAGGGATGAGTTGGAATGGAGCCGAAGCAGCTGGCAGCGGAGGCGAAGCCGCGAAACTGTCGCGCGATCACATCGGGAACGCTGCGAATTCTAGCGCTGATGCCGGTCGATTCAGCCGGCCGTATTCATTCGTGCGAATCGTACCCACGTACCCATCATGCGAGTGGGTACCCCAGCGCGCACTTAAACACGCATCTATTCGACCTTGACCGCTGCAATCCCGCCGTTGCGCGGCTGCACGACGCCCAGCCGCGCCTTGAGCGACTTGTTCTCGCCCTTGAGCAGGGCGGCGTAGTACATCGTGTTGGAGAACACGCGCTTGACGTAGTCGCGCGTCTCGTTGAACGGGATGGTCTCGGCGTAGATCGCACCTTCCAGCGGTGCCGCCGCGCGCCAGCGCTGCGCCCGATTCGGGCCGGCGTTGTAGGCCGCGGAGGCGAGCAGCGGGTGACCATCGAGCTCGTCGAGCACCTGGCGCATATAGCTCGTGCCCAGTTGAACGTTGACCTCGGGATCGGTCACGTTGGCCCATTTGAAATCCTTCATCCCGATCTGCCGCGCCACCAGCCGCGCCGTTGCGGGCATGAGCTGCATCAGACCGCTCGCGCCGGCATGCGAACGGGCGTGCGCGATGAAGCGGCTTTCCTGACGCACCAGGCCGAGCACCCAGCTTTCCTCCAATCCGAGCAGGCGCGCCTGCGGCGTGAAATGCTCGCGATAAGGCGCCAGAAAGCGCAGGTTGAAGTCGTGCGCGTTCAGCGTGCGCTCGGCGATGTTGATCGCGCGGTCCCACAGCTGCTGGCGCCGCGCGTACTCCGCGACGGCGAGCAGCGTCTGGTCATCATTGTTGCGCGTGAGCCAGTTCCACTCACGCAGCGCGTCCAGACGCATCTCCAGCCGATGGAACGCCATCGCCCGTTGCACGCCAGGCAGATTGCCCGCGGCTACGACTTCGTCCTCGGTCGGCGCATGCGCCTTGGCGGGAACGCTGAAGCCATGCCCCAGCTCTTCGCTGGCGAGATTGCCGTAGAAGTGATGCTGTCCGGCGATCTGCCCGAACAGCATCCTCGCTTCCTCACCGCGGCCCTGCTCGCGCAGCGCACGCGCGTGCCAGTAGATCCAGGTAGGGTCGTTGCGCCCCTGCGGGCTCATGCTCTCGATCGAGCGCTGCACGTCTTTCCACTTGCGCTCGCGCAGCAGCACGCGGGTGCGCCAGGCGTGGTGCTCATCGGACAGGTTGGCCTTCGCGGCCAGCGCGTACCAGCCGATCGCCTCGGCCATGTGGCTGCGCGCCGCCGGCAATGCAAGCTGCCCGAACACATTGGCGCGCTCGGCATCCGGATACTGCTGCTGGATCGTCTGGCCGAAATAGCCCGATGCCGCCGCTGGATCACGCCGCGCCAGGCGCGCGATGGCCAGGGCGTAAAGCTCGCGCTGCGATCGACGGCTCAGATCAAATTGGTGCTTGTCGAGCATGCGCTGCGGATTGGCGAACAGGGCGTCGATGGCCTTGGGGTCGACCTCGTCCCCGGCAGGCAGATACACAAGCACGCGCTTGAGGGCGGCGATCTGGCCGGCTTCGCCCAGCAGCCGCGCCCGCTCCCACACCTGTTCGTAGGTCAGGCGCCTGTCGCGCACCAGCCGATCGGCCAGCGGCTGACAGCTCTCGGGCAACTCGCGCGGCATGCGCCACTGCGCCTGCACTTCGTCCAGGGCACTGGCATCGCCCCGACGAAGCCGCGCGAGCAGCCCGTGGCAGACGATCTCCGCGTCTTCGTTGATCAACGGTGGCCGCTCGGCCACGAACGTTTCCCATTGCCCCGACTTGGCGAGCGAACGCAGCCAGTCGGCACGCAGGCGATCGGCCAGATAAGTGCCCTCGTGCCGCTTGAGGAAAGCGCGGATCGCATCAGCGGATTGCTCATCGAGATTGACCCGCAGCGCCCAGTACTCGACGTAGGCCGCCAGCACGTGGGCGCGTGAGGCCTCCACCTGCCTGAGCAGGCGGGCGACGTCGCGCTTCTGGAACGCTTCGGCCGCCTGCACAATGGCGTCATCGCCGGGTGCCGCCCGGACCGACGCGCCGCCGATCGACGTTAGCAGGGCGGCGAGAACAACGGCCGGCCGGCAGATCAGCTTCGAGTACGACAGAAAAGACGCCACGCGCATGGTTTATTGCTCTTCGATCCTGCTTATTGTCGCTGGCGCGATTGTCGGCCATCAAGCGCGGCATCTGGCGGCCACGCGTCCGACCGAGCGGAACTTTGACGCATGACCCACCCGGACCCACAGCCACCCCTCGACGACGCAGCGCTACGCCAATGGCGCAAGCACACGCGCGAAGCGTTGATCGCGCAGCGCGTGGCGCTGGATGCGCAGACCGTTGCCGCCGCGCGCGGCGCGATCGAAGCGCTGCTCGACCAGCACTTCACCGACCTGGCCGCTGGCGTCGTTGCGTTCTGCTGGCCGATCCGCAACGAGTTTGACGCGCGTCACATGGTCGCCCGGCTGCGGGCACGTGGGGCTATCAGTGTGCTGCCGGTGGTGGTTGCGCCCCGCCAGCCCCTCGAATTCCGCGAATGGCACCCCGGCGTGCCGCTGGCCATGGGTGCGCTCGACATTCCGTACCCGGTGGCTGGCCCGGCGGTGGTCCCCGATACCGTGCTGTTGCCGATGAACGGGTTCGATCGCGCCGGGTTTCGCCTCGGCTACGGGGCCGGATTCTTCGATCGCACGCTGGCCGCCCTCGAGCGCAAGCCGCGCGTCATCGGCATCGCCTACGCGTTCGCTGAGCTGCCGACGATCCATCCGCAGCGCTACGACATCCCGATGGACTTCGTGGTCACCGAGCGCGGGGCCTTCCGGCGCGAAGCGGGTGGATTGGTTGCGATTTGAGCGGGCGGTGCAGAAACGGCCCGCTACAGGAACAGCCGGTACGCCGGGTTGGCCGACTCGTCGACGTACGGATAACCCAGCCGCGCCAGGAACTGCGCGAACGCGCGCTGCTCCTTCGCCGGCACCTGGATGCCGACCAGTACGCGCCCCGAATCGCTGCCGTGGTTGCGGTAGTGGAACAGGCTGATGTTCCAGTCGGAGCGCATTGCGGTCAAAAAACGCATCAGCGCACCGGGCCGCTCCGGAAATTCGAACCGGTAGAGCAGCTCGTCGCTGGCGCTGGGCGCGCGGCCGCCCACGAGGTGACGCAAGTGCAGCTTGGCCATCTCGTTGTCGGACAGATCCAGCGTGCGCAACCCGGCACGCTCCAGTGTGCGCACCAGCTCGCGGGTCTCGACGCGGTTTTGCACTTGCACGCCGACGAACACGTGCGCGTCGGTCGAATCGGCGTAGCGGTAGTTGAATTCGGTGACGTTGCGATCACCCAGCAGCGCGCAGAACGCCTTGAAGCTGCCGGGTCGCTCGGGGATGGTCACCGCCAGGATCGCCTCGCGTTGCTCGCCCACCTCGGCACGCTCGGCCACGAATCGCAGGCGATCGAAGTTGGTGTTCGCCCCGCAGGCGATCGCGACCAGATCGTGCCCGTGCAGCCTGCGGCGTTCGACGTAGGCCTTGGCACCGGCAATCGCCAGCGCACCGGCCGGTTCGAGAATCGAGCGCGTGTCCTCGAACACGTCCTTGATCGCGGCGCAGATCTCGTCGGTGTTGACGAGCACGATTTCGTCGACGAGCTTGCGCGCCAGCCGAAACGTCTCCGCGCCCACCTGCTTGACCGCGACGCCATCCGCGAACAGTCCGACCTGATCGAGCATCACGCGCCGACCGGCTTTGATCGAGCGCGCCATCGCATCGGAATCGACCGGCTGCACGCCGACGATGCGCACATCGGGACGGACGCGTTTCACATACGCCGCGACACCCGAGATGAGCCCGCCGCCGCCGATCGCGACGAACACCGCATGCGGCGCACGCGGCGACTGGCGCACGATCTCCATGCCGATCGTGCCCTGCCCGGCGATCACGTCCGGATCGTCGTACGGATGCACGAAGGTCAGCCGGCGCGCCCGCTCCAGCTGCCGCGCATGTTCGTACGCATCGCTGTACGAATCACCGCGCAGCACCACCTCGGCACCGCGCCCGAGCACCGCATCGACCTTGATGCGCGGCGTGGTCACCGGCATCACGATCACCGCGCGACAACCGAGACGCTGCGCAGCGAGCGCCACCCCCTGCGCATGATTGCCGGCGGAGGCGGCGATCACACCCCGGCGCAGCGCAGCCGGCGGCAGATGCGCCATCTTGTTGTAAGCGCCGCGCAGCTTGAACGAGAACACCGGCTGCATGTCCTCGCGCTTGAGCAGCAGCCGGTTGTCGAGCCGTGCCGACAGGTTTGGGGCGAGCTCGAGCGGCGTTTCGACCGCGACGTCGTACACGCGGGCACGCAGGATGCGCTCTAGGTAGTCACGCGGCATGGCAGGCGAGT
>CADECO010000264.1:5875-7138 GCA_902825905.1 uncultured beta proteobacterium
GTTCACCCGCTCATCCCGCATGGATTTCTCCTTCAGCGAAGAGACCGGACTGCTCGGACTGTTCGCCGCCGCATTCGTGGCGGCCACGCTATTGCCGCTGTCATCCGAGGTGGTGCTGCTTGGCTTCCTCAAGTTCCACCCGAACGCCGCCGTGAACGCGATTGCGCTGGCGACGCTGGGCAACACGTTGGGGGGGATGACCTCGTATGCGATCGGCCGGCTGGTGCCGCAACCGCGCAAGCTCGGTCAGCTCGATCGGGTGCGTCGCTTCGGTGCGCCGATTCTCGCGCTGGCCTGGCTGCCGGTGGTTGGCGATGCGTTGTGCGTGGCCGCCGGCTGGCTGCGCCTGAACTGGGTCGCGGTGACGATTTTCCAGGCACTGGGCCGGCTGGCGCGATACGCCGCAGTCGTCTGGCTCGCCGCCCCGGCCCTGGGCGTGGCTTGACCATGCAAAGCGCCGGCGGGTAGGCTGCGCCGGTCACACCGACAAGGGACGCTTCGAGCGACCCAACCAGTGCGAGTCCCTCGCACGGACAAACCCATCTGCAAACGGTACCGAAGGAGGAGTCATGAGTACTCGGCGCACCCTGGTCGCGCTCGGCGCGGCGATCGGCCTCGCGTTCAGCAGCGCGGCGCTCGCGCAGGAAAAGCTGGTCGTCTGGTTCACCAAAGGCTTCTATCCCGCCGAAGACAAGGCGCTCGACGACATGGTCGCGAAGTTCGAGAAGAAGACCGGCGTCAAGGTCGAACTGTCGCGCTACGCGGTGCAGGAAATCATCCCGAAAACCGTCGCCGCACTCGATGCGCGCAACGTGCCCGACGTCGCGTTCGGCCACGTCTACGACTTCCAGGTCACGAGCAAGTGGGCGTTCGACGGCAAGCTCGAAGATATTTCCGACGTGATCACGCCGATCAAAGACAAGTTCCTGCGGAACACGATCGAGACCACCTATCTGTGGAACGACGCGGCCAAGAAGCGCGCCTACTACGCGTTCCCGCTGGAGCAGCAGACGATCCACATCCAGTACTGGAAGGACATGCTCGCCGATGCCGGCTTCAAGGAAGCCGATATCCCGAAGCAGTGGAAAGCGTATTGGGACTTCTGGTGCGACAAGGTGCAGGCCGGCCACCGCAAGAAATCGGGCAAGCGCACCTACGCGATCGGCCAGCCGATGGGCGTCGATTCGACCGACTCGTTCTTCTCGTTCCTCACCTTCATGGATGCGTACAACGTGAGCCTGGTGGACGACAACGGCAAGCTCA
>CADECO010000264.1:7238-8429 GCA_902825905.1 uncultured beta proteobacterium
TCATCCTGCTCGCCCCGTACGTGCTGGTGTTCCTGGTGTTCGTGCTCTATCCGGTGTGTTACGGCCTGTGGTTGGCGCGCAATCCGGCGAGCTACGTCAAGCTGTTCGAGGATCCCATCTTCTTTCGCACGGTGGTGAACACGATCGTGTTCCTGCTGGTGGCGGTGAACCTCAAGTTCCTGATGGCGCTGTTCCTGTCGGGCTTCTTCGTGCACAGCCGGACGTGGATCAAATGGCTGTCGGTGCTGTTCATCCTGCCCTGGGCGGTGCCGTCGATCCCGACGATCTTCTCGATCCGCTTCCTGCTCAATCCGGAGTGGGGTCTGGTGAACAGCCTGATCTTCCGCCTCACCGCCGAGGACGGCCCCAACTGGTTGAACAATCCGTCGCTCGCGCTGTTCATGTCGATGCTGACCCACATCTGGAAAAGCCTGCCGTTCTGGACGCTGATCCTGATTGCCGGGCGGCTGGCGATCCCGCATGAACAGTACGAAGCGGCCGCGGTCGACGGCGCCTCGCGCTGGCAACAATTCCGCTATATCACCTGGCCGTCGCTGCAGACGCTGTATCTCACCTCGACGATCCTGTCGATGATCTGGACGCTCGGTGATTTCAACAGCGTCTATCTGCTCACCGGCGGCGGACCGGCCGACTTGACCCACGTGTTGGCCACGCTCGGCATCCGCTATCTGCGGCTCGATCAGGTCGATCTGGCGATGGCCTCGATGGTGTGCGCGATGCCGCTGGTGCTGCCGCTGGTGTGGTTCATGATGAAGCGGTTGTCCAAGGGCCCGGAACAGTGAGAACCAAGAAGCTGATCGATGAGGCCAAGCTGTGGCTGATCGGCATTCCGGTCGCGCTGTGGACGCTGTTTCCCGTCTATCACATCTTCCTGTTCTCGATCTCCACCAAGGACTCGGCGTTCTCCGGCACGTTGTGGCCCGAGAACCCGACGCTGCGCAATTTCGGTGTGGTGTTTCGGCAGGAGCACTTCTTTCTGCATCACTTCTGGTCGCAGCTGTGGGTGTCGCTGCTGATCGCGGTGGCCACCGGCGTGCTGACGCTGATCATCGCAGTCACGGCGGCGTTCGCGATCAGCCGTTTGAAGGTCAAAGGCGGACGCACGGTGATGAACCTGGCGCTGTTCACCTACTTCATTCCGGCGGCGTTCCTGGCGGTGCCGATGTACAA
>CADECO010000265.1:0-1244 GCA_902825905.1 uncultured beta proteobacterium
CCTCGGGCTGCCAGTTCACGCTGGCCTCCAGTCCGGCCTCGACACCCGGGGGCAGCGTGTAGCCGGGAACACCACGCAGCGCCCGCGCGATATCGGCGAGCGTCACCGCCATGTCGGGCACACCCGCCACGTGCACCTTGCCGTCGGCCAGCACCAGATCGGTCTCGGCCGCCTCCAGCATGTGCGCGGCCACGCGCACGGCGCGACGACGCACTTCGGTCGCGGCCAGATGCACGGCGCTGCCGGCGACCCGCATCTGGCGGCTGGCGAAGCCACCGACCCCGAGCGAGGCGTGCGCGGTGTCGCCGGCGATGACGTCGATGCGATCGTGCGCCACGCCCAGCACTTCGGCGCACACCTGAGCGAGCGCGGTTTTCAGTCCCTGCCCCATCGCCAGCGCGCCTGTGGCCACCGTGATCCGGCCCGACGGCGCGACCTTGACGATGCCCGATTCGAACGGTCCGCGGCCGGTGCCTTTCACCGCGTGCGCGAAACCGAAGCCGCGATAGCGCCCGTTCGCGCGGGCGGTGCGCTGACGCGCGGCGAAGCCGTTGTAGTCCATCGCTTCGAGCACTTCGGCCTGACAGGCGAGGTAGTCGCCGCTGTCGAGGATGATCGCCTGACCCGCGCGGTTCTTGAGCGGCTTGGTGTACGGCATCTTCGCCGGTGGCACCAGATTGCGGCGACGGATCTCGGCGCGGTCGAGGCCGAGCGTGCGCGCGGCACGGTCGAGCATGCGCTCCATCGCGTAGCACGCCTGCGGATAGCCCGCGCCGCGCACCGGAATGGTGTAGACCTTGTTGGTCTGCCCGACGATCACATCGAGCGAGTAGCTGGGTACGATGTACGGGCCGGTCACCGACGTGGCCGCGTTGTACGGACAGTTGATGCCTTGCGGCGTGTACGCGCCCTGATCGTGGATCATGCGCCCGCGCAGCCCCAGCACGCGCGCCTGCGCATCGAGTGCCATCTCCAGGTCCCAGTACTGGTCGCGTTCCTGGATCGCACTCAGGAAATGCTCGCGACGATCCTCCACCCACTTCACCGGTGCGCCGAGCATGCGCGCCGCTGCGGGAATCGCGATCTCTTCCGGATACACCAGAAACTTCGAACCGAAGCCACCGCCCACGTCCGGGGCGATCACGCGGATGCGGCTTTCAGGCAGCGCGTGCGTTTCGGCCAGGGTGAACATCAGATCGTGCGCCATCTGCGTCGAGGACCACACCACCAGCGCCTGCTGCGCG
>CADECO010000265.1:1344-2591 GCA_902825905.1 uncultured beta proteobacterium
CCGAGCGGCATGCGCAACGCGGGCAGCACCTGCTGCAAGTCCTCGGCGCTGAGCACCGCCCGTACCCCGGTGACCTCCAGTGCGGCCGATTTGTCGATCCGACGGATGCGCGCATGGGCGTGCGGGCTGCGCACGAATGCCGCATGCAACAGGCCGGGCAGGTCGATGTCGTCGGCGAACTGGCCTTGCCCGCGCAGCAATGCCGGATCTTCTATCCGTCGTGCGCGCGCGCCGACCACGCGTCGCTTCGGGGCACCGGCGGCGGCGTTCGCGGCAGCACCCGCTGCCTGCGGTACAGCCGCGCCGACCTCGTCCGGCGACGATGCGGACATCGACTAGATCTTCGACAGATCGAGGCTGGAGGCGGCGAACAGCTCTTCGGGTGCCACCTTGCGCGCCGACAATCCTTGCGCGTGGTGATAGCGCGTGAACGCTTCGAGCGCGTGACGATTGGCCTCGAAGCCGTAGCTCCAATAGTCCTCACCCATCAGCGCGCGCGCGTGGTTGTACTCCGCGACACCCCACGGCAAGCTCGTGAACAGATGGCCGATCTGCGCCAGCTCCGCCATCGTCAGTGCTTTGGCGCGGTTGAATGCCTTCATCAGACTCGCCGCGAGCCACGGATGCGCCTCGGCGATCGACCGGCGAATGCCGATGATGTGCATGATCGGGAACATCCTGGTGCGACGGAAATACTCTTCCTCGGCCTTGCGATAGTCGACGAACAGCCGGCCCACGTTCGGCGCACCGCGCAGGAAGCACGACGGTGAGCGCGCACCGATTACGCCATCGAGTTCACCTGCTTCGAACAGCTCGTTCAAGGTGCGCTCATGCGGAATCTTCTGGAAGTCGATCTCCGCGGGCAGCTTGAGCGGGGTGCGTTCTTCGCGCCCTGGTTCTTCCAGGCCGCCTTGGCGCCAGTGGATGTCGCTGGGCTTCACGCCGTATTCGTCATCGAGCATGCCGCGCACCCAGACATTCGCGGTCATCTGGTACTCGGGCACGCCGATGCGCCTGCCTTTCAGATCCTGCGGCTTGCTGATGCCGCGATCGGTGCGCACGTAAATGCTCGAATGGCGGAACACGCGCGAGACGAACGCGGGGATGCCGACGTAGACGTTCTGGCCGCGCGAGGTCATCAGCGTGTGGCTCGACAGCGACAACTCGGTCACGTCGAACTCGGCGAACTTGAAAGCGCGATGGAACGCCTCTTCAGGCTCGAGCGGCACCGCGGTGACGTCGCAGCC
>CADECO010000265.1:2691-8349 GCA_902825905.1 uncultured beta proteobacterium
AAGCGCGATGGAACGCCTCTTCAGGCTCGAGCGGCACCGCGGTGACGTCGCAGCCTTCGATCTGCACCCGTCCGTCGAACAGCGCGCGAGTGCGATCGTAGTCGCAGCAGGTGAGGCTGATGCGCAGTGACATTTGTCTTACTCCGGCTTAATACCCGCCACCTCGATGGCGCGCTTGAACTTGGTGACGTCGTTGCGCATCGCGGCGACCATCTGCTCCGGCCCGAGCACGAACGGATCGAGTCCCGCACCGGCCAGGCGTTTGCGCACATCCGGCGCTTCGAGCGCTTTGCGCGTATCGGCCTCGACGCGCGCGAGGATCTCACGCGGTGTTCCGGCCGGCGCCATCAGCCCGTAATAGTTGTCCACTTCGTAATCGGCCAGCTCCTTCAAGCCTGACTCGCGGAAGGTCGGGATGCTCGGCGCGCTCGGCGAACGCTGCCGCGCGGTAATGCCGATCGCCTTGAGCTTGCCCTGGTTGACGAAGGGCAGCCCCGCAGGCAGCGACACCATGACGATATCGACAACACCGGACACGGTGTCGACAACCGCCGGCGAGCAGCCACGATGCGGGATATGCACCGCGAAAGTTTTGGTGGCGTGCTTGTAGATTTCCATCGCGAAGTGGTGCGCGGTGGCGATGCCGCATGTGGCGATATCGATCTTGCCCGGCCGCGCCCGGAGCGCTGCAGTCACCTCGGCGATGTTCGAGGCCGGCAGGCGCGGATTAGCCGCGAGCAGCAGCGGCGCAGCGGTGGTCATCAATACCGGGTTGAAATCGCGAAACAGATCGTATGAAAGCTTCTGGTACAGCGCGACGTTGATGACGTGCGTGTTGGCAAGCAACAGGTAGGTGTATCCGTCGGCAGGCGAGCGCATCGCCGCTTCAACGCCCACCGACCCGTTGCCCCCACCCCGATTCTCGACGATCACCTGCTGTTTCCAGGTCTCGGCGAGCTTTTCGCCCAGGATGCGTGCGGTCAGATCGGCCGCGCCGCCTGCGGTGAACGTGACAATGAATCGCACTGGCTTGGCCGGCCAAGCCTGTGCTGCTGCCGGTGGAGCGCTAGCAAGGCAAGCTGCGCTCAGCAGGGCGGTGAGGATGAATCCGCGCATGGGCGATCCCTTGAAATTTATTTGAATAGAAGCCTGGACGACGGCTCGCGAGTCTTGTGGAGCGCGTGAGCAAAGTCAACTTGCTCCGACCTGATCCGCGAGATCATCGGCGGGTGCGGCGCCCCGTCCCGTGGTGGATCGGCAGGCTTCGTGAGCTTTGCGCGCTCGGCCGCCGTGCTAGCCTCGTTGGCAAGCGCTTCATTGCATGAGAAAGGATCAACCCTGAGCACTGCAAGACACCCGCGGCCCGCGGAGCTGGTGGGCGTTCCCATCGAGGAAATCGGCGCGCGTTACGTCGCACGCTTTCGTGACCGCAAGCCCGATTGGGCCGCCTTCGAGGACGCGAAGATCGAAGGCTTCAAGCGCGCGCAGCACCGCTTCATCGGCGCGGGCGGCTCGGGCAAGCATGGTGATTCGAACGCGATTCCGGCACGCGGCTTCACGCTGTCGATCATGTTCGTCGAGCCGGGCCAGGGCAACGCCGCGCACACGCATGAAGTCGAAGAGTGCTTCTTTGTGCTGCAAGGCTTCCTCGACGTGTTCCTCGAGGACGAGGCGGGCAAGCGGGTCGAGTACCGGCTCGGTCCTTGGGAATGCGTGTCGTGTCCGCCTGGTGTGATCCACGGCTACAACAACAACAGTCTGGAGCCGGTGTACTTCCAGGTGATGCTCGGACGCGGTCGCCCCGAAACGATGGGCTACGCCGACGATTCGCTCTACACGCGGCGCGACGCGCATCTCAAGTCGTAGACTGAAATTTCTGCCGCGCTGTCAAGTCGGATCGATGCCTACAACGCACTTCCCGAATGCGCCGTGCGCGCGATTCAGTTATCCACAGAAGTTGTGGATACGTTCGCGAGAATCGCCTGAGATTGCAGCGTTGGCGCGGGGTCACTCGGTCTGATGCATTGTTGATCGAGCAGTGCGTGGTCAGCATGAATCGCGCGTTGCACCGCGACAATCACGAACGTGCGTGCCGCTTTTCGTGCCAATGCCGGGCTTACGTTGCCGTAGAACACTTACACGCGCATCGCCTCGACGATCGAGACCTGCGCCGCGGTCGGCACCACGCGCGTCAGCTTCAGGCCCGCGCGCCGCAGTAGCGCTTCGTACTGCGCCTCGGTGCGTTCCTGGCCGCCTGCGATCACCAGCATTTCCAGATCGATGAATTTGCCCGGATGCGCCTCGTTTCCCGCGGGAATGACGTTTTCGACGATCAACACCCGGCCGTGCGGCAACATCGCCGCGCACGTGCGGCGCAGGATCGCGGCCGCGCGCTCGTCGTCCCAATCGTGGATCACGGTCGAGAGCAGATACGCATCGCCCCCCGCCGGGACCACGCTGAAGAAATCGCCGCCGATAGCGCGGCAGCGATCGAGCACGTTAAACCGCTCGAGGGTTGCGCTCGCGCCGCTCACGACCTCGGGCAGATCGAACAGGATGCCGTTCGCCTGTGGATGCTTGGCGAGAACCTCGGCAAGCAAGGTGCCTTGTCCGCCACCGACGTCGACGATCATGCGGCAGGCGCTGAAGTCGTACACGTCGACGACGGCCGCGTGTGCGCGCGAGGCGTAACCCGCCATCGCATCATCGAACAGGCGCGCCGAGTCGTGATGCTTGGCGAGATAGTCGAAACAGTTGGCCTCACCTAGCGCCTCGATGGTGGCCGGCTTGCCGGTACGAACACTGCTCAGCAGGCGGCCCCATGAGCGCCAATGCCACTCGTCGGCCTGAAACCGCGCAAAGGCGCGCAGATTGCCCGGTGTGTCGTTCTTGAGCAGCGCCGCCATCGGCGTGAGCGCGAATTGCCGCGGGGCCGATTCCTGGAACACGCCCACACTGGCCAGGGCCCGCAACAGGCGATAGAGCGAGTCGGCGTTCGCACCGCACTCGGCGGCAATCGCATCGACGCTGCGGCCCTTGCGCCCGATCAGATCGGCCAGGCCTAATTCGGCCGCCACGCAGATCGCCTGCGTGGTCCAGTAGCCCGAGATCAGGTGCATCAGCTGACCGGCCGGCGAAAATCCCTGCACGGGATCAGCATCGGCAGACTGGGACGGGGTGCTGCTGGTTTGGGTCATCGCATGTTCCTTGGACGACGTGCGTCGCGCTTCGGGGCTCGACAGGCGCGCCCGGCCGGCGCCACTGCGCATCACATCGCGCATCATAGTGCGCGACGCACTGACCCTGAGACTGCGATTGACGGTCGAAGTGCCCCGGCGCTACCTTGCCCGCGACCGCTTGCTGCGCAAACAAGGAGAAGACCATGGCAACCCGACCGTACACCAAGGGACTGCACGATCTGGGCAAGGGCTGTTTCGCCTGGTTGCTGCCCGACGGCTCGTGGGGATGGAGCAACGCCGGGTTGATTGTCGACGGTGAGCACACGCTGCTGGTCGACACGTTGTTCGACCTGAAACTCACCGGCGAGATGCTCGCCGGCATGCGCAAGGCCGTGCCGGCTGCGGCGCGCATCGACATGCTGGTCAATACGCACGCCAACGGCGATCACACCTTCGGCAATCAGCTGGTCGAAGGCGCGCAGATCATCGCCTCGCGCGGCACCGTCGCAGACATGCATCACATGCCGCCGGAGAAGCTCGCGGCAATGATGCGCGACTGGCGCAATCTCGGGCAGGCTGGCGCTTTCATGCACGAGGTGATGGGCAGTCGGTTCTTTTTCGATGACGTGCGCCACGTCGAGCCCACGCGCACGTTCGATGAGAGCCTCACCCTGCAGGTCGGAGCGAAGCGTGTCGAGCTGGTCAACGTCGGGCCCGCGCACACCAGGGGCGACACGCTGGTCTACGTGCCTGGCGACAGAATGGTGTTCACCGGCGACATCATGTTCGTAGGCGGTCATCCTGCGGTCTGGGCCGGTCCGGTATCCAACTGGGTCAAGGCATGCGATCGGATCCTCGCGTGGGAGGTCGAGACGGTCGTGCCGGGCCACGGACCGATCAGCGACAAGAGCGCGGTGCTGCGGCTGCGCGAGTACCTGGCGTTCGTACTGGCAGAGTCGCGCAAGCGCTTCGATGCCGGCATGTCGGACGTGGAGGCAACGCGCGACATCAACTTCAGCGCGTTTCGCGACTGGGGTGACGAGGAGCGGATCTACGTCAACGTGAACGCGGCGTACAAGGAGTTCCGCGACGATCGCTCCGACCCCGACTACATGCGCATGTTCGACCTGATGGCCGGGCATTACTACGCGAAGAAGGGCAGTGCCGGCGCGAGCGCCTGACTGCGGGCGACTTCCCGGCCCAGAGATCGAACGGACACGTCAATGAAAAAGGCGGCCGGAGCCGCCTTTTGGGTTCGGGCGATGCGGGCGCGCCGACTGCGCGTAGCCCGCACGCTCGCGTAGCTAGCGCTTGCCGCGCAGCTTCCGGATCGCCGCTAGCTGCGCCGCCAGTTCGGCCAGCTCTGCTTCGACGGTGGCGATTTCCTGCTTGTCCTGCGCCTTCGAGCGCGCTTCCCTGGCCTTTTCGAGCGCCTCGTTGGCCTTGGCCTCGTCGAGATCCTTGCCCCGGATGGCGGTGTCTGCGAGGACGGTGATCACATTGGGCTGCACTTCCAGCACGCCGCCCGCGACGAACACGAATTCCTCTTCGCCACCGGGCTTCTGGATGCGTACCGCGCCGGGCTTGATGCGAGTGATGAGCGGCGTGTGGCGCGGATAGATGCCCAACTCGCCCGCCTCGCCCGGCAGCACGACGAACTCCGCCTCGCCGGAGAAGATCTGCTCTTCGGCGCTTACTACGTCAACGTGCATCGTCGTGGCCATTGGCGTAATCCTGTGTTACCCCGGTTACTGAATGCTCTCTCCTGCGCTTGCCCCCACCCTGACCCTCCCCCGCCTCGCAGGGGAGGGAAGCTCCCGAGCAACGCAACGGGAGCGGGCGCGGCGACTGCTGAGCGCCCCCGTCGGCGTTGAGCGTCACAGCGCTGACGCTCGAACGGCGACAGTTATCGCGTCGTCGAATCGATGACGTGATAACCGCTACTGCAGCGTCTTCGCTTTCTCGAACGCCTCTTCGATCGCGCCCACCATATAGAACGCCTGCTCCGGCAGCGCATCGCACTCGCCGTTCACGATCATCTTGAAGCCCTTGATGGTGTCGGCCAGCGGCACGATCTTGCCCGGTGAGCCGGTGAACACCTCGGCCACGTTGAACGGCTGCGACAGGAAGCGCTGGATCTTGCGCGCGCGCGACACGGCGAGCTTGTCTTCGGGAGAAAGCTCGTCCATGCCCAGAATCGCGATGATGTCGCGCAGTTCCTTGTAGCGCTGCAACGTGGCCTGCACCGCACGCGTGGTGTTGTAGTGATCCTCACCGATGACGTTCGGATCGACCTGGCGCGAGGTCGAATCGAGCGGGTCCACCGCCGGGTAGATGCCCAGCGCGGCGATATCGCGCGACAACACGACGGTGGCGTCAAGGTGGCCGAACGTGGTGGCCGGCGACGGATCGGTCAGGTCGTCGGCGGGCACGTACACGGCCTGGATCGAGGTGATCGAGCCGGTCTTGGTCGAGGTGA
>CADECO010000266.1:0-8347 GCA_902825905.1 uncultured beta proteobacterium
CCCTTGACCTGGGCCCACGCATCGAACTTCGCGCGCCCGACCATGTCGGTGAACCCGGGCCGCTTGCCCTCCACGTCGCCCTCGCTGCCCTGCTTGAACAAGGCGTAGAGCTGCAGCTTGACGTCGTTGCCCGGATCGTCGTCGAGTTTCTTGATCGCCGCGGCCGCTGCTTCGAACTGCGCCTTCAACGTTGCCATAGCGCTCCCCTTTCATCGATAAGGCCCGGCGTGCTCCCGGGCTCGCTTTCCACCTGAGTATTATATTCAGTCCGTTCAGTCAACAAAGAAGCCCGATCCGATGCCGCAGCGCGAGCGCATGAGCAGCGTGGACACCGCGTGGTTGCGGATGGACCGTCCCGAGAATCTGATGATGATCGTGTCGGTGCTCACCTTCGAGCAGCCGGTGCGGATCGCGCCGTTTCGGGCGCTGGTTGCCGAGCGGTTCCTCGCGCATCGACGCTTTCGGCAGCGACCGGTGCAGGAACCCACCGGCAGCTACTGGGAGGAAGACACCGCGTTCGATCTGAAGCGGCACGTCACCACCCTCAAGCTGGGCAAGCGAGCCGATGACAACGGCCTGCGCGAGCTCGCGGCGCAATTGATCTCCGAGCCGCTCGACCCGGCCCATCCGCTGTGGCAGTTCACGCTGATCGAACGCTACGGAAAAGGCTCGGCCATCATCGCGCGGATCCACCATTGCTACGCCGACGGCATTGCGCTGGTGGGCGTCATGCTTTCGCTCACGGATGAATCCCCGGTGCCTGTTCATCAGGCCCAAGCAGCCACGGCCAAGCGCGAGAGACCGACGCTGCCCATCGATCTGGGCCCACTGAATCAATTCGTCGAACCAGTGACCGATGCGTTGAAATCGCTGGTCAAGCTTTCCGGCGGGGCGATCGATCGCTATGCATCCGCTTTGCGCGACCCCTCCCAGGCGATCGAATTCGCCCGCACCGGCGCGGCCATCGGCCGCGAGATCGCGCAGTTGGCGACGATGCCGGACGACTCGCCTACGCGGTTCAAAGGCAAGCCCGGGCTCACCAAACGTGTGGCCTGGAGCGACCACATCCCGCTCGACGAGGTGAAGGCGGTCGGCTACGCACTGGGCTGCTCCGTGAACGACGTGCTGCTCTCGTGCGTGGCGGGGGCGCTCGGTCACTACTTGCGCGCGCGCAAGGAGTCGCTCGACGCTGTGGAGATCCGCGCGCTGGTGCCGGTGAATCTGCGTCCGCCGGGAAAGGAGGCGCAGCTGGGCAACCGCTTCGGCCTGGTGGCACTGGAGTTGCCGCTATGGATCGGCAATCCGATCGCGCGTGTGCACGAAGTGCGCAAGCGCATGGAAGCGCTCAAGCAAAGCTACCAGGCGGTGCTGACGCTCGGCGTGCTCGGCCTGGTCGGCATGTGCCCCAAGCCGGTTCAGCAGCAGATCCTCGACATTCTCGCCGCCAAGGCCACCGCGGTGATGACCAACGTGCCCGGGCCGCAGAACCCGCTCTATCTTTGCAGCGCCAGACTCGACAGCCTGATGTTCTGGGTGCCGCAATCCGGCGACATCGGCATGGGGGTGTCGATCCTGTCGTACAACGGCGGCGTGCGCTTCGGCCTGGTGACCGATGCCGGGCTCACCCCCGATCCGGAGAAGGTCATCGCGCACTTCCCGCGCGAGCTAGAAGCCTTGCTGCTCGCCATGCTGATGGAGCCTTGGGGGCAGCACCGCGACCCGACGCTGATCGAGCACGAACTCGAAGCGGCATTGAGTCGCTAGGCTTGCAGCACTACGAGCCAGCCATCAACGCCAGCTCCGGCAACAAAAACGGACGGAAGCTCGCGTAGTCCTCGATCAGCGGGAAGTGTCCGAGCCCCTTCATCATCGTGTAGCGGGCACCCTTCACCCGATCGGCCACGAACTGTGTCATCTCCGGCGTGGCCGAATAGTCGTACTCCCCGGTCAACAATGACACCTTACACTTCGACGTGTCGATCCGATGCAACTCCTCACGCACATCGAAATCGGCCGCGAACATGGTGTCGCCCAGATAGACGCCAGGCCCGCCCTGCGCGTAGTACCACCAGTTCTCGCGCTTGCCGGACTCAGGCCCGGTCGGTGAGTTCAGGCCATAGGTCCAGGTTGCGACCACCTCGCCGCCATGAACCGCCGGGTGATGCAGAAACTTCTGGTGCCGGCCGGGCAAGTGCGCCGCCCCTTCCAGGCCGATCACGCCGCGCAGCTCGTTCTGCCACTCGATCGCGGCCTTGAGCACGACGCAGCCGCCCATCGAGCAGCCGATGAGCACCGGCCGCTGCACCTCGCACGCCTGCCACACCGCCCGAATGAACGCCAGGTACAGCGACGTGGAGAGCTGGTACTTGCGCAGCCACCAGCCCTCGGGCGGGTTGGAGCGGCCGTGATAAGGCAAATCGAATGCGATGACGCGAAAACGCGAAGTGATCTCGGCATCGTTCAGCACGTGCCGCCATTGCCGGCTGTCGGCACCCGCCGTATGCAGACAGATCAAGGGAATGCCCTTGCCCGCCTCCTCGACGTAGATTCGGTATTCGATTCCCTCTACCGCGAGGGTCACGTAACGCCCGACGATCGACTCGAACTGGGCCATGGTCAGTGCGCTCCCCGCAGGACCGACATCATCCGGTGCACGGCACGTGCGTTCTGCATGAACGCCTGCGAATCACCGTCGAGCTTGAACTCCGGCACGCGCATCAGCATCGCGAAGATGTCGTGATACCTGGGCGGTGGCACCGGCTCGAAGTACTTGCGCCACACATCGAGCGGGGCGCGAAAGCCGAACACGCTGCGCTCGTCGATGCGCGGCTGCGCGACGACCTCGCTGATCCGTCCGGCATCGAGCTTCAAGACGAACCTGGTGTCATCGAAACTTAGCGAGATGGGAATCGACAGCCAGTTGCCGATCAGTCGCATCTCGGCATCGACGTTCACACGTTCGGCACGCGCTTGCAGCCAAGCGTGAGTGAATGGTCCGGCCATAAAGCGCAGTCTCCTCGTTTCCTCGTTCAAATGATTTCGCCCACCTTCGCTAGCTTCGCCTGCGGTCATAGGTCTTCGCAGACGTACAGCGCGGGCGACCACATATACCGTATCGATCTGTCCGCGCGGCCTACTTTGCGCCAAAGAAGTCGTGGCAAGCAAGTCACTGCCGGGGTGCCGCGTGTCGATGCCGGAACCTGCTCATAGATTCGGCAGGAACGTCGCGATGCCCGGGAACACGGTGAGCAGCAGTACGCCGAGCAGCAACAGCGCCCAGTAGGGAAGCGCGGCGCGGGCCGCATCACCGAGTTCGACCTCGCGGCCGGTGATACCCACCAGCACGAACAGGTTCATGCCCACCGGCGGGGTGAGCATGCCGACCTCGATCATGATCGTCACTACCACACCGAGCCAGATCGGATCGAACCCGATTCCGGTGAGCAGCGGGAACACGATCGGCAGGGTCATGATCATCATCGACAGGCCGTCGAAGAAGCAGCCGAGCACGAAGTAGATGCCGATGACGACGGCCAGGATCACATACTTCGACAGCGCGATCGCCTCGACGCTCTTGAGCAGCGCCTGGGGAAGCCCGAGTGCGCTGATCGACTGCGCCAGCACCACCGCGCCGATGAACACGAAGCCGATGGTGGCGTACGTGACGACGGTGTCGACCAGCGCGCGCCAGAACTTGGCCAACGAAAGATCGCCGAACAGACGGCCGATGACGATGGTCGCGAGCACGCCGACCGCGGCGGCTTCGGTGGGCGTGGCAATGCCCGCGAACAGCGTGCCGAGCACCGACACGATCAGGATCATCATCGGAATCAAATCGGCGAGCCCGCGCAATGCCTGTGGCCAAGGGGTGTACGCACCTTCCATCGGCGCCATCTCCGGGCGACGTGAGGCCGCCACGTAGATGTAGAGCATGAACAACACCGCCATCATCAGCCCCGGCACCACCCCGGCCAGGAACAACTTGCCGATCGACACGTCCGTCAGTGCGCCGAAAATGAGCAGCGACAGGCTGGGCGGGATCAACAACCCCAACGTACCGCCACCTGCGAGGCTGCCGACCACCGACGCGCGATCGTAGCCGCGGCGCTTCAATTCGGGATACGCAACCGACCCCACCGCCGCAGCCACGGACATCGACGATCCGCTCACCGCACCGAACACCGTGCACACCGCGATGTTCGTGTGCAGCAGCCCGCCGGGCACGCGGGCAAACAGCGGCTGCAACGCACGGTAAGCACCCGCCGCCAGTCCGCTTGCTACGAGCACCTCGCCCAGCAGGATGAACATCGGGATCGCGGTGATCGTGAACTCGTTGAGGACGTTCCACGCCGCCTGTACGCCGAGTTGCGTCGCTCCGCCCGAGGCGAAATGCAGGATGGCGAATCCGACCAACCCAAGCGCGGCCCCGAGCACCGCGCCGGTCAGTACCGTGGCGGCAATGCCGCCTCCAAGCCACAACCAGATCAACGTTGTTCCTCAGATCGCAGTCACGCGTGTGCGTGGTGGGCGGAACACTTGCCAGACCGAGATCACGAGGCAAAGCGCGAACGCCGCACACATCGCGATCATCCACGGGCCGAGAACGAAGCGGCTGACTTCAGCCCGCAACCCCAGCTTGAGCGTGAACTCGGTGATGCCCCACGCCTTCCACAGGAACACCGACAGAAAACCTAGGATGATCAGCTGTCCGAGGAACCACGCCACGCGCGCACCCGCTGCACCCAGCCGATCGACCAGCAGCGTGACGCGGATGTTGGTGTTGGCCACCAGGGTCCAGGGCAACGCCAGGAACACCGCCTGTGCGAGCAGCAGCCCGGCTACCTCTTCGGTGTATCGCAGTGGCATGGCCAGCGCGTAGCGCATGAATACGCTGACGACGATCAGCGCGAAGATCGCGAAGCACGCAGCCGCCGCCAGGCCGACGAGTGCGCGCGCCAGGCTCTCGATTGCCCTTTCGACGGCCGCGAGCGCACCGGTGCTCGTCGATGGATCCATCGCCAAGGTGGCTTGCTCCCGCGTCAACTCGCGGCTCAGCGCCCCAGCGCCTTGGCGATCTTGCCGCGATACTCCAGCGCCACTTTGCCTGCCTCGCTGTTGAGCTTGACCCAGGTCTTGTCAGCCGCTGCACGAAACGCGTCGCGATCGGCAGCGTTGAAATCGGGCTGGTAGGTAACGCCCATCCCGCGCAGCTTCTCGCGCGCCGCCTTTTCGTCCTGCTCGTCCTTGGAGAAATCAGTCGTATCGGTTTCCAGCTTGGTAACCGCTGCGCTGACGGACTGGCGCAGATCGGCGGCCAGCGCGTTCCACTTGCCCTGATTGGCGACGATCACATAGGGCACCGCGGGGAACGGAAAGCCGAAACCCGAGGCGAACTTGGCGACCTCCTGCAGCGACACGGTGTGCGCGAAGCGCGCGGGATAGAGCGCGCAGTCGACCACGCCCGTCTGCAGTGCCGAGTACAGGTCGTTCTGCGGGACGATCTGCGCCGCGACACCAAGCGCGGTGAACGTCTCGACCTGCTCGCGGGTACCGACCCGCAGCTTCACGCGCTTCAGAGCATCCAGACTCGTTACGCCCGCCTGACGGCAGAAGATCGAAGCCTCGAGCATCGGCAGGCCCATGAATCCGACCGGGACGATATTCCACTTGCGCACCTGCTCGCCGAGGATCTCGCGCAGCACCGGAAGCGCGCGTTGATGCTCGGCGGCACTGGCAACCGACCCCATCACGTAGATCGACGCCAGCTCCGGCGCATCACGACCGAGGAATGGCGACCACATGAAGCCCATCTCCGGCGTGCCGGTCTGCATCCAGCGGATCGCGTCGGCATCCTTCAGCCCCATCGATCCGCCGTGCAGCACGTTGATGCTCAGCT
This sequence comes from uncultured beta proteobacterium, assembly GCA_902825905.1. Taxonomy (GTDB): domain Bacteria; phylum Pseudomonadota; class Gammaproteobacteria; order Burkholderiales; family SG8-39; genus CADEDU01. The sequence goes on from CADECO010000266.1 coordinate 5,897, forward strand.
TGCCGGCCGACCGTTGCTTGACGTCGGCGGCGAACGCATCGAGCGCCTTGGCTTCCGGCCGCGTCGGCGCATAACCGTTGTTGAAGCGCCACTCGAGCTGCGCAACCGCGGGCGCAGCGGCAATCGCCATCAATCCCGTTGCGGCACCTGCGCGGATCAGTTTCACCAGCCTGGATTGCATTGCGGATTCCCCGTCGTCGTTGGTCTTCGGCAATTGTCCTACGCCCGCAAAGCCGCCGCAGCGCGCATGCCGATCGCGATCAGCTCCGATGCAGCACGCCGCGCGAGAGGAAGATCTCGGTGATCGTCTCGGTTGCGGCGGCGAACTGAGGGCTGCGGCGCGCTTCCAGTCCGCGCGGCCGATCGAGCTCGATGCGGATCTCCCGTTCGATCCGCCCGGGCCGCGGACTCATCACCACCACCCGATCGGCGAGCAGCACCGCCTCGTCGATGCTGTGCGTGACGAACACCACCGTCTTCTTGCCTTCGATCCACAGCTGCTCGAGGTCAAGGCGCATCTGTTCCCGGGTCAGCGCATCGAGCGCGCCGAACGGCTCGTCCATCATCAGTAGCGGCGGATCGTGGATCAGCGCGCGCACGATGGCCGCGCGTTGCCGCATGCCACCGGACAACTCGCGCGGATGCCGCTCGGCGAACTCCTCCAACCCCACCTTGGCGAGCAGTGCGCGCGCCCGGTCGCGGTACTCGCCCGGGTTCAAACCGCGCAGCTCGAGCTGCAGCAGCACGTTGTCGATCACGCTGCGCCACTCCGGCAGCACCGGACTCTGGAACACGACGCCCAGATCGGTCTGTGGCCCTCGCACCGCCCTGCCGGCAACCGTCACTGCCCCCGATGTCGCAGGCAGCAGGCCCGCGATGATCTTGAGCAGCGTGCTCTTGCCGCAGCCCGACGGACCGACGATGGCGATGAACTCGCCCGGCGCGATGCGCAGGTCGACCGCATCGAGCGCCCGCACTTCAGTCCGTCGTCGCCCCTGCCCGACCTGAAATACTTGGCTGACGCCGGTGACGTCGATCGCCACCGATGCCGCACCGCTGGCCGCCATCAATTCGGCACGAACTCGTTGGTGTGGAACGCCGTCCAGGGCCTGTCGGTTTTCAATTCCCGGTACTTCTTGAGCAGGTCGAGCGTCTGATCCCAATCGGCCTGGGCACTCCAGCCGATGCGCCCCTTGGAGTGTTTGGAGTCCATCAGCTCGAAGTCGACCATCATCTGATCGCGTGTCGACTGCCGGTTCAGATCGGGTTTTGCTTTGAGTGCCGCGTCGACCGCTGCATCGGGATTCTTGCGCGCTTCGTCCCACGAACGCGCGGTCGCGCGCACGAACCGGCGCACCAGATCGAACTTGTTCTTGATGGTCGCTTCCTGCGTGAGAATCGTCATACCCACGATGTTGGCACCCCATTCGGCGAATCGGAGCGCGGCCGGCTCCTGGCCCCGGTACTTGATCAGAAAGAACTGATCATCCGCGCCGCCAAGCAGTGCGTCGGCGCGCTTCTCCAGTACCGACACGACCTTCGCCGCCGGATCGACCTGCACGAACGAGACCTTGGAGATGTCGATCTTGTTCGCCGCAGCCACGGCCTCGAACAACTGACGCAGTGGATCGCCTGGCGACACCGCCAGGCGTTTGCCTTCGAGATCCTTCGGCGATTTGATGCCGCTCGCGGCCAGCGACACCACCGCAAAGCCGGTGGAGTTCAGGATCGACATGACCGACTTCACCTCGGCGCCCTTGGACGCAGTGAGAATCACCGAGCTGGAGTCGGCGAGCCCGAAAGTATCCGAACCAGCTGCCACGACCTGCACCGTGTTGGCCGAACCGCGCCCTTCGTTGATCGTCAGATCGATGCCTTCCTGCTTGTAGATGCCGCGATCCTTACCGTAGTAGAACGGTGCATGCAGGCCACCCAGATACCAGTTCAGACGCAGGCTCACGGCATCCTGCGCAATCGCGCCGGCGGACATCGCGCAAGCGGCGAGCATGAGCAGCATTGCTTGGATCGATCGACTCATGGTGAAGCTCCTCCTCTTGGTGCACTTCGTTCATGTTGTCAGGGATTCGGTCGCGGCCGACTGCTTGGCGACGTGCCACGGAATGGCGATGCGTTCGATCAGCTCGACCACGTAGTACACCGCCAGGCCGATGAGCGACAACAGCACGATCGTCGCGAACACCATCGGCGTATCGAGCTGGCCGTTGTACTGCAGCAGCAGATAGCCCAGGCCCTTGTCAGAGGCCACGAACTCTGCCACAACCGCCGCCGTCGCCGCCAACGCGGCGCCGACCTTCAGTCCGGTGAAGATGTCGGGCAGGGCCTGCGGCAGCCGGATGCGCACGAACATCTTCATGCGGCTGGCTCCAGTGGTGCGGGCGAAGTCCATCACGTCGGGATCGAGTGATTTGAATCCGGCGATCGACGCGACCA
>CADECO010000267.1:0-8259 GCA_902825905.1 uncultured beta proteobacterium
GGTCGAACCTGATCTCGATTGTGAGCGAGCAGGCCAAGGCGCTGCAGCGCATCGCCTTCAGTCCGGTCGTGCGCGAGGCCGGCGATCTGGCGAGTGCGCTGTTCGACGCGCGCGGGCGCATGGTGGCGCAGGCCAACACCGGTACGCCCGGCCACATCAACTCGCTTGCCGCTGCGGGCGCACATCTGCACAAGCTGTTCGAAGGCAAGCTCGCGCCCGGCGATGTGGTGATCACCAACGACCCGTGGATCTCGGCCGGCCACTTCTTCGATATCACGCTGCTCACGCCGGTGTTCAACGATGAGCGCCTGATCGCCTACGTCGGCTCGACCATCCATCACACTGACATCGGCGGCTACGGCATCGGTGCCGGCGCGCGCGACGTCCATGAAGAAGGATTGTGGATCCCGCCGCTCAAGTTCTTCGATCGCGGCGAGCCCAATGCCACGCTGCACGACATCATCCGGCGCAACGTGCGCACGCCCGATCACGTGTTCGGCGATCTGGCTGCGCAGGTGTCGAGCGGTGCGGCCGGCAGCGAGCGGCTGGTGGCGATGTGCAAGCGCTATGGGCTGCAAGACATCGAGACGCTCGCCGACGAATTGATCCGGCGCTCCGATGAAGCGACTCGCGCCGCGATCCGCAAGCTCAAGCCTGGTACCTATCACGGCGAGAGTCGGTTCGACGTGCCCGGTGGCGAAATCATCACGCTCAAGGCTGCGGTGACGGTCGATCACGACAAGGGCGAGATCGTCGTCGACTTCGCCGGCAGTTCGGGCGCGAGCACCGCCGGCATCAACGTGGTCATGAACTACACCCACGCCTATTCGACCTTCGCGATCCGCAGCTGCCTCAACCCGGAGCTGCCGAACAATCATGGCAGCCTCGCGCCGGTCAGGGTGATGGCACCCAAGGGCTCGATCGTCAACTGCGAGTACCCGGTGCCGGTGAACGCGCGTCACGTGGTGGGCATGTACGTGCCGATGCCGATCCTCAAGGCGCTGTATCACGTGATGCCCGAGCGCGTGCTGGCCGAAGGTGCGGGCGCGGTGTGGACCATGCAGATCCAGGGCAAGCGCGACGACGGCTCGCCGTTCACCTCGTCGATGTTCAACTACTCCGGAGGCATGGGCGCGCGCGCGACCAAACCCGGACCCGATGCGACGTGCTATCCCACCGGTGTCGCCGCGGTCCCGATCGAGATCCTCGAGGCGGCGATGCCGATCGTGTTCGACCAGAAGGAACTGCGCATCGGTTCGGGCGGTGGCGGCCGTACGCGCGGCGGCGATGGCCAGGTGATCCAGTGGCATATGCGCACCAAGGACCAATGGCTGCTCAATGCCGTGCCCAGCCGCATCAACGCCGGTCCGGACGGGCTGGCAGGCGGTGGTGCCGGCGAACGCGGTCATTTTCTGGTGAACGGCAAGCCGGTCAACGAGGCGCGCAAGATGACGCTGCAGCCCGACGATGTCGTGGTATTGGAGACGCCTGGCGGCGGCGGGTACGGCGCACCGGCGTAAGAATTCTTTCGAAAGCACTGGAGGACGGACAGATGAAGAGCTTGACCGTATTGGTTGCGGCCACGCTGGCGTCGCCGCTGGCCTATGGGCAGCAGACGTACAAGATCGGTGCATCGGTAGGTCTTACCGGTTACGCCGCCACCGTCGATCGCGCCTGGCGAGACGGCGTGCAGATCGCGGTCGATGTCGTCAACGCCAAGGGTGGCGTGAACGGCCGCAAGATCCAGTTCATCGCCGAGGACAACCGCTCCGAGCCGCAGGAGGCAGTCACCGTCTATCGCAAGATGATCGCCGACAAGGTCGATGCGTTCCTGTCCGGATGCGTGTCAGCGGGCAACTTCGCCGCGGCGCCGATGGTGGTGCGCGCACAAGTGCCGATGGTGCTGTGCTCGATCCTGCCGCAGAACGAAGAGCACGTTAAATGGGCGTTCAGCACCATCCCGCCGGCTCGCTTCGAAGTCGAGAAGCGCATGGAGTACCTGAAGGAGCACACCGCGATCAAGAAGGTCGGCGTGCTGCACGATCCCACGCCGTACGCCAATCTGCAGAAAGTCGCTGCGGAGAAGGGCGCGTCGACTTACGGCCTGGAACTGGCGGGCATCGAACAGTACAAGCAGGACGACGCCGACATGTCGGCGCAGATCGGCAAGCTCAACGCGGCTGGTGCGGGCGCGCTGCTGAAGATCGGCATCGGCGGATCCACGCTCACCATCGCCAAGAACATCAAGGCGTTGGGCCTCAAGACGCAGATGCTCACCTCAGTGGAGGATCTGGCGGTGTTCCGCCCGGTGGCCGAGGTGCTGGGCGACCAGTTCTTCTTCGTCGCCGCGCCGTCGCAGGTGTACGACGCGTTGCCCGATGGCGCGCTCAAGAAAGCGATCAACGATTTCCTCACGCCATGGCGCGCCAAGTACGGCGATCGCGATCCGAACTGGGCCGGGCGCGGCTGGGATGCGGTGATGATCACGGTGGCGGCGATCCAGAAGGCCAATTCGTTCGACGGTCCGAAGGTGCGCGACGCGATCGAGGGCATGGCCGGTTTCCAGGGCACTACCGGCATCTACGACTTCTCGTCGACCAATCACTACGGCATCACCAAGAATCCGTACGTGCTGGCCGCGATCGCGGGTGGGAAGGTGAAGATAGTGAAGTAGGCATGCGAGCGGAGAAGCAGGGGCCCCAAAGGGGATGCGCCCGGGATGCATGCCTGAGCCGCCGACAGTGAGGGCTGTGCAATGAACGGTGGATCGGAAGGCGGCCGAGTCTCGTACCCCGTCGACAGGCTGCAGCGACTATGACCCCTCTGCTCCACGTCCACGCCCTGACCGCGCGCTACGGTGCGGTCGAGGCGCTGCATCCGACCAACCTTCTGGTCAAGCCGGGCGAACTCGTCGCGGTGCTTGGACCCAACGGCGCTGGCAAGTCGAGTCTATTGCGTGCAGTGATGGGGCTGGTGGCTGGGGAAGGTTCGGTCCGCTTCAATGGCACTGAGTTGCCGCGCAGCGATCCGCGCGCGGTGGCGGCACGCGGCGTGATTCTCGTCCCCGAAGGACGCGGCATCTTCGGCCCGATGAGCGTGCGCGAGAACCTCGATCTGGGCGCCTATCTGCTCGGCAATGATCGCGCCGAGATCGCGCGCCGGCTGCAGCGCGTGTTCGATCTGTTCCCGCGGCTGAAGGATCGGCAGTCGCAGATCGCCGGTTCGCTCTCGGGCGGCGAACAGCAGATGCTCGCCATCGGCCGCGCGCTCATGGCAGGCCCGAAGATGCTGCTGCTCGATGAGCCCTCGCTCGGTCTGGCGCCACGTCTCGCTGCGGAGATTCTCGCCACGCTCGGCCGGCTGAACGAGCAAGGCCTGGGCATTCTGCTGGTCGAACAGAAGGCGCCGCTCGCGTTGAAGCTCGCCAAGCGCGCGTATCTGCTCGCTGTCGGACGCATCGTCGCCGAGGTGACGCCCGATCAGATCGCATCGCCCGCCGCACTTGCGCAGTACTACCTCGCGCACGGCGCGGCCACCGCCGCGCCAGTGAGTGCAACCGAGGCTTCGGTGGACGCCCCGGTCGGCCCGGCGTCCTCGAACGCTGCGGCCTGACCGCCTGCAGTCGATGCGCATCAGCTCGCGTACCTGGACTGCTGCGTCTTCCGCCGTCGCGCTTGCGCTGGTGGCGTACGCGTTCCTCTCCGGCGGTTATCTCATCACGGTGCTCGGATTCGCCGCGATCTACGCGATCTTCGTCACCGGGCTGAATTTCTTCATGGGCTACACCGGACAGGTGTCGTTCGGCCAGAACGCGTTCGCGGCAATCGGCGGCTACACCTCGGCGGTGCTCACCGCGACGTACAACTGGCCGGTGCTCGCGGCGCTGCCGCTGGGCGTGATCGCCGCGGTGCTGCTGGCGCTTGCAGTGGGCTATCCGACTTTGCGCCTGCGCGGACACTACCTGGCAATGGCAACGCTCGCGCTCGGCCTGATCGTCTACGAGATCGCGGTGCAATGGCAGTCGGTCACGCAGGGCTACATGGGCATTTCCGGCATCCCGCCGCTTGGCATCGGCAAGTTCGAGCTGGCGAGCGAGCGCCAACAACTCGCCGCACTGCTGGCGGTGCTCGCCTTGGGGATGTGGGTCGCTGCGCGACTGAAGCACTCACGCGTGGGCACCGCACTGGCCGCGATCGCCGGCAGCGAAGACGCGGCGCACGCACTGGGCATCGACGTGGCGCGCTACAAACTGGTCGCTTTCGTGATTGCGGCTGCGTACGCGGCGGTGGCCGGATCGCTGTTCGTGCACTTCGTCGGCTTCGTCAGTCCGGAGGTGTACGGACTGCACATGGTGGTGCTCGGTTTCACCATGCTCTACGTCGGCGGGATCGGCTCGGTGTACGGGCCGCTGGTGGGCGCGCTGATCATCAGCCTGCTGCCCGAGACGTTCCGCGGCTTCAAGGACTATCAGGATCTCGCCTACGGTGCTGCGCTGATCCTCATCCTCATCTACACGCCCAAGGGCCTGGCCACACTGAGCCAGCTGTTCGGCGCGCGCACCAAGACGCAACCATGAGCCTGCTTGAACTCGATGCGGTGACGCAGCGCTTCGGCGGACTGGTGGCCGTCGATGCGGTGAGCCTCGCCATCGAAGCGGGCAAGGTGAGCGCCATCATCGGTCCGAACGGCGCGGGCAAGACCACGCTGTTCAACGCGATCACCGGCTTTCGCGCGCCAACCGCCGGACGCATCCACTTCGACGGGCACGACATCACCGGCTTGCCCGCTCATCAGGTTGCAGCGCGCGGGCTGGTGCGTACGTTCCAGCTGGTGCAGCTGTTCACCGAATTGACGGTGCTCGACAACGTGCGGGCCGGCGCGCACTTGCAGACCCATGGCGGGGTGTGGGCCGCGCTCTCGCGTCCTCGCTGGGCACGCGAGCAGGAAAGCCGGACGCGCGAGCGATCGCAAGAACTACTCGCTTTCGTCGGATTAGGCGATCGCGCGCAGGCGGTGTCGGGCTCACTTCCGTACGGTCAACAGCGATTGCTGGAGATCGCGCGGGCGCTCGCGGCGAATCCGAAGCTGCTGCTGCTCGATGAGCCCGCCGCCGGCCTCAATCCGCAGGAAACCGAACATCTCGCGCAGACCATCGGGCGCATCATCGCGCGCGGCACCACCGTGCTGCTCATCGAGCACGACATGAATCTGGTGATGCGCATCGCGCAGCGCATCTTCGTGCTCGACTTCGGTCGCAGGATCGCCGCGGGCACGTCCGCAGAGGTGCAGCGCGACCCCGCGGTGCTTGCCGCCTATCTCGGCGACAGTGCGGCGGCGGAGGCGTAAGCGTGCCCGATCTCACCCATCTGCTGCAGATCCTGGTCTCGGGCGTGGGCGTCGGATTCATCTACGGCTTGATCGGCATCGGCTACTGCGTCATCTACAACGCCAGCGGCATCGTCAATTTCGCGCAGGGTGCGTTCGTGATGCTGGGCGGGATCGTCACGCACGTGCTGCTCACGCGCGCCGGGTGGCCGTTGCCGCTCGCAGCTGTTGCGGCGATCGTGCTGGTTGCACTGCTGGGCATGGCGATCGAGCGTCTGGTGGTGCGGCCGCTGTGGAATCGCAACGCCACGATGTTCGTGATGATCCTGGCGACGCTGGCGGTGCAGATAGTGCTCGAGCGCGCGACATTGATCCTGGTCGGCGATCAGCCCAAGACGCTGCCCAACTTCACCGAGCTGCCGCCGATACGCCTCGGCACGATCGCGGTGAGCTACCAACTGCTGTGGATCGCCGGGGCGTCGCTCGCGCTCGTGGCACTGCTCGCGGCGTTCTTTGCGCGCACGCGCACCGGCAAGGCGATGCGCGCCTGTGCGATCAACCGCGAAGCCGCCGCGCTGCAGGGCATACCGGTGTCACGCATGCTGGCCTACTCGTTTGCGCTGTCGGCGGGGCTCGGTGCGATCGCCGGCATCCTGATCACGCCGACGCAGTACACCGCGTTCAACGTCGGCGTGCCGTTCGCGATCTCCGGGTTCATCGCGGCGATCCTCGGCGGCTTTGGCAATGCGCTGGGCGCGTTCATCGGCGGCATCATGCTCGGCGTGGCGCAGGCGATCGCGGTGGTGCTGTTCGGCGCGGGCTTCAAGAACGTGGCGGCGCTGTCGATCCTGCTGGTGTTCCTGCTGGTGCGGCCCTCGGGGATCTTCGGCAAGGCGAAGTGATTGGACGCTGGTAGGCCGCAACGCAGCAGGCCTTAACGCAAACGGTGCCGATTGTTGACGAGGATCTTGCCGCCCTCACAGTCGAACCCCATCGGCGTGAGGCCCAACCGCCCGCGTGACGGCCCCGACGAGGCCGCGTAGCATCGTGGATCGCGACCATTTAGCGGTCAACAGGAGGAGACGACCATGCTGGACATTCACAAGATCGACTGGAACGCAGTGCCCTGGGAGAAGGTGCGCGAAGGCATCGAGCGCAAGGCGTTCTCGAGCAATGGCGCAACCGTTGCACTCAACCGCCTGCAACCCGGCCACAAGCCCGGACCGCATTCGCACATGCACGAACAGATCGTCTACATCATGCAGGGGCGCATGAATCTGCACGTCGGCGATCAGGTGATCGAGATGGGGCCCGGCAGCCTCTGCGTGGTGCCGCCCAACGTCACGCACTACGGCATGGTCCAGGGCGACGAGACGGTACTGAACCTGGACGTGTTCACGCCCAAGCGTCCGGAGTACGCGCAGTGAGTCCGCGCGGCGCGGTGCTGCATTGCGCCGGGGCTGTCGTCGGTCTCGGCGTGGCGTTCGCCGTGAGCGCGCAGTCGGACTTTCCGAACAAGCCGATCCGCGTGATCGTGCCGTATGCGGCCGGCGGCACCGATCATCAGATCCGCGCACTGGCACCCACTTTCACCAAGTTGCTCGGCCAGCCGCTCATCATCGAGAACCGCGAGGGTGGCGGCGCAACGCTGGGCACCGCTGCGGTGAAGAACGCTTCGCCCGATGGCTACACGCTGCTTTACACCGGCACTGGCGCGCTCACGGTCGCCCCGCACATGCGCAAGGGTGTGCCGTACACGCTCGACGATTTCGTGCCGATCGGCAACGTCATCGGTACCTCGTTCATCGTTGCGGCCAAGCCCGACACGCCGTTCCGCACGATCCAGGAACTCATCGCCTACGCCAAAGCCAATCCGGAGCAGGTCAATTTCGGCTCGGCCGGCACCGGCACGACAACGCACATGATCGGCGAGGCGCTGCAGCAGGCGGCTCGCGTGAAGTTCACCCACGTGCCGTTCCAGGGCATCGGTCCGGCGGTGCGCTCGATCCTCGGCGGCAATGTCGATATCGTCATCGGCTTGGGCAGCGCGATCATGCCGCAGGTCAACGGCGGCAAACTGCAGGCGCTCGCCAGCACCGGCACCGCGCGCTCGGAATTCGCACTCGACAAGCCCACGCTGGTCGAAGCGGGTTACGACGCGGTCGAGATCACCAAGTTCGGCCTGTTCGCACCGAAGGGCACACCCGAGCCCGCGGTCCAGAAGCTGGTGATCGCGCTCGCTGAGGCGGTGAAGGCACCCGATTTCATCGAGCTGGCGAAGAAGACGTTCAACACCGTGCTGTATCTGCCACCCGCGGAGTACCGCCGTGCGCTCGAGTCCGATTCGAGCCACTTCGACAAGCTGATCCGCGAGCTCAAGCTGGGCGAAGGGTAGAGCGATGACGCGGCGGCCCGCGGCGTTCGAAGCCGTGCGTGCACTCGCGCCTGCAGGCGCGATTCGGCCCACCGGTCCATGGAGCGTCGGCGCGCGCGCGGGCGATCTGGTGTTCGTCGCCGGCATGCGCGGCATCGATCCACAGACCAACCGATTGGTCGACGGCGACGAAGCGCGCGTGCGTCAGGCGTTCGCGAACATGGCGCACGTGGCCGCATCGGAAGGTGCAACGTTGCGCGATGCGGTGCGACTGGTGGTGTACGTGACCGACATGGCGCGCTACCGACCGCTGGTGAATCAGGTTCAGGTGGAACTCTGGGGTGAACAGGGTCCGTTCCCGCCTCGCACGATCGTCGAAGTCGCGCGACTCAATCAGGATGACGTGGTCGAGGTGGAAGGCACGTTCTTCGCGCCGGGGCGCTGAGCCGCAGCGATCGGCGACACTCTGAGCCGCAGCGATCGGCGACACTCTGAGCCGCGGCGGTCGGCCCGACTGCGTGATCGGCTGCGACTAAGCCCGCCCGCAGATCTGCGGCAGC
>CADECO010000268.1:0-8234 GCA_902825905.1 uncultured beta proteobacterium
GGTGCAACGGGTACCGATCATCGCGCTCACCGCCAACGCCATGCAGGGCGATCGCGAGCGTTGCCTGGCCGCCGGCATGGACGACTACCTGTCCAAGCCGTTCAGCAAAGCCCAACTGCGACAGACCCTGGCGCGCTGGAGCGCGGAAGTGGCGGCCACGGCGTAGATTGCGCCGGCACTGCTTCGCGCAGACGCACTTAGGAATGTTTGAACAAGGGGGTTCGCCCGGGCTCGCCCCCTCGTCGGGTTGGGAAGTGAAGGGGCCCAACCCTTCACTTGCCCTGAAAATATGAGATCTCCTCATCACCGTGATAGGTTATGCGGAGGCCCCAAGCTTGCTTGCACGCGTGCGCTGAAGTGGCGGTGCGCGCCGACCCGGATCATCCTCCCGCGAGTCGCCCATTCTGGCGGCTGCGTCCGATGGAGTGCGCTCGTTGGAAAGTGTCGATAGTCGCGCTGTACCGTCCCGCCATGCCGTGGGGCAGCCGCTGCAGCGCAAGGAAGATCACCGTCTGCTGCTCGGACAAGGACGGTTCACCGACGATTTTCGATTCGATGGCCAGGCGCATGCCGCGATCGTTCGTTCTCCCCACCCGCATGCGCGCATCGTTGCGATAGACGCGCAATCGGCCTCGCAAGCTCCGGGTGTCATCGGCGTGCTTACCGGTGCCGATTGCATCGCCGACGGCCTGCGGCCGATTCCACACAGTCCCCTGCCTTCGACGCGCGACGACATGAAGCTGCACGGTCCGGGCGGTGCGGGGGTGTTTAGTGGTCCGCACGCGCTGTTGGCTGCCGATCTGGTGCGTCACGTCGGTGAAGCGGTGGCCGTGGTGATCGCCCGTACGCCGCAGGAGGCCATCGACGCGGCCGAGCGCGTGCAGATCGACTACGCGCCCCTCGCATGGGTGGTCGATGCGCTGAGCGCGATGCAACCCGGCGCGCCGGCGCTGTGGCCAGAGGTCGCCGACAACGTACTGGTCGACACGCGATTCGGCGACTCGCAGGGCACGGCGCGCGCGTTCGCCCAGGCCGATCACGTGGTCGAGCTGGACTATCACGTGAGCCGCGTGACGGCAGTGACGATGGAGCCGCGCGCTTGCCTCGGCGCATACGATGCTGCGGCTGGCCGCTACACGCTTTATGCGGGCAGCGGCGGCGCCGTGCGGCACAAACGTGAGCTGGCCACGGTGCTGGGTATCGAGCCCGATCGGCTGCGCGTGCTGTCGCTCGATGTCGGCGGCAATTTCGGCGCGCGCAATCGCGTGTACGCGGAGTTCGGGCTGGTGCTGTGGGCGGCGCGCAAGTTCGGCGTGCCGGTGAAGTACACGGCCGCCCGCTCGGAGTCGTTCACCAGCGACTACCAGGGGCGTGATCTGCACACGCGCGTGGCGCTGGCGCTGCGCGCCGACGGCAGGTTTCTTGCGCTGCGGGCGGACAATGTCAGCAACGTCGGCGCGCGCTGCGTGTCGTTGTCACCACTCAGCAAAGGGTCCGGGCTGATCACCGGGTCGTACGACATTCCAATTGCCAGTCTGCGCAGCCGCGCGGTGTTCACCAACACCATGCCGACGCAGGCGTACCGCAGCTCAGGGCGACCGGAGGTGACCTTTGCGATCGAACGAGTGATCGACAAAGCCGCCGTGCAGCTGGGCATCGATCGGATCGAATTGCGTCGTCGCAACCTCGTGCCAGCCGGCGCGATGCCGTATCGCAATGCCGTCGGAATGCGCTACGACAGCGGTACGTACGAGTCGAACATGGATCTGGCCATGCGCATCGCCGACTGGGACGGGTTCGATGTCCGTGCACGCGAGGCGGCGATTCGCAGCCGGCTTCTCGGCCGAGGGCTTGCCAACTACGTCGAATCGTCGATCGGTACGCCACGCGAGCGTGCTGAACTCGAAGTGACGCCCGCAGGACGGCTGCGCGTGGTGATCGGCACTCAGCCGAGTGGGCAGGGACACGAAACCAGCTTCGCGCAGGTGACCGCGCAATTGCTCGGTGCCCCGATCGACAACATCGACATCGTCATGGGCGACACCGACGTGGTGAGTGTCGGCGGCGGCTCGCATTCGGGACGGTCGCTACGCCATGCGGCAACGGTGATCAGCATCGGCGCGCGCGAGTTGATCGAGCGGGGCAGGAAGCTTGTCGCGCACATCGAAGAGACGACTGCGGCCGAAGTTGAATTCGCCGATGGCCGGTTTCGGGTGCGCGGCAGCGAGCGCACGTTCGAGTTGCTCGGGCTCGGTGCCTTGGTGCAGGAGCGGTTTCTGCCGCGCGAGTTGCAGGCGCCGTTCGGCGTGGCGGCCGACAACGAGATGCACGACCCGGTGTTCCCCAACGGCTGCGCGGTGTGCGAGTGCGAGGTCGATCCGGAAACCGGCGCGGTGACCCTCACCCGCTATGCAGCGGTGGATGATGTGGGCCGCTGCGTCAATCCGATGATCGTGCATGGTCAGACCCATGGCGGCATCGCTCAGGGCGTCGGGCAGGCACTCTCGGAGTGGTGTTTCGTCGATCCGGCCTCGGGGCAAGTGCTGACCGGGTCGCTGCAGGATTACTGCGTGCCCCGTGCCGACGATCTGCCCGGTTTTCAGACCGAGATCGTCGAGGTGCTCTCGCCGACCAATCCGTTCGGGATCAAGGCGGGCGGTGAAGGCGGCACCACGCCCGCGCTGGCTGCGGTGGTCAGCGCGATCGTCGATGCGCTGCGGTCGCTCGGTGTGACCGAGATCGAGATGCCGGCCACGCCGTTTCGGGTGTGGCAGGCGATTCAGGCAGCGCGCTGTGCTTTGCCGACGCCGGCTACGCAGCCGCCTTCTTCATGAAGGTGGCGAACACCTGGGCGATTTCCGGTTCCAGGTACGACCATTCCTCGATCGGGATCAGCGCCACGTCCTGATCGGTGATCGGCAGCTGATGGAGCTGGCTGCCCGGAATCATGCGATGAGCAGTGAGGCCACTGGTGGAAGCGTGGGTGTTGTCATTGCCGGGAACGATGACCGCCGGCACCTTGATCGAACCCAGCTCCTGCTCGGTGACGCCCATCACCGGCAGATTCGCCCCGGCTACGAACAGGTCACGCCAGTGCGACATGACCTTGATGTAGTGCGCCGGGTCCATCTTCATGAGCCGATCCTTGTTCGCCGGATTGGCCGCGGTGCGCTCGCGATACTGTTCGGTGGCGCACACTGCGGCCATGCCGCCTTCCTGCGCGGCCTTGATGAAGTTGCCGTAGTACATATCGGGTAGCCGTTTCGCAGCGAAGGCACCGCCGGTCACACGCATCAGGCACAAGCCGCGCACCGCTTCGCGATGGCGCAGATAAAACAGGATCGAGGTGCGTGCACCCGACGAGGAGCCGCCCACGAAGCACGGCAGCGCACCGAGTTGCTTGAGCAGCACGTGCAGATCGTCGGTCCAGATCGCCTCTTCGCTCTCGTCGCCGTCGATGATGACGTCCGATGCGCCGGTGTTGCGCCGGTCGTGCAGCACGACCCGGAAACCGTGCGCGGCGATCTTCTGCGCGAGCGGGATGAATTCGTTGTGCGCGCGGCGCCCGCCGGTGATCAGCGCCATCCACGGTCCGCTCTCGCCGATGATCTGATAAGTGATGTTGACGCCACGGATGTTTGCGACCGGCATGAGCGGGCCTCCTGATTCGTTGATGGAGCGCGTTGGTACGGAACGGCTTGGAATCGATGCGCGAACCGTGGATTGTCACTCAGGAAGGATGCGCCCGTCGATCCACTGCGGTTGGCGCTTGCATCTGCCCGTGTACGTTGCGACGGCGCGCCTGAGACAAAGGTGCGGGCGTATCGGAATTGCGGTGTGGTTGCACCCCATCCACGGCACGGCTAAGCTGCGGCGATTCACGGCTACCACCATTTTTCATCAAGAGGACCGCATGGCCATCGAAGTTGCCAAGATCGAGATCAAGAGCGTGCAGGACGCATCCGGGCTGGCCGAGTGCATCACCAAGGGCCAATTCAGCGCCGACCAGGTGATCGGCGTCATCGGCAAGACCGAGGGCAACGGCGGCGTCAACGACTACACCCGCATTCTCGCGGACCAGGGTTTTCGGCGCGTGCTGATGAAACACGGCAAGCGCTCGGAGGCCGAGATCGCCAAGATCCCGATGGTGTGGTCGGGCGGCTGCGACGGCGTGATCACGCCGCATGCGACCGTGTTCGCGCGCAATGACAAGTCCGGCCCGGCCGACAAGGCTCGTCTGGTGATCGGCACGGCGATGAGCGATGTGATCCTGCCAGAGGACATCGGCCGCCCGGCGATGGTGGAGAAAGTCGCCGAAGGCGTGCGCCGCGCGATGAAAGACGCCGGCATCACCGATCCGAAAGACGTGCACTACGTGCAGACCAAGACGCCGTTGCTCACGATCGACGCGGTACGCGCCGCGAAAAGCCGTGGTCACGATGTCGCTTGCGAAGTGCACGACTCGATGGGCGTCTCCAACGGCACCACGGCACTGGGTATCGGCGTGGCTCTGGGCGAGATCAAGATGCCGCGCGCCGATCAGATCTGCAAGGACCTCGACATCTACTCGTCGGTGGCGTCGTGTTCTTCGGGCGTCGAACTCGATCAGGGGCAGATCGTGCTGCTGGGGAACAAGGCCGGCGCAGGAGGCCGCTATCGCATCGGCCACGGCGTGATGCAAGACGCGCTCGATATCGACGGGATCTTCGCCGCCATTCGCAACGCCGGGCTCGATCTGCCCGATCGCGCGCGCGCCGAGGATCTCAAGGGACGGCTGGTGAACTGCTTCATCAAGTGCGAGGCCGATCACCGCGCCAAGCTGCGTGGACGCCGTCAGATCATGCTGGACGATTCCGACGTGCATCATCATCGACATGCCAAGGCGGCGGTGGGTGCGGTGGCCGCGACCGCGATCGGTGATCCGTGCGTGTTCGTGTCGGTCGATGCGATGCATCAGGGGCCGCACGGCGGCGGTCCGGTGATCGCGATCGTCGACGTGGGCGAGTAGCCACAGCCGAACGCCGAAGCATTCTCCGGTTGTGCAGTCGCGCGGACCACGCATGTCTACCGTTACCCGCATCATCGCCAACACCTATCGCGACTCGGTCGCGCTGATGCAACTGTCGGCACGGCTGGCTGAAAGCAAGGGCGTCGAACAGGTTTCGGTGGTGATGGCCACGCCGGCCAACCTCGATCTGCTGCGCGAGGCGGGGCTGCTCGAGCAGCCGGTCGAGTCGCGCCCGAGCGACATGCTAGCGCTGGTGCGCGCCCGGTCGCCCGAAGTGGCGAACGGCGTGCTCGACCAGATCGAGCGTGCGCTACAAGCCGCGCCGCAAGCGGCGAGTGCAGGCCGTGCAGAGCAGATGGTGCCACGCTCGATCGGCATGGCGCGGCAGTCGCTGCCCGAGTCGAACCTCGCGCTCGTTGCCGTGCCGGGCGAGTACGCCGCTGCCGAGGCGCACAAGGCGTTGGACGCCGGACTGAACGTAATGCTGTTCAGCGACAACGTCAGCGTCGACGATGAGGTCGCCCTCAAGGTCAAGGCGGATCAACGCGGATTGCTGCTGATGGGGCCGGACTGCGGCACCGCGATCATCGACGGCGTGCCGCTCGGTTTCGCCAACGCCGTGCGGCGTGGCACGATCGGTTGCATCGGTGCATCGGGCACCGGGTTGCAGCAAGTGACGACCTTGATCGATCAGCTTGGCGCGGGTGTATCGCACGCCATCGGCACCGGCGGTCGCGATCTGTCTCAGCACGTCGGTGCTCGCACGATGCTTGCGGCCTTGCGTCTGCTTGCCGCCGATCGCGGCACGCGCGTCATCGTGCTGGTCGCCAAGCCGCCGCATCCCGATGTCGCGAAAGCGGTGCTCACGGCCGCCGCAAAAGTGCGCAAGCCGGTCGTGGTGTGCTTCATCGGTGCGTCGATCGACAAGCTGCCTGGCAGGAACCTGCATCGCGCCGACACCCTCGAGCTGGCTGCGCACATGGCCGTGGCGCTGGCGAACGGTGAACGCGTGCCACAGACGGTGCGTCCGAGCGTGATCCGCGCGAGCGTCACGCTCAAGCCCGCGCAACGCTTCATTCGCGGGCTGTTCAGTGGCGGAACCTTCTGCTACGAGGCGTCGATGCTGCTCGATCGTGCGGTCGGCGAGGGCGACGCTCCGGTATGGTCGAACGCGCCTGTCCGAAAAGAGGCGGTGCTTGCCGATGCGTGGAAGAGCCGCGACCACACGCTCGTCGATCTCGGCGACGATGTATTCACGCGCGGCCGGCCGCATCCGATGATCGACCATCGCCTGCGCAACGAGCGCCTCGTGCACGAGGCGAGCGATCCTTCGGTGGCGGTCATCCTCCTCGACGTGGTGCTCGGCTTCGGCGCGCATGCGGATCCGGCGGCTGCGATGCTGCCGGCGATTCAAGCTGCGCAGGTACAAGCGCGACGTGGCCGGCGGGCGATTGCCTTCGTCGGTTTCTTGTGCGGGACCGATCGCGACCCGCAGGGCCTGGCTCGACAGCGCGATGCGTTGCGCGCGGCCGGCGTCATCCTCGCTCCGAGCAATGCGCAAGCCGTCGCGCTCGCGGCACGGTTGGCGCGGGGCGGCACGAGCCGATCGAATACGATGAGGCGCAAGTCATGAGTCGAGCGACGGCAAAGGCGTCGGCGAAGCGCGCCGCGCGCAGGGCGGATGCACCCTCGAACACGTTGTTCGATAAGCCGCTTCGTGTAGTGAACGTCGGGTTGGCGGCATTCGCCGAGCCGGTCGCCGCCGCCGGAGCCGGTGTCGAGCATGTCGACTGGCGTCCGCCTGGTGGTGACCCCGAGACGGCTCGAGCGCTGGCCAGGCTGTCGGGCGATGCGCGCATCGACGCGGCCAACGCGCAGGCGTTCAGTCGCTATTTGGCAGCGATGCCGGTGCTGGAAGGGGTGGGCATTGCGCGCGACACGCTGCCAGGCATGCGAGAACGGATGATCCTGCACTCCGGTCCGCCGATCGACTGGTCGCGCATGTGCGGGCCGATGCAGGGCGGCATCCTCGGGGCGATCCTGCTCGAAGGTTGGGCTGGCTCGCTGGAGGAGGCGAAGGCGCTCGCAGCGAGCGGAGAGGTTGCGTTCGAACCTTGCCATCATCACGATGCGGTCGGCCCGATGGCAGGCATCATCAGTCCGTCAATGCCGGTATGGATCGTGCGCAACGCCGAGCATGGCAATCGCACGTTCAGCAACTTCAACGAGGGCCTGGGCAAGGTGCTGCGCATGGGCGCCCACAGCGCCGAGGTCATCGAGCGCCTGCACTGGATGCGCAACACGCTCTATCCCGCGATGGCGAAAGCGTTGGCGCAGACCGGGTTGATCGAACTCAAGCCGCTGATGGCGCGCGCGCTGCATATGGGCGACGAGATCCACAACCGCAATGTCGCCGCGTCCAGTCTGCTCATCAAGCGTCTGGCCCCGGGGTTGATGCGCGCCGGCGTGCCGGGCGAAGAAGCGGCGCAGGTGTTCGAGTTCGTCAACGGCAATGACCACTTCTTCATCAACATCAGCATGGCGGCGTGCAAGGCAATGCTCGATGCCGCGCGCGACGTGCCGCACTCGAGCATGGTCACGGTGATGGCGCGCAACGGCGTGGAGTTCGGCATCCGCGTGAGCGGCCTGGGCGATCGCTGGTTCACCGGCCCGGCGAAACCGGTCGAGGGCTTGTTCTTCTCGGGCTACAGCAAGGCCGATGCGGCCGGCGATATCGGCGACAGCGCGATCACCGAAACAGCGGGCATCGGCGGATTCGCGATGGCTGCGGCGCCGGCGATCGTGCAGTTCGTCGGCGGAACGCCCGCGCAAGCGGTGGAGAACACGCTACGCATGACGCACATCACGCTCGGTCGCAACAACGCGTTCACGCTGCCTGCCTTGAACTTCGCCGGGACACCCGCAGCCATCGACGTGCGCAAGGTGGTCGACACGGGCATTCTGCCGGTGGTGAACACCGGCATTGCGCACAAGGCGCCGGGCGTGGGTCAGATCGGCGCGGGGGTGACCAGCGCGCCGATGGAGTGTTTCGTCAAAGCGCTCGGCACGCTGGCCGAACAAGCCTGACGGGCTGCCGCGTCACTGGAAGAGCGTCGTGCGAAGGTTGCCTGGCCGGGAAGTTTCCGCGTAACGCGCGACGTCACGCGCCCCCGGAGGCCGATCGCCCGCCCGATTGCGTCAGGCGCAGCCCCGCCAATTCGATCAT
>CADECO010000269.1:0-2406 GCA_902825905.1 uncultured beta proteobacterium
TGGTCTGATCCTCGAGCACATGCTCGATCGGCGAGCGCTCGCAGGTGGCAGCGAGCAGTTCGACCCGCACGTTCGCGAGTTGCACGAACGCGACAGCGATGCCTTGATCCTCGTGCACCACTGGCGGCAACACTTCGAATCGCAACACGTCGCGATAGAACGCGCATGCGACCGCAAGATCAGGCACGACGATGCCGAGATGGTCAAGCGTACCGTTCACATTGGTGTCGACGGCTGGCGGATGCATAGGGTGCTCCTCAATCCACGGCAATCGCTTCAATCTGCAGGTGCGCGTCGGGAACCGGGCCGGGTGAATGCACGACCACGACTTCGAGCGCGGGCAGTTCGGCATCGCTGATGAACGCCGCGCGCACGGCCTCGTAGACGGTGCGGTCGCGTTCGTCGCGCAGATAGATCGTCGTCTTGACCAAGCGCGACAAGCCAGAGCCGGCCTTGCGCAACGCCTGATCGAGCGTGTTCAGCGCGGCCCAGCATTGCGCCGCCAATCCTGGCCTGCGCTCGACGGCCGCCAGCTCCCTCACCAGCGAACGGGCGGCCGGCGGCAGGTCGTCACCGTTGCGCACCAGATGTCCATCGGCGCCGATGCCGGCCATCCCCGAGCAGTAGAGCAGCGGCCCGGCGCGGCGCACAGCGGGCGCGGCGAGCGGCGCCGGACACGGCCACTCACTTGCGCCGAGCGTCAACCCGCCGGCTTTGGCCGCTGCGGTGAGTTCGATTTCGATGCGACAGCCGCGATGCCCCACTTCGTCGAAGCCGGTCACGCACAGCGACGGTCCGCCGCTTGGAAAGTAGTGCGTGTGCACGCGGTGAACGGTGGCGAAGTCGCGCACGTCGCTCAGGAACACGCTCGAATGGATCACATCGTCCATCGTCATCGAGTGCTGTGCGAGCGTGCGCTGCAGCTCGTGATACACGTACCAGGCCTGTGCGGCGATCGGGCCATCGCGGCTGTCGGGGTGGCTGCGCCCGGTCGCGAGGAAACGTCCTTCGGCCGGCACGTCATCGAAGGCGTTGACGAGCGGCTTGCCCGGCTCGGCCGTCTTGATCGCGATATGCCCGGCGGTGCACAAGAGCGGTCCGGAGCGCACGGCCTGCGAGTAGTGCGACGCCGACGGCAATCGCTTGTCGTACACCGCGTTCACCACCTCGCGCGCCTTGAACAGAGGGCTCGCACCCGGGCACACCGCGATTCCATCCATGCCGATCCACCCGTCTTCGCGGCCGCTGATGCTCGCCACACCCAAACCGCTGCTGGGCGCGGGTGCCTCCTGCCAGTGCATGCGCACGCGCTCGTACGCCGGGAAGAAACGCTTGTCGCGCTGCCAGATGTGCTGGCGCAACAGCTGGTCGCCGGTCGTACCGGCGGCATTGAGCACGGCTTCCAGATTCTCGTGGGCGTTCCATGACTCGGCGCTCACCACGCCTTCGAGCTGATCGACCAGCGTGTAGCCCTGCTGCTTGGCCCGCCCCTTCTCCGGCAGATCGGTGAATCGGCGCGGATCGGTCCCCCGCATCCCCGCGCGCATCCCGGCGCGTACGCCCGACAGGAACACCAGCCCCGCGGCCTTCACCGCGAGCGGATAGCGTGCGAAGGCGGGGCGAATGTCGGGGTGGGTGATGCGTTCGATCGGATGCGGCACGAGGTCGATCTCCTTCAGAGCGTGTGTGGGTGCGTGATGGCAAGCGCAGATTAGCGGCGCCTGTCGCGCCTGTCCAAGACCCTGCCGCGGTGTCGAGCCGGCCCATCATCCGCGCCCTGATCGCCCCTGACAATCCGATGATGCCCGATCGCGTTCGCGCTCCAATCGCGAGCGTTCGGCCGCCGGGAGGTTCTTAGGCTCGAGAGGCGCCGCTACACTCCCGGACCATGATCATCGGCATCGACCTGGGCACGACGAACAGTCTGGTCGCGGTATGGCGTGACGGCCGCAGCGAACTCCTGCCCAATGCGCTGGGACACGTCCTGACACCCTCGGTGGTGGGCCTGGACGATCACGATCAGGTGATCGTCGGCCTGCCCGCGCGTGAACGTCTGCTCACGCACCCTCACCTTACGACGGCCGTGTTCAAGCGCTCGATGGGCACCCAGCGCACGGTGCAACTGGGCACTCGCGAATTTCGGCCCGAGGAGTTGTCGAGCTTCGTGCTGCGCGCGCTGAAGGCCGATGCGGAAGCCGCGCTCGGGCAAAGCGTGGTCGAAGCGGTGATCACCGTTCCGGCCTACTTCAGCGACGCGCAACGCAAGGCAACGCGCATCGCCGGGGAGCTCGCCGGACTCAAGGTCGAGCGCCTGCTCAATGAACCCACCGCGGCCGCCCTCGCCTACGGGCTGCATCGCCTCGACCAGGAAAGCAAGTTCCTGGTGTTCGATCTGGGCGGCGGCAC
>CADECO010000269.1:2506-5191 GCA_902825905.1 uncultured beta proteobacterium
GGCGCCACCCGCATGCCGCTGGTGCGGCGCCTGGTCGCCAGGATGTTCGGCCGCCTGCCCAACACGCACCTGAATCCGGACGAAGTCGTGGCGCTTGGTGCGGCGGTGCAGGCCGGTCTGAAGATGCGCGACGCCGCGCTCGACGAAGTGGTGATGACCGACATCTGCCCCTACACGCTGGGCATCGAGATCGTCGACGAATACAGCACCGGACACTTCGAAGACGGCGTGTTCGCACCGATCATCGAGCGCAACACCGTGATTCCGGCGAGCCGCTCGAAGCAGTTCTACACCACTGCCGACTTCCAGCGCGCAATCGCGGTCTTGATTTTTCAGGGCGAAAGCCGTCTGGTGAAGGACAACGTCTTCCTGGGCCGCGTCGAGGTGGCGGTGCCGCCGAAGAAACGCGGCGAGGAATCGATCGACGTCCGCTTCACCTACGACATCAACGGTCTGCTCGAAGTCGACGTGACGGTGCTCAGCAGCGGCGCACAGCGCCAACTCGTGATCGAGCAGAACCCCGGCGTACTCAAACCCGACGAGATCACCGCGCGCCTGGCCGCATTGACCGCGCTCAAGGTGCATCCGCGCGACCAGACCGAGAACGTCGCGGCGCTCGCCCGTGCCGACCGCATCTACCAGCAAAGTCTCGGACAGGTCCGCGAACACGTCGGCCGCATGATCGGTCAGTTCCGCGCAGTGCTCGATGCCCAGGACCCCGGTGCCTGCGCCGACGCACGTGCGCAACTGCTTGCGCAATTGGACCAGATCGAAGGCGAGACGTACTTGTAGCCGGGAGGCGCGTATTTCGCATCCGCATGTCTGGCGCGAACTTGGCATCGAGCAGACCCGCGACGAGCGGACGATCAAGCGCGCCTACGCGCGCCGGTTGAAAGGCGTCCATCCGGAGGACGATGCCGAAGGCTTTAAGCGCCTGCGCGCCGCCTACGAGACCGCGCTGGCGTTCGCGAGTGCTGAACCCGACGACGACGAGGATCAGGACGACGAGCGCTTGGATAGCGCTTCTGCCCAGGCTCAACTCGTGCAACCACCGCCACTGCCGCAGGCGCCGTTCGCTGAAGAAACTTCGACGGACCCAAGCGAGCAGGAACCGATCGATCCATTGCGTTCACACCCATGGCGTGAACTGCTCGAACGCCTCGACCAGGAGAGTCCGCCGCCGCTCCCGCGTCCACGTCCGGAGCGGGATCGCGCTCGGAACAACACCCTGATTGATCGGGCCCGCGCGCTGGTCGACCCGATTGCGGACGCGATCGAGCAACGGCAGGAGGCTTTGGTCCGGCAGCGGCTGGAGTCGGCGGCACCGGCGCTGATCGAGCTCGATCTGCGCGAGGTGGTCGAAACGCAACTGGCGCTGCGCCTCGAAACCTTCGAATTCATTGCACCGCAGAGCCTGCGTGCGATCGGGGAGATGTTCGGCTGGCATCACGACGAACAGCGCCTGATGGCAGCGTGCCCTGGCTGCACGCGCCTGCGCGACCAACTCCGGGCGCTGCAGCTTCAGCCCCGGCTGATGGAAGCCTCCACCAGCGACGACATGGCAGGCCGCGCACGTCGGCTCCTGCTCGGGCGCTACCAGCCATTCCTCTTCTATCGACAGGCTTTGCGGCGACCACTGGTGCATGAGATGCGCTCGCTGCTCCACTATCTGGAACACGCGACGCCGTACTTCCTGCCGCACTACGTCGATCCGGCTACCTTGCGCTGGTGGCAGCGTTGCACCGACAGCGTCCGGCTGTATTGGTCGCAGCTCGTCGTTGCCATGGTGAGCGCACTGCTGCTGACGCCGCTGCTCCAGCGCGCGATTTCGTCCACCTCGCCTGCCGTCAATCTGGCGATCGTGCTCGGTACAGCAGTTGTCATGTGCCTGCTCTTCCTGGGCATTGAATACCTGCGGTTGCGGCAACACGAGCGGATCGTCGCGCTGTTGGAACGTGTCGGGCACAAGCAGACCCTGACCGTTTTGCGGAACACGTGGGAAGGGATGCAATTGCCGCTCGGCCTCGCGCTGCTGGCACTCAGCTGGCACGCCGATGCCATGCCCTTCGCGGTCGAAGTCGTCCTGCAGGCTGCGTTCGTCGTGCTGCTCATTCCCGCCGTGCTGGGTTCCGTCTTGCAGGTCGCCAACCGGCTGTTCTGGCTGGTGTTCGTCGCCACCATGCTCGCCGGCCTGCTGGGGCTGCTCATGCCCAGCGACAACGGCAAGCACGCGGTCCTGCAATGGCTGTGCGGCAGTTGGATCGTGCTGATCCTGCCGCATGCGCATCGCTATACCGCCCACGCTGGCGCCTGGCTGCAAACGCTGTTCGACTCGGCGTGGTTCGAACGGATCCACTGGTGGCTGCTCGCGAGCATCGGTGCCGCGTTGACGATCGGCGCGAATACTCCGGGGCCGATCGCGGAGACGCTCGGCGCACTCATGCTGGCGGGCGCGGCGGTGTACCTGTATCACGCACAGGACGCCTTTCGCATGCTGCGCGGATTCGGTGTTCTGCCTGTGAGTGTTGCGGCGACCGCAATCAGCCTGGCGCTGAGCCTGGTGCTGCCCGGGTCGGGTCGGCTGATCGCCCTGTTCGCCTTCTGTGCCGTCCTCGCGCTGTTCCTGCAGGTTCGCGCGTGGCGCGTCCGCGGGCAGACCAGCCGGTAATCGGCGGCCCCGACTGC
>CADECO010000269.1:5291-8221 GCA_902825905.1 uncultured beta proteobacterium
TTCGCGCGTGGCGCGTCCGCGGGCAGACCAGCCGGTAATCGGCGGCCCCGACTGCATCATCCGCACCACCCAAATCGTCGTCGCGATTCGCGCCGGTCGCTGCTGGCGCAAGGGCGTTACTCGATCGTCGCGTCGCTGTCGCAGCCGCGGCCAGCCGCGATCATTCGCAGCACGAGGCGAGCGAGCACACGATCCGCACCGATCGCGCGTGCCGGCAGCCAGCGTGGCAGGAACGCACGCGGCTCGTCGACAACCCCGCATCGGTAGCGCGACTCGCTCTGGATCCAGCGCAACGCTTTGCACGCTCCGGCACGGCGGCGACTGACCAGGATCCCAACCGGACACGGTTCGGCCAGGCAGCACACGCCGCAGCCGTTGCACGTGGCGCCCAACTTGGGCTTGGGCGGCGCGGCCCGATGAATCGTGATCGTGCGGTAGCTCGACATGGGGTGCGAAGCTTCGCACCCGGCGCGGGCGCGCCGCGCGTCAGAGTGCGCAGTTCAGGCTTGCGCAGCGATGCAGATCGGCTACGACGTGGCCTCTTGCACGATCGGCGCAAGCCGCGGCACGTGCAGTTGCAGCAACGTCGAGGATTCGGTCGCGACGACCGGGCCACGTTCAGTCGCCAACGTGCGGATGCTGGTGTGCCTGGCGTACTGCGCATCGCCCGCAGTGCCTGCACCATCCAAGGCGAAATAGAAGCTCTCGGGCTCGAGCGCGAGCGAGGCCTGTGGCGCGACGCGATGCAGCGCGATCTTGGTGCCCCGCTCGGAGAACACGCCTAACAGCTTGCTCGCGACGCCGGCCTGGGTAGGATCAGGACGCCAATCGAAATGCTCGGCACGCATGAACACCGGCCGCTCATAGCGCTCTCTCGGATAGACGAGCGGGCGCTTGTGGATGTGCTCCCAGATCGCCTCGTAAGCATCCTGGTTCACCTTGGTGCCGTCGGGCTTGTAGGTCGTGTAGACGCCGCCATCGAACGTTCCACGCTGCTTCAGCTCACCCGCGGCACGATCCTCCTCGTACTCGGCGGTGTAGCCGGTGCCGCTCGCGCCGCCGAACTGGAGCAGGAGGTTCCAGGTGTCACCGTCGGACGTCTGCGGACCGTAGCGCGTGCCCTCGGGAAAGTAGCCGACCGAGCCGGGCTCGAGTCGACCGTCGGCGGCGTAGTCAAACACGCCCGCGATCTGAACGCGCACCTGATCGAAGTTGTGCCGATGACGTGGCGAGAAAAACTTCCCGGAGATGTTGACCAGTTTCAACGAGAAGTTGTCCGGCCCCGCTTCGCCCTCGATCAGGCGGTAGGCCTTGATGACGCCCTCGCGGATCTGGTTGTCCAGCTGAGTGAGCTTGCGGCTGGCAAGCGGCACGACCTGCATGGCGACCCTCCGGCTGTGAACGACTTGCACTGCACGCACGATGTTGCCACCATCCCGCAGTGATTTGAATGGGGCGCCGGCAGCTGACACACCGCCAGCGCCTGCCTCGCGCGAAGAATGAGGATCCCGATGCCACGCAATGCAGCAAAGCTCGCCGGCGCTCTTACCGCTCTCGTACTCGCGTCGATGCCGATCATCGGCGTCGCGCAGGAAAGCGCCGACACCTACCCGAGCCGCACGATCAGGCTCGTTTCCTCGGGCGTCCCCGGGGGACTCACCGACGTCGTCGCGCGCGTCATGGCCGAGCGGCTGAGCGCGAGCAGCGCGATGCGCGGCCAGCAGGTAATCGTCGAGAACAAACCCGGCGCGTCGGGCATCATCGCCTCGACCTTCGTCGCCAAGGCGCCCGCAGACGGGTACACCATCGCCATCGCCGATCTCACGCAGACGGCGATCGTGCCTGCGCTCTACACCAAGCCGCCCTATCAGACGCAGCGCGACTTCGCGCCGGTGTCGTTGCTGGGCACCACGCCCTTCTTCCTTTCAGTGCAGGCGTCGCTGGGCACACCCACGCTGCGCGAGTTCATCGCGTTCGCCAAGGCGCATCCGGGCAAACGCGCCTATGGATCGTCGGGTTCGGGCAGCGTGCATCACCTCGCCACCGAGACGTTTCGAACGCGCACCGGCCTGGAGATGACGCACGTGCCGTACAAAAGCAGCGGCCTATCCACGCCCGCGCTGATTGCCGGTGACATTCAAGTGTTGTTCACCGCGCTTGGCGCGATGGCACCGCATTTGAAGGCGGGCAAGGTGCATCTGCTGGCGGTGGCGAGTCCGCAGCGCACGCGCCAGGCGCCCGATGTGCCCACGTTCGAGGAGCTCGGCGTGAAGGACGTGCTGCTCGTTCCGTCGGTTGCCGCGCTCGCGCCGGCAGGTACCCCGGCGCCGATCGTCGCCAAGCTCGCCGCCGAGATGCGCAACGCCGTGCAGCACCCCGAAGCCGTGAAACGATTCGAGGGCCTGGGGATCGATCCGATCGGCAGCTCGCCTGAAGCGTACGTGCAGCAGCTCGCCGCAGACATCGCGAGCTTCGCGCAAGCGGTAAAGATTTCCGGAGCGAAGGCCGACTAGCAGGCGCCGCTCATCCCCACACCTCCCGCGCCGTCTCGACGATCAACGCCAGCTTCTTGCGCTCGTCATCCACCGTGACAGGATTGCCCATGAAGTTGCTGGCGAATCCGCACTGCGGACTCAGACACAGGCAATCGCGCTGCAGGTACTTGCCCGCCTCGTCGATCCGCCGCTTCAGCGCGTCTTTCGATTCGAGCAGTGGCGTCTTGGTCGACACCAGCCCGAGCACCACGGTCTTGCCCTTGGGCACATTGCGTAGCGGCCGAAAATCGCCGGCGCGCTCGCTGTCGTACTCCATGAAGTAGTTCTGGATGTCGAGATTCTTGAATACGACATCACTCACGAACTCGTAGCCGCCCGAGCCCATCCACTTGCCACGATTGTTGCCGCGGCACATGTGCATGCCCACGGTGACGC
>CADECO010000270.1:0-3116 GCA_902825905.1 uncultured beta proteobacterium
GCCGGGGCAGATCGTCGCGCAGGCAGCACGTGCTTCGGGTGCGACCGTGGTGGGTGTCGATCCCGTGCAAGCACGTCGCGATGTCGCGCTGAAGCTCGGTGCGGATCGCGTGCTCGATCCCACTGCGGGGTCTGTTGCAGAACGCATCAAGTCCGAGACCGCTGGACGCGGCGCGGACGTTTGTATCGAAGTTTCAGGTGCGGCGCCGGCACTGGCCGAAGCGATTCGTACGGTCGCGTATTCGAGCCGCGTCGTCGCGATGGGCTTTTTCCAGGGCGAAGCGCGCGGCTTGTCGCTGGGCGAGGAGTTCCATCACAACCGCATCGAGCTGATCTGCTCGCAGATTTCCGGCGTGAGCCCGGCCGCCAGTCACCGCTGGAGCAAGCCGCGTCTATGGCAGACGGCGGTCCGTCTCCAGCATGAGAAGCGCTTGAACCTGTTGTCGCTCATCACGCACACGGTTGCGTTCGCCGAGGCGCCTGCATTGTTCGCACGCATCGATGCAGGCGAGCCGGGCATGTTGCAGTCAGTCCTGACATTCGGAGCCTGAGTGTGAAGCGACTGCGTGTGGGCCTGCTCGGCTGCGGCGGCATCGGCGCGCGTCATGCCACGGCAGTCGGCGTGCTGAAAGACGAGATGCAGCTCGTCGGCTGCTGCGGACGCAATGAGAGCAAGGTTCGCGAGTTCGCTGCACGCTTCGGCGCCGAGCCATTCACCGAGCTGCGTCGGATGCTGGACTCGCAGATCGATCTGTTGATCGTCGCACTCCCGCCATTTGCTCACGTGGGCCAGGTCGAACAAGCGGTGGCTGCGGGCACGCACGTGCTCGTGGAGAAGCCGATTGCGCTCGACATGACTCGTGCACAGTCGATGGTCGATGCTGCAGCCAAGGCTGGTGTCGTCGCGGCTTGCGGCTTCATGTATCGCTTCGGGGCTGCAGTGAAGCGCTGGGACGCGGCCGTGAAGGCCGGCGAAGCCGGGCGCGTGGGGTTGTTCACGGGGCAGTTCCATTGCAACGCGCTGCACGCTGACTGGTGGCGCGAGCGCGCGAAATCCGGCGGCCAGATGGTCGAGCAGCTGATCCACATCGTCGATCTCGCGCGCCATCAGCTCGGCGAGCCGCAAACGGTATACGCGCGCACCGCGAATTTCTTTCATCGCGACGTCGCCGGTTACGACAGCGATGACGTCAGTGCGATCGTGCTCGGTTACGCGGACGGACGTGTCGGCGTGCTCAACGCGACGAACGGCGCGGTGCCGGGGCAGTGGACCAAGCTGTGGCAGATCGTTGCAGAGCGCATGACCGGGCGCTTCACCGGCTGGAACACGGCCACACTGACCCACACCATCGGCGCACCGCGCACCGAGGAAATCGACGAGCAGATTGATGTTTTCGTCGCGCAGCTGGCCGACGTCGCGGCCGCCATTCGCGAGCGGCGGCCGCCGGCAGTCCCGCTCAGCGAGGGGGCTGGCACGCTGCGCATTGTGCTGGCCGCTCGGCAATCGGCAGCAGAAGGTCGCGAGATCTCGTTGTGATCGGCACCGCATGAGCGCTGCGTGGCGGCTGGTCGTCCTGCTGTGGGCTGCGGCATTTCTCAACTCCGCCGGCCGGCAGATCCTCATCACGGTACTGCCGCAGGTTCGTGCCGAGTTCGGGCTGACCGCGACGCAGTTGGCGTTGATCAATTCCGTCGGCTTCTGGGTGTATGCCGTGTGCGCGCTGATCTTCGGCCGCCTGGGCGACTCGACGCGTCGCTCGCGCCTGATCGTGGCCGGTCTCATGTTCTGGGCCATTGCGACCGGGATGGTGTCGCTGTCGACGGGCTTCATCACGCTGATCGTGGTGCGCGGTCTCGTTGCGGCGGGCGAGGGGACTTACTATCCGACTGCTGCCGCACTGATCAGCGACTGGCATCGCAGCGGGACCCGCAGCCGCGCGCTGGCGATTCATCAGACTGGAGTGTTTGCCGGCGCCGGTGTCGGCGCGGTCACGGCGGGCGCGCTCGCCGATGCCTTCGGTTGGCGCTCGCCGTTCCTGATCTTCGGAATTATTGCTTTCGTCTTTTGCGTCGTGCTGTTCAAGTGGCTTCGCGAAGCGCCGACCGCGCCATCGCACAACACGGCATCGTCCGTAGCTTCCAGCAGCGGGCCATTGCGTACCGTTTTGCAGAGACCGGCGGCGTTGATGCTGTGCCTCGTCTTCTTCCTCGCCAACGGTGCGGTCTGCGGCATCATCGTCTGGGCGCCGACCTTCCTGCATGACGAGCTCGGCCTCGATCTCGCGGCCTCTGCGCTGTACGGTTCGGCGACGCTGAGTGCGGCAGGAATCATCTGCGTGCCGCTCGCTGGATTCCTGGCGCATCGCCTGGCCGCACACACTCCGCTCGCGGTCTTCTATGTGCTCGCAATAGGACTTGCGCTTGCAGGCCTGCTGTTGCTGCCGCTGACCCTTGCAACGTCGGCGTTCGCGGTCGGTGCGGTGCTGTTCGCATCTGGCGCAGGGAAAGGTCTGTTCGACGGAGTGATCTACGCGGCGATGCATGACGTCGTACCGCCTTCGGCTCGCGCGACTGCCGTCGGTTTGATGACACTCGTCGGCTTCTGCGGCGCCGGCCTGGCTCCGATCGGCGTTGCCCAGGCCAGCGAACGGATCGGCATGGCTGCTGCGATGACCTCGCTGGCAGTCCTGTATCTGGCGGCCGCGGTGCTGTTGATAGCGACACGCGGCTCCACTCGGCGGACAATCCTCGAAACTCGCGAGTTCGAGGACGGCCGACGATGACGGGTCAAGCACTCAAAGCTGGCGGTGTCGTATTCACCGAGCTTGCACCGTTGATCGACGGTGTCGTGCCTGACTGCGTCGGCCCGCAGGTTGCAGAGAGCGGCCGCGGACGGACTTTGACGTGGTCAGTCGGCACCGGGCGTTTTGTGGTTGAGATCGACAACGATCCGCTGACGCTGAGAATCTCGCTGCAAGGGATGGCCGGCGATTCCGTCGACTCCATCGGTCTGCGCATCGGCCGCGCAGCCAACGTCGTCCGCTATCTGCGCAACGGCTACACGAGCTGGGACGGCAGTTACTTCGTCGAGCTCGACAACGCACGCGGCATCATCGC
>CADECO010000270.1:3216-8121 GCA_902825905.1 uncultured beta proteobacterium
CTGCGTGATTGGGCGCGCCGAGTCGCGCAGGCATCGCCGCTTCGACCCCGCATCCGCGAGCGGCGCATTGCGGGCTGGTGTTCCTGGTACAACCTGTACGCCTCGATCAGCGAACCGATCATCCTCGAGCATCTGACGGCGGCGGCGCAGTTTCGCGCCCGCTACCAGGTGCCGTTCGACATCTTCCAGATCGACGACGGCTTCACGCCCGAGATGGGCGACTGGCTCGAAGTGAAGCCGCAGTTTCCGCGCGGCATGCAGCCGCTGCTCGCCGACATCCGCGCCAAGGGCTTCATGCCCGGGCTGTGGATTGCGCCGTTCATGGTCGGCAATCGCAGCCGCCTGTACGCGGAGCATCCGGACTGGGTCGTGACCGATCGCACTAGCGGCAAGCCGATCGCACCGATGACGTTCTACGGCGAGTTCCGCTGGCACAAGCGCAGCGAGGAATACTACGTCCTGGACATCACGCATCCCGCCGCGGAAGCGTACGTGCGTAAAGTCTTTCGCACCTGGGCGCGCGACTGGGGCTGCGGCTACTTCAAGACGGACTTCATGTACTTCGGCAGCGAATACGGACCGCGCCAGGCGCGCTGGCACGTGGAGGGGCTGTCACGCATCGAAATCTGGATGCGGATGGCGCGGCTCATCCGCGCGGAGATCGGCGATGCGCTGTGGCTCGGTTGCGGCGGTCCGATCTGGGCGGGCATCGGCCTCATGGATGCGGTACGCATCGGCCGCGACATCGGCGTGAGCTGGGAAGGTCACTATTCCGCCGAATCGCTGCTGCGGGATCAGGCGAGCCGCAACTTCGGCAACGGCATTTTCTGGCAGGCCGATCCGGATTGCATCCTGCTGCGGGAGCGCTTCCACCATCTCACCGACGAGCAGGTGAAATCGCTGGCGCTGTTCGCGGGACTGGCGGGCGGCGTGCTGATGACGAGCGATCGGCTCGATGAGATCTCCGACGAGCGCGGCCGATTGTTCGCCGATCTCGCGTGCGAGTCGCGCCCGCAAGTCTGCGATTTCCCGCAGCTCGGCCGCGTGCCCTTGCGACATCGCATCGGCACGTCGCACACCGGAGCACTGAAGCTCATGTCCGAGGGTGATCCGGTCTTACTGCAGAGAGTACGGAAGCCGGACGGCACGGTGCTCACAGCGCTACTGAATACGGGCAGCACGCCCACCGATCGTGAGATCGACGGCGTGCGGGTGTCGCTGCCGCCGTATGCGACGCGTGTCCTGGAGCGCCGATGAGCCGCACCGACGATCTGCAACAACGATTCCAGGCCTTTGCCGGCCGCCCCGGCCGCGTCGCGTTTGCACCGGGCCGCATCAATCTCATCGGCGAGCACACCGATTATTCCGGTGGCTTCGTCCTGCCGGCGAGCCTCGCGCTCGGCACATGGACAGTCGCCGCTGCTCGCGACGATCGCAAGGTGCGTGTGCTCTCGGAGGGCCAGCACGAGACCGAAGTGTTCGCGCTGGACATCGCACCCGCAGCGGCAACGAAACGCTGGAGCGACTACGTCGCGGGTGTGGCCTGGGCCCTGCAACAGGCGGGCTGCAAGCTGCGCGGCGCGGATCTGCTGATCGCGAGCGATGTGCCGATGGGCTCGGGTTTGAGCTCGTCCGCCGCCCTCGAAGTTTCCGTCGCCCATGCGCTGCTCGCCGTCGCGGGCGCATCGTTGTCGCCGCTGCAAATTGCACGGGTGTGCCAGCGGGCGGAGAACGAGTTCGTCGGCGCCCGCTGCGGCATCATGGATCAGTTCGCGGCGACCCATGGCGAGAGCGGCCGCGCGCTCATGCTCGATTGCGCCGACTACTCCTGGAAAAGCGCGCAGCTGCCGGCGAAGCATTGCTGGGTGGTCGCCAACACGATGGTTCGGCACGCACTTGCTCACGGCGAATACAATGTGCGTCGTGCCGAATCGGAGGAGCTGACCGCTTACATGCACCGTCGTATCCCGCAGCGGACTCGCTTGGCCGAGCTGAGCATTGCCGAGACGAAGGAGCTCATGAGCGGTTTGCCTGCGACACTCGCGCGCAGATTGCGGCACATCGTCGGCGAGAATCGGCGCGTGCACGAAGCGTATGCGGCGCTCGACTCCGGCAACGTCGCGCTGCTAGGACAGCTGTTGTTCGCCTCTCATGGCAGTTTGCGCACGGACTACGAAGTGAGTTGTCGCGAGCTGGATATTCTCGTGGACATCGCGGGCGCTGTGCCCGGCGTACTCGGTGCTCGCATGATCGGCGGCGGTTTCGGCGGCTGTACGCTGACGCTCATCGAGGCGCAGCACGTCGAAACCCTGCTGGCGCAGCTGCGGTTGAATTATGTACAAAGCACGGGCAGGCAGCCCGCTACATATATATGTGAGTTCGGCGGGGCGGGAGGCATGCTGGCATGAGCGGGTCACATCGGCGCCGCAATGCATTGACCGGCGAGTGGGTGCTCGTGTCACCGCATCGGACATTGCGTCCGTGGCAAGGGCAGCACGAAGCAGCACCACCTGCGCGACGACTCTCGTACGATCCGCAGTGCTATCTGTGTCCCGGCAACAAGCGTGCGAATGGTGCCGTGAATCCGCAGTACTCGCAGCCGTACGTTTTCGCGAACGACTTTTCGGCACTCGATGCGGCAGGTGATGCAAGCGCGAAAGGCGAGGGACTGTTCGCGTCGCAGTCGGTCTCGGGCGAATGCCGCGTGCTGTGCTATTCGCCGCGGCACGATCTGTCGCTCGGCGACCTGCCTCAGCAAGAAGCAGCAGGCGTCGTGCGTGCCTGGCGAGCGCAATTCGCCGAGCTCGATGCGCGTCGCGACCTCGCTTACGTGCTGATCTTCGAGAATCGCGGCGAGATGATGGGCGCGAGCAATCCGCATCCGCACGGGCAGATCTGGGCGACCAGCATCGTGCCGGATGAAGTCGAGCACGAGCTGCAGAGTCAGAGGGAGTACGAGGCGACTCATGGCCGGCCGTTGCTCATCGACTACGCGCAAGCGGAACTGCAAGCCGGACAGCGTGTCGTCTCCTCGAACGATCACTGGGTCGCGCTGGTGCCGTTCTGGGCGGAGTGGCCGTTCGAGCTGCTCGTGCTTCCGCAGCGGCCGATTGCCGCGTTCGATGAATTGCAGCCCGCCGAGGAGGAGAGCCTGGCCAAGCTGTTGCAGTCGATCGTCGCCCTGTACGACCGCGTGTTCGATGTGCCATTCCCGTACTCGATGGGCTGGCATCCGCGTCCGAGCCGCAGTCACGAATCTGCAGGCTGGACGTTGCACGCGCACTTCTTCCCGCCCTTGCTGCGCTCGGCGACGGTGCGCAAGTTCCAAGTGGGTTTCGAGATGCTAGCCATGCCGCAACGGGATCTCACGCCCGAAGCGGCGGCAGAGAAACTGCGCGAGCTAATTCGCTAGCTGCAGGCTATCCCAGCGCTGACCGCGCGCGAACGCTTCGAGCACGGGTCCCATTTCCTGGTCCGTGGCAGGTACCGATGCACGGATCTTCACGAGCCAGGCCGCAGTCGCGACGAAGTACACATTGGCCCGCGTAGTCGTCTGCGCCTCAGCCGAACCCAGCCCATAGACGTTGACCGAGGCAACTGTCCTCACTCCCTTGCTGACACGCGCGTAGTACGCGACGACGTCATCCGTCCCATTGACGTCCTGCGGCGCGCCGACCAGTGC
Organism: uncultured beta proteobacterium; assembly: GCA_902825905.1. Taxonomy (GTDB): domain Bacteria; phylum Pseudomonadota; class Gammaproteobacteria; order Burkholderiales; family SG8-39; genus CADEDU01. The sequence continues at coordinate 6,899 of CADECO010000270.1, forward strand.
GAACTCGCCGATCTTCGCCGGAAAAACCCAGCCGCTCTGGTGGTGGTAGTAACTGCCGCCCGCCATCGTGTGAATCGTGTCCGCGACGGTCGGTGCCGGGTTAAAAAACGCACCAAAACTCAGCACTGCAGCATGCAGTGCGAATCGCGTCGCGCGCCGAGCTCGCTCGGATGCTGCAGTGCTGAGTTTCACATCGTTTCCTCACCCGGCACCGTACGTGGGGCGCATTGCAGTTCTGTGAATGCTCGTTAGACTTTCGCGCGATGAGCTCCACCCGAATGTTCTTATGGGCCGCGTTCGCTTATGTCGCGTTGCTCGGCGTTCGCTACTTGCTCGGTGCGCGACAGTATCTGACGTGCGCACTGCGCGTGCTCGCGACCTTCTGGGCCGTACTGCTGCCGCAGCAGTGGCTTGCCTATCGCCTGCGGCGTTCCGTCGCCGAGGTGGTCGGTGATAGAACGGATCAACCCAGCGTGGTGCGAGCTGCGATCGAAGTCATGGCGAATCCGCGCTACGCCAAGTGGCGATCGCTGGTGCGTCAGGCGCACGCACGCCTGATCGCGAAGCAATTCGCCGTGCCGCATGCCACGAGCGGCGATCGTGCGTTCGGCGTAGTTGCGTACGTCACGTCGTGGGTGCCGCTCGCTATCGCGGTGGTGCTGTGGCGAACGTGACGCTAGAGCATTCGATATGCGATTCCTAACGCTGCGCTGACCGCCAGCGTCCATCCCATGCCGACCTTGAATCGCAGCATCGCGATCATCGAGGCGACCGCGAGCAACAGCGCAACCGGTTCGAGCGTCGACCAGACCGGCACGTCGAGATGCACGAGCCCGTAGGTTCGTGCGTCGACGTGGCCGAACAGCGTATGCGTCGCGAACCACACGGAGAGATTGACGATGACACCGACGATCGCGGCCGTCACGCATGACAGGGCCGCGTTCAGGCCGCGGTGCTGTCGCAGCGACTCCATGTACGGCGCGCCGACGAAGATGAATGCGAAGCTCGGCACGAAAGTCACCCACGTCGTCAGGCACGCACCGAGCACGGCGGACAGCCACGGATCGAGAGGCGTCGCGAAGCGATAGGCCGCCACGAAGCCGACGAACTGCAGCACCATGATCAGCGGGCCCGGCGTGGTTTCGGCCATCGCCAGCCCGTCGAGCATTTCGCCGGGGCGCAACCAATGCAGCTCCTCGACGGCGCGCTGTCCGATGTACGCA
>CADECO010000271.1:0-2560 GCA_902825905.1 uncultured beta proteobacterium
CGGTCTGGCCATGCACGACGCGCACGCGCTGGTAGTCCGCGCCGAGCGCTTCGGCCGCTATCTGCGCCATGATCGTCTCCACGCCCTGGCCGATCGAAGTCGCGCCGCACACTACTTCGATGGCCCCGCTTGTGTCGACGCTCACGTGCGCGCCGTCGATCGGCCCCAGCCCGGACTTCTCGACGAACATCGCCAGCCCGGCACCGACCAGTTCGCCGCGGCTGCGCCGTTCGGCCAGCGTGCGCTGCAAATCAGTCCAGCGCATCGCATCGAGCGCCTGATCGAGCAGCCCGGCGTAGTCGCCCGAGTCGTACGACAGCTCGTCGCCGAGTGCATCGAGCTGCCGTTCGTAGGGCATCTCGTCGCGGGCGATCAGATTGCGACGGCGCACTTCGATCGGATCGATGCCGACGCGCGTGGCGACCGCGTCGATCAGCCGCTCGCGCACAAAGGTGCTCTCGAATCGCCCCGGTGCGCGGTAAGTCGCAGCCGGTGTCTTGTTGGTCAGGCGGTAGTGCGCGCGCGATCGATACGCCGGAATCCGATACGGGCCGGGCAGCATGCCGGCGGCCATGTCGGCCACGCGCGAACCGTGCGTGCGCACATAGGCGCCCTGGTCGTGGAAAAAGGTGTCGTCGATGGCGAGCACGCAGCCGCGCGCATCGATGGCCGCGCGAATGCAATGGCGCTGCTGGCGCGACTGGTTGGCGGCGATGAAATGCTCGTACCGGTCCTCAATCCACTTGATCGGGCGGCGCAACCGCAGCGCGGCGGCCAGCAGAATCACGTCTTCGGGGTAGATCTCGCCGCGCACGCCGAAGCCACCGCCGACGTGCGATTCGTGCAGATGGATCGAGGAGGGCGCCCGGCCGAGCATCTTGGCCAGCGCGTCGCGATTGCGATGCGGAATCTTGGCCGCGCCGAACAGCTCGAGCAGATCGCGACTCTCGTCGTACACGGCGATCGCGCCGCGTGTCTCCAGCGGCACGCCCGAATGCCGGCCGATCGAGAGATCGAGCTCGACCACGGCATGCGCTGCGCGAAACGCACCGTCGACGTCGCCGTATTCCTTGGCCAGGACCTCCGGCTCGGTGCTGTGGCCGACATCGAATTCGCCCAAGGGCGAGCTCGCATCGAGCAGCGGCGGCAGCTCGTCGATGTCCAACTCGACCAGTTCGGCCGCATCCTCGGCGCGATAAGCGTCTTCGGCGAACACCACCGCGACCGGTTCGCCGACATAGCGCACCTTGCCGCGTGCGAGCACCGGTTGGAGATACGGTGCGAGCGTCTCGTTAGGTCCTTCGCGCAATTGGATCGGCGGCAGCGCGATCACGTCAGCCGCCGTCCACACCGCGACGACGCCCGGCGCACCGAGCGCATTTGCGGTTCGCACCGCGTTGAGCCGGCCATGCGCGATCGGCGAGCGCACCACGCGCATGTGCAATTGGTGCGGGAAGTCGATGTCGCCGGCGAAGCGCCCCTTGCCCAGCAACAGCGGCGCGTCTTCGAGCCGGCGTACCGACTCGCCGATGTGGCCGCGCTGTTTGAGGTCTGCCGGAAGAGGAGCGTTCATGCCCGTTCTTTACCACACGGCCGGCGCTCCGCCCAACCGCAGAGCGATGCGACCGGCGCTCGCCGTCCCGCGCAAGACGAGCCGCCTGCCGCCTGCACGCGCGCGTTTGCGTACACTCCTTTGCGTACACGCGTTTGCGCAAACAATCCGATCCACCATGGCGATCCGCTTCGACGACATCGGCAACCGGCTGCGCGCGTTTCGACGTGGGTCCGGGCTGTCCGGTGACGAGATCGCCAGGCGACTCGGCATCTCGCGCGCCGCGCTCTACCGGTTCGAGAACGGCGAGCTGGTGAAGATCGAGACGCTCGAGCGCCTGGCCGATCTGCTGCAAGTGTCGGTGCCGACGCTGCTCGGTGTGGGGGTGGAATACATTGCCTCGGCGGTGAGCTACTTCGAGCGCCTGCGTCAGCTCGAGGCGAGCGCTGAGCGCATCACGGTACTGGCCGGGCCGATCTCCTACCTGCTGTCTTCCGAGCGTTTCGACGAGCGCCTCGCCGAGGTGCTGCGCGAGTCGGTGCCCGATCAGGCACCCGATCGCAAACGCGCGCTGCGCGACGTCGAGGAGATCATGGCGATCCTGCGGGAGCGCCGCGCCGGCTACCTTCAGCGCAAGCCGGCCGTGGTGAACCTGATCTCGGCCGTCGAGATCGAGCGGTTTCTGGTCAATGGACTCATCGGCCGACTCGACTTGCCCGCCAAGGTGCGACGCGAGCGACAGGCGCAGGCGCGCGCCGAGGTGGCCCACCTGGCGCAGGCGATGGCCGAGCAGCCGATCGGCTTGCAGCTGGGCATCGTGCCCGATACCTTGCCGCACACCGGATTCATGCTGTTTCGGCAACCCGATCGACAGGTGCTGGTGACCAGTCCGTTCCGGCTGGGTGAGCAGCCCAACGTGCGCATCGGCGTGGCGATGATCACCTCCGCGCCTGAGGCGCTTGCGCTGCACCAGAAGAACGTCGAGGAGATGTGGCGGCGCGCCCTCAA
>CADECO010000271.1:2660-5592 GCA_902825905.1 uncultured beta proteobacterium
CCCCAGAAATCGCCGAGCGCCCAATCGCCCGCGGTGTTGCTGCCCAGGAACGCCATGTTGACCTGATGGTCAGGCACGTAGGCGTGTGGAATGCCGCGTTCGGAGTAGAGCAGGTGATCCATGTGATCGTCGTCGACGATCATCGTGCCTTCGGTGCCTAACAGTTCGAACCGGTCGGACTGGCCGAGCGTCGGATAGCGCGCCGGCAGCGCGTAGCTCACGCCCAGACTCGCCACCGCGCCGTCGGCGAACGTGACGATCGCCCAGGTGACGTCGTGGGCGCCGTAACCCGCATCCTTGAAGATGCCGTGCTGGCCGCGCGCCACCACTTCGACCGGCGCGTTGCCTTCGAGGAACCAGCACATCAGGTCGACGTAGTAGGTGAGCACGTCGAGCACCGGCGTGGCGTGCGCGTCGCGCTTGAGGATCGAGAACGCCTGCGCGCGCGAGTTGTAGACCCGTGCGTGCCCGCCCACCACCTTGCCCAGGCGCGCGTGCAGCATCTGTTCCTTGGCGCGCAGATAGCAGTCCTTGTAGCGGCGGCTGTAGCCGAAGCGCAGGTCGCCGCCGGTCTCACGCTGCACCGTGAGCACCTTGTCGGCCTCGGTGAGATCGAACGCGATCGGCTTCTCGCACAGCACCGGCTTGCCCAGGCGCAATGCGGCCACGATCGGCTCGACGTGCGCCTGTTCGGGAGTGGAGACCACGACGGCGTTCACGCGTGGATCGTGGATCGCCTCGTCGTTGCTGCAGGCGCTCGCAACGGCGCCGCACTGCGCGGCCAGCGCCTGCGCGCGAGCCGGATCGCGATCGGCGATCCGCAGATGGCGCACCGAGGGGTGCTTGGCGGCCAGCCGCGCGCGCAAGGTGCCGATACGTCCGGCGCCGATGACTGCGATGCCCAGTTCAGTGCGTTGCATGACGAGCTTCCGCGTGGGGGTACGAATGTGCGACGAGTGAGCCGAAGCGCTGCATCAGACCGACGTCGATCCCGGCTCGGCGTGGCGCTGCGCGAAATCGTGGGCGATCAGATAGGTCATCGTCGGCGGCTGTGGCCCGATGTGGAACGCGCGCTTGCGGTCGCGTACCGCTTCTTCCGTGACGGTGAGCCGGTCGCGATGACGCAGCAATTCGAGCCACGATTCCTCCACCCACTGTTCGATGTAGCGACCGGGCACGGCCGAATCGCGGAACAGCGACCACGACATCGCACCGGTGCGCAGGCGCATGCGCCGGCTCTCCTGCATCACTTCGGTGAACGCTTCCTCGTCGTTCGGATCGATCAGGTACTCGACCACGACCTGCACCGGCCCCTCGTCGTGCTCGACCGGCGTTGCGGCTTCGGGCTCGGGCCAGTAGCTCGACGGCGTGAAGTCTTCTTCGCGCAGCGTGCTGATCGAGTAGCGCTTGACCAGCAGCAGGCTGGCGAGCGTGCCGGCAATGGCCAGCTGGAACGCGACCGGAATGCTCCAGGTGTTGGCGACCTGGCCCCAGAACATGCTGCCGATCGAGCCGCCGCCCATGAATGCCATCTGCACCGCTGCCAGGCCGCGTCCGCGTACCCACGGCGGCAGGGCGAACTGCGCAGTCACGCTGAAGATCGAAGCGACCAGCATCCAGGCGTAGCCCGCCAGGATCATGCCCAGGGCGAGCAACGGCTTGATGGTGGTGAATGCGAACAGCATCGATGCAAGCGTCTGCATGCCGATCGCGATCGCGATCACCTGATCGCGCGAGAAGCGTTCGCGCAGCCGCCCGATCGTGAACGCCACGATCACCGCACCGAGGCCGAACAGACCGAACAGCATGGTGTAGGTGCCGGCCTGTCCGTCGAGCCGATCGCGCACCACCACCGGCAGCAGCGCGAACTGCACGATCGCGAAGAAGTAGTAGGCGAAGCTGCGGATCAGCACCGCGCGCATGGCCGGGGTCTGACGCGCGAACTGCAGGCCGACGCGGATCGCGCCGATGAAGCGCTCCGAAGGCAGCGTGCTCGCCCGCTCGCGCTTGCGGCGCCAGCGCACGAGCACGAGCGTGAGGGCCAGGAACAGCACACCGTTGAGCAGGTACGCGTAGGCCGGCGCGGTCCAGGTCATGATCACCCCGACCACCGCCGGCCCGACGATGCGCGAGGCATTCATCGACGCGCCGTTCCACACGATCGCGCGCGGCACGGCGGCGCGCGGCAGCACTTCCTGCATCAGCGCCGCATAGGCCGGCAGACGCAGCGAAAAGGTGACGCCCATCGCCAGCGCGGCCAGCAGCAGCACGCCGGTGGAAAGCTTGCCGGCGAGCAATAGCAATCCCAGCGCGAAGCTGACGACGGTGGCGGCGGTGTAGGCAATCAGCAGGAGCTTGCGCCGATCGACCAGATCGGAAAGCGCGCCGCTGGGCAGCGCCAGCAGAAACGAAGGGAACGCCGCGAACGCTTGCAGCAGCCCCACTTCGAAGGGCGAAGCCTGCAGGCTGGCCATCAACCAACCGGAGGCGGCCTCGTGCATCCAGCCGCACAGGTTGGCGCCGACCCACAGCGCAAACAGCAGGCGAAAAGGCACTGAATCCCACGGCCATGCCGAAGCGGCCACGGCGCGCGGCTCCGGGGCTGCGGCGCCCCCAGCGGGGTCGCCCGGCGCGACGGGTGGAGAGGAGGGTGATTGCACGCGGTGAGCGACGCGGAGACGCTACGAGTTCGCTATGCGGGCAACGGATTGGGCGGCGCAGGCTGCGTCTTCACACCGGCCATCGGCTTGAGTCGCAGCAGGTGCCACGGGCTGGGCATTTCGCCGACGCGCACTTCGATCAGCACCGGACCGTTTTCACCGAGCGACGATCGGATCGCGCTTTCCAACGCCGCTGGTGTATCGGCGCGCACGCCGGGCATGCCGAACGCCTTGGCGAGCGTCGGGAAGTCGGGGTTGCACAGATCGACCGC
>CADECO010000271.1:5692-8028 GCA_902825905.1 uncultured beta proteobacterium
CGCGCGAGATAGCCCACCTGGGTGAGCTCGTTCACCAGGATGCCGTCATCGGGCAGGGCCGTGCGCATCGCGCGGATGAAATCGATCTGCGGGCTGACCGCGTTGATCTGACCGTTGGCCCACGCCTTCAGTCGTGCCGCATCGTCGGCGGCGAGCGCCGTGCGTGCGTCGACGCGTTCGACCAGCGCTTCGAGCACCTGCCTGGCATCGCCGACCAGAGACAACATCGGCTGGCGCGGCGGTGCGCAGTCGGCCGGGTCGATGTTGATGTGGATGGTGCGGATCGAATCGGTCCACGATGGCGTGGGGCTGAGCGAATCCATGAAGCGGCTGCCGATGATCACCACCAGATCGGTGCGCTCGAACAACGCGCGGCCGGGCAGACTCGTCATCGCCAGCGGGTGGCGATCGGACAGCGCGCCGCGACCGTTGTCGCTCATCACCACCGGCGCGCTGATGCGCTCGGCCAGCCGGCGCAGCGCGTCCATCGCATTCGCTGCGACGATGCCGCCGCCCACGTAGAGCACAGGCAGTCGTGCCGCATTGATCGCTTTGGCGATCGCTTCCAGCGCTTTGGCGTCGATTGTCGGCGCGGCTGGCACCGGGCGCGAGGCACTTGCCGGTGCATCGGCTTTCGCCTGCAGCAGATCGTGCGAGATCTCGACGCCGACCGGCCGCGGACGTCCGCTCTGCAATGCGGTGAACGCCTCGTCGAGCGTGCCGGCGATCGCGTCGGTGCGCATCACGCAGCGGTTCCACTTGGTGAGCCCGGCGATGAAGCCGGTCTGGTCCTTGATCTCGTGCAGCATGCCGAAGCCGGCACCGATGCCCTTGGAATGCACGTTGCCGGCGATGAACAGCACCTTCGAATTCGCCGCGTAAGCGGTGGCCAGGCCCGCGCCTGCATTCAACGCGCCCGGACCCGGCACGACCATCGCCACGCCCGGCCGGCCGCTCGCGCGGTAGTAGCCGTCGGCCATGTAGGTGGTCGACTGCTCGTGGCGCGGCACGTACATACGCAGGCGATCGGCGTGGCGCCGCAGGCCGTCAACCGCCCAGTCGAGTTGCACCCCTGGGATGAGGAACACGGTGTCGACGCCGTGCGCCAACAGCCGATCGGCGAGGATTTGTCCGCCGGTGAGGGATTCGGTCATGGATTGCCTTTCGAGCGAATGAAGGCCACTCGCACGCGTCGGTTCGGAGCGGGCTGCGTGCGGCGAGCGCGCGCGAGATCAGTGGGTCGTGTCATTATTGCAGGCAACCACGACACCCGCCGAGTCCAAACGCGGGTGCCATCATGAGGAGGCAACGACGATGCGAGTCAGGAAGGTTCTGGCCTTAGGGCTTTCGATGCTGATGCTGGCGGCAGCGGGCACTGCACGCGCGCAGGAGTATCCGAATCGTCCGGTGCGGATCGTCGTGCCGTACGCCCCGGGCGGCGTCACCGACAACAGCGTGCGCGTGCTCGTCGACAAGTTGAGCGCGCGGCTCGGGCAGCAGGTGGTGGTCGAGAATCGGCCCGGCGCTGCGGGCAATCTGGGCACGCATCAGGTGTCGCAGGCGGCCCCCGATGGCTACACGCTGGTGCTGGGTTTCGATGGCAATTTCTGCATCAACCCGCACACGTACAAGAGCCTGCCGTTCGACCCGTTGAAGGATTTCGCGCCGGTCACCAAGCTGGGCGATGCCACGATCGTGCTGGTGGCGGGCACCGGCGTGCCGGCCAACAACTTGAGCGAGCTGATCAAACTGTCGAAGGACAAGCCCGGCTATCTGTCGTTCGGATCGGCCGGTACCGGGCAGACCTCGCACGTGGTGGGCGAGCTGATCAAGATCCAGACCGGCCTGGACATGGTGCACGTGCCGTACAAGGGCGGCGGGCCGGCGCTGGTCGACGTGGTGGGCGGGCAGATTCCGCTGGTGATGACGTACATCGCCGGCGCGAATCAGTACATCAAGCAAGGCCGCGTGAAGCCGATCGGCGTCGTGGGCAGCAAACGCGATCCGTCACTGCCCGACGTGCCGACGTTCGGCGAGCAGGGCGCCAACGTCGATGCGACATCGTGGGTCGGCATTCTCGCGCCCGCGAAAACGCCGCGCCCGATTGTCGAGCGGCTGCAGCGCGACATCGCCGCGGTGCTGAAAGAGGACGAAATCCGCCAGCGCTACGCGACGCTGGGCATCATCCCGGTGGGCAACACGCCCGATCAGTTCGCCGAGCAGATTCGCGCGGACTATGCACGCTGGGAGCCGGTGGTGAAGAAAGCGGGCATCAAGGTGGACTGAGTATGGGCGCTCCCCCGCCCCCCGCCCTCGCCCCTCTCCCGCCCCCCCCC
>CADECO010000272.1:0-7976 GCA_902825905.1 uncultured beta proteobacterium
ATCGGTCCGATCTGGGGCCGCAACATCCAGAAGCATCGTGACATCACGTTCACCATCTACGACAAGATGCTGGCGAGCGCGCCCAAGCCGGCGAAGGTCGAGCGCGACATCCATTACGGGCCGGACCCGCGCCAGGTGCTCGACGTGTTCACGCCTACCGGTGCCACGCACGGCGGGGTGATGGCGTTCGTCCACGGCGGCGCCTTCGTACGCGGCGGCAAGATCGTGAGCCCGGAGATCTACGAGAACGTGCTGTGGTATTTCGCGCGGCACGGCTTCGTCGGCGTCAACATCGAGTACCGCAATGGTGATGTCGCGCCGTATCCCGGCGGCTCAGAAGACATCGCCGGCGCGATCCGCTGGCTCAAGCAGAACATCGCGCGCTACGGCGGCGACCCGAACAAGATTCATCTGACCGGGCACTCGGCGGGCGCGACGCACATCGCCACCTACGCGCTCGATCCGGTGGTGCGGCCCAAGGACGGGCCGGGCATTGCCAGCCTGATCCTGCTCTCGGGCCGGCTGCGGGCGGACGCGAGCCCCGACAATCCCAACGCCGAGCCGGTGAAGATCTACTACGGCGCCGATGTCTCGAAGTACGAGGCCCGCTCATGCGTCACGCACGCGGCGAATTGCGACATGCCGGTGTTCATCGGGATCGCCGAGCACGAGAATCCGCTGCTCGACATCTACGGCCTGGAATTCGCGCATCGCGTGGCGCAGCATCGCAAACGCGCGCCGCGCGTGGTGCGGTTGATGCACCACAATCACATCTCTTCGATCGCGCACGTCGGCACCGAGGAAGATGTGCTCGGGCAGGAGATCCGTGATTTCATCGCGCTGGGGCGCTAAGTCGCCAGGCGCCGAACAGCCAAGCCACCAAACCGCAACAACGCAAGCCGCAGATGACGCAGATATCCGGAGGTAGTGGCATGACCCAGCAGCGATTGAGAGGTGTTCTGTCCCCCGTCGTCACGCCGTTCAAGCGCGACTACAGCCCCGATGCCGAGCGCTTCATCAAGCACTGCAAGTGGCTCCTCGCGCACGGCTGCTCCGGGCTGGCGATCTTCGGCACCAACAGCGAAGCGAATTCGCTTTCGGTCGAAGAGCGGATGATGCTGCTCGAGCGCCTCATCGGTGCGGGCGTGCCTGCGTCGAAGCTCATGCCGGGTACCGGCTGCAGCGCGCTCACCGATTCGGTCAAGCTCACCGCGCACGCGGTGAAGAACGGCTGTGCCGGCGTGCTGATGCTGCCGCCGTTCTATTACAAGGGCGTGCCCGACGAAGGCATCTATCGGAATTTCTCCGAGGTGGTGCAGCGCGTGGGCGATGCGCGATTGCAGCTTTACCTGTACCACATCCCGCCGGTGTCGGCGGTGCCGATCACGCTCAAGGTGATCGAGCGGCTGCTCAAGGCGCATCCGGCCAACGTTGCCGGGTTGAAGGACTCATCGGGCGACTGGAACAACACCAAAGCGGTCATCGACAATTTCGCCAAGGCCGGGTTCGAGGTGTTTCCGGGCAGCGAGGTGTTTCTGCTCGACGGACTACGCGCCGGCGGTGTGGGCTGCATTACCGCGACCGGCAACGTCAATCCGGGGCCGATCGACAAGGTCTATCGCAACTGGCAGACGCCGCAGGCCGACGCGTTCCAGGCCGACATCACCGCTACACGCAAAGTGGTGCAGAGCGTGCCGATGATTCCGGCGCTCAAGGCGATCATCGCGCAGTACGGCGACGACCCCGAGTACGTGACGGTGCGTCCGCCGCTGATCGAACTGTCGCAGGAGGAGCACGGCAAGCTGTTCGCCGGATTGAAGGAGCGCGGCTTCGACATGCCGGGCCTGCGCGAGGCGCTGGCGGGCGCCGCGACGGTCTGATTCGAGCCTGAACACCTGAACACGGGAGGCATCATGGCGATCACCAAGAAACACGACGAGTTCTACACGCTCGACATGCGCAGCGGCTGGGAGACCCCGCCCGGCTATCCGAAAGGCATCGCGCAGAAGATCCTGTCGAGCGATTTCAGCGACGCGAAGAAGTCGGGTTTCCGCACCCGGCTGCTCAAGTTCGAACCGGGCGAGTACACGACGGTGCCGTTCGTGCACGAACACTGGGAAGAGGTGTTCCTGATCAGCGGTGATCTGATCGTCGGCAACGACGCGCAGGGCAACGGTGGGGAGCGATTCACCGGATTCACCTACGCTTGCCGGCCACCGGGCGCGTACCACGGTCCGTTCAAATCCGAAGGCGGTTGCCTGCTGCTCGAGCAGCACTACTACGATTTCACCGAGGCGCGAAAGCCTGCGGCAAAGAAGGCGCCCGGAAAGAAGGGCGTGAAGAAGGCCGTCAAGGCGCCGGCCAGGAAGCCGGCCAGGAAAGTGGCATCGAAAGCGGCGGCAGCGAAGCGGGGCGCGAAGCGAAAAGTCCGCTGAGCACCCCCTTCACGCTCCACCCCAACCCTTCACCCCGCAGGAGACCCCATGGGCCAACTCGTCAACGGTGTCTGGACCGACCAGGATCAACGCCATCAGGGCGGCGCGTTCGTGCGGCCGGAATCGGCGTTTCGCGACCGCGTCACCGCCGATGGTTCGTCGGGTTTCAAGGCTGAGGCCGGGCGCTATCACCTGTACGTGGCCAAGTCCTGTCCGTGGGCGCATCGCACCATGCTGTTTCGCGCGCTCAAGGGTCTGGAAGATACGATCTCGATCGCCTATCTCGCCACGCAGGAACAGGGCAAAGGCTGGGAATTTCGCGATGCGCCAGGGTATGGCCGCGACCCGCTGTTCGGCGCCTCGTTCATGTACGAGATCTACGCGAAAGCCAAGCCCGATTACACCGGGCGCGTCACGGTGCCGGTGCTGTGGGACAAGCAGACCGGGCGCATCATCAACAATGAGTCGCCGGAAATCATCCGCATGTTGAACAGCGAGTTCAACGCGTTTGCCACCAGGCAGGTGCCCGATCTGTATCCGGCCGACCTGCGCGCCGAGATCGATCGCTGGAACGAGATCATCTACCGCGGCTTCAACAATGGGGTGTATCGCGCGGGTTTTGCGGTGGCGCAGGACAAGTACGAGGAAGCGGTGCGCGACGTGTTCAACACGCTCGACATGATGGAAGCGCACCTCGCCAAGCATCGCTACCTGTGCGGCAGCCGCATCAGCGAAGCCGACTGGCGTGCATTCCCTACGCTCGCGCGCTTCGACGTGGCCTATCACGGTCACTTCAAGTGCAACCTGCGGCGGCTGACCGAGTATCCGAACGTCTGGGCCTACACGCGCGAGCTGTATCAGTGGCCCGGCGTGGCGCAGACCGTCGATCTCGATCAGATCCGCTACAACTACTACCGCGGTCAGCGCCAGGTGAATCCCTCGGGCGTGGTCGCGATCGGCCCGAAGCTCGACTTCACCGCCGCGCACGGACGCGACCGGCTGGCCGCCTGACACCACCACCCCGCGCTCACAAAGCCTGACCGAACGCGAACCGCCTGCTCGTTCGCCGCTGTCAACGCCCGCGTCGGCGCGGCGTTGATCGCTCGCCCGCCGCTCGGGAATCGAGCCCTTCGATCCGCCGCGCGGCCCACCACCCGGGGAGGCAGCGCATGGATGCAGCAACGGTCAGTCCGCTCGAGGAAACGATCACGCTTCGCCAGGCGAAGAAGCTGATCCAGTGTATGGCGCATGAGCAGAGCTTTCTGCTGCTCTCGGCGCCTGGCGTGGGCAAGTCCGAGATGGTCTATCAGGCGGCCGCCGAAGCGAAGCTGCCGTGCCGCTCGCTGCTCGGAACGCAGATCGCACCGGAAGACGTGAGCGGCGTGCCGCGCATCATCGGCGAGCGTTCGGTGTTCTGCCCGCCGCGCATTCTGCTGCCGGAGAACCCCGAGCCGTTCTGCCTGTTCCTGGACGAGCTGCCCGCATGCGCCCCCGACGTGCAAAAGGCGTTCTATTCGCTCCTGCTGGAGCGGCGCATCGGTGAACATCAGCTGCCCAAGGGCACCTGGGTGGTGGCCGCGGGCAACCGGGTGCAGGACCGCGCGCTCGTGCGCTCGCTCAGCTCGGCGCTGATCAATCGGGTAACGATCCTGCATGTGCGCGTCGAGGTGGACGAATGGCTAGCCTGGGCCACGGGTGCCGGCGTGCGCGAGGAGATCCGCAGCTTCATCTCGTACATGCCCGACGCGTTGATGCGCCCGGTGCCCAATGAACCGGTGCCGTTCTCCACGCCGCGCGCCTGGACGCTCTTGTCGCGCGCGCTCGATACCGCGCAAGCGAGCGGCATCCTCACGCGCGAGATGCGCCGCGTGCTGGCGTTCGGCCGGCTCTCTGCCGAAGACGCCGCGGTGTTCTGCGCGATTGCCGAGGAATCGATCGGCACCATGAAGCCGCTGGAGGAATACATCGAGCATCCGCAGTATCTGCCCAAGGGCGATGCGGCGCGCTGGTTCATCCTGAACTGCATTCGCCAGCACGTGCGCGACGACAAGTTGCAGGGCCTCAAGCCGCGCGTGGTCAACAAGTTCCTGCGTGCGCTGCCGAGCGAGCATCAGCTCACCCTGCTCACCGATCTGGTCGAGCGCTGGGGCGCGCTGGGTGCCGATCCGGCGATGTTCGATCTGCTCAAGAAGGTGGCGCAGCTGTGAGCCGTGCTTCCGTGGCGCAATCGCGGGCCGCAGCGCGGCCCCGCGATTTGAGCGAGGCCGTGTCGATGAGTCAGGCGCCCCGCCCGATCGCGGCAGGGGCGCCGCGTGCGGGCGCGGGGCCGAGCAAGGCTGATGCGGCCCAGCTCGCGCGTGTCGAGCGCGGGCTGCGCATGATCACGGTGCCGTTTCCGTATCTGGCCGGACTCGCCGCGGCGGCGCGCGTGACGCTCGACGATCGCGTGCCCACCATGGGTGTGTTCGCCTCCGGTCGCATGGTGGTCAACCCGCGGTTCGCCGCGAAGTTGAACGACAACGACATGCTGTTCGTGCTCGCGCACGAGATGCTGCATCTGGCGCTGCGCACGCATGACCGGGCGCGCGGTTCCGGTCGGCTCGAGTTCAACTACGCGCACGACTACATCATCAACGACATCCTGCGCGCCGAGCTGGGCTTGCAGCGCATTCCCGCCAACGGGCTCGACATGCCCGGTGCGCGTGAGCGGTCGGCCGAAGAGATCGTGCTGGAGATGCGCAAGAACCAGCAGATGCAATCGAAGACGCAGGTGTTCGACGGTCAGAGCACCACGGTGCGGCGCATGTTCGGGGCGGGCAGCGGCCAGCCTGATCCGAATCGGCAAGGCGGCGCGAACGGCAAGAGCGACAAGTCGAAGCAGCGCGGCGCCGGCAGCGAAAGCGCGCAGTCCGGACAGCACGGCGAGGAGCCGGGCGACGTGCTGGGCGCCGATCGCGAGAAGGAGATGTTTCCAGACGATGTCGCCGAGCAGCAGGCGCAGGCCGAAAAGATGAAGGAGGCCGCAGCCAAGGGGCTCGCGCTCGCCAAGGCGATCGGCAAGCTCAAAGGCATGCGCGGCGACGATCAAGGCACGGCGACTCAGGTCGTCACGGCACTGCGCGGGTTGTATCGCACGCCGTGGGAGATGGCGCTGCAGCGCTGGCTCGAATCGGTGGCCCCGGGTGAGCGCACCTTCACGCGCGCCTCGCGTCGCGGCGCCGATCGCGATGACGTCGTGCTGCCTGGGCGGCGACGTGAAGGCTGGATCCTCAACATCGTGCTCGACACGTCCGGTTCGATGACCGAGGAGATCCCGCGTGCGCTCGGTGCGATCGCCGATTTCTGCGATGCGGTGGCGGTCGATCAGGTGCGGCTGCTGCAATGCGACGTGACGGTCACCGGCGACGAGGTGCTCTCGCCGATGGAGCTCGCACAGCAACGCATCAGCGGTTACGGCGGCAGCGACCTGAGTCCGGCGATGCTGCGTCTGGCGGATGATCCGCAGGTGCGCGCCGCGGTGATCGTCACCGATGGCGACATCGCGTTTCCCCCGCAGGAGATGCCCTACGACGTGCTGTGGGTTCTGCCGGGCAATGCGGCGCTCAACTTCCGCCCGCCCTACGGCAAAGTCATCGTAATGCGTTGATCGGCAGTTACCTGTTTGTTGTTCGTGGTTTGCTCCAGACGGAGAGGCTGAACATGAAAGTCGTGCAAGAACTGGTGTCGTACTTCGATCGTCGCGGCCGGCTCACGCGCAAGCAGATCAAGGGCCTGCTCGATCAGGGGCTGCTCGCGGCGGAGGCGCCGCCGCACATGATGGAACTGGCCGACCAGATCGGCGCGAGCTACTACTTTCGCGTCACCGGCGCGCTGGAAGGTCCGGTGTGGGGCACCGACATTTACACCGGTGATTCGGCGCTCGCGGTGGTGGCGGTGCACGCCGGTGCGGTCAAGCCCGGCGAGTCGGGGATCATCAAGGTCTGTGTCACCGCCCCGCTCAACCAGTACCAGGGGTCGGTGCGCAACGGCATCACCAGCCACGACTTCGGGCGCTACGGCAGTGCGTATCGGGTGGAGCGGGTGTAGGGATCAACCCGGCGCAACTCAAACACTGCGCTCCCGCAGGAACTCCCGCAGCACCTGCGCCGTGTGTGACCCGCGGCTGTTCTGGATCACCTTCTCGGGTGCGCCTTCGGCGACCACACGTCCGCCCGCATCGCCGCCTTCAGGGCCGAGATCGATGATCCAGTCGGCGTCGGCCATCACGTCGAGGTTGTGCTCGATCACCACCACCGTGTTGCCCGCGCTTACCAGCCGATGCAGCACCCGGATCAGCTTCTCCACGTCGGCCATGTGCAGACCCACGGTCGGCTCGTCGAGCACGTAGAACGTGTGTTTCTCCGGACGCAGATTGCGCGGATCGTGCGAGAGCGCATCGGTGCGCACTTTCGCCAGCTCGGTGACGAGCTTGATCCGCTGCGCTTCGCCGCCCGATAACGTCGGGCTCTGCTGGCCGAGCGTGAGGTAGCCAAGACCGACGTCCTGCAGCAGCCGCAACGCGTGATGGATCGAAGTGTGCGCGGCGAAGAACTCGGTGGCTTCATCGATGCTCATCATCAGCACCTCGCCGATGCTCTTGTCGCGCCACTTCACCGCGAGCGTCTCGGTGTCGAAGCGCTTGCCGCCGCAGACGTCGCACACCACCTTCACGTCGGGCAGGAAGCTCATCTCGATCTTCTTCATGCCCTGACCCTCGCACGCTTCGCAGCGCCCGCCCGCGGTGTTGAACGAGAACCGCCCGGCGTCGTAGCCGCGCATGCGCGCCTCGTTGGTGCCGGCGAACAGGCGGCGCACGTGGTCCCAGAAGCCGACATAGGTGGCCGGACACGAGCGCGGCGTCTTGCCGATCGGCGTCTGATCGACTTCGAGCACACGCCCGATCAGATGGCTGCCGGTAAGCGACTTGCAGCCGAACGGCTCGACGTCGCGATGCCGGCCATCGACGATGCGGCGTTTGAGATTCGCGTAGAGCAGGTCGCGTGCGAACGTGCTCTTGCCGCTACCGGACACGCCGGTCACGCACACCAGGCGTCCGAGCGGGATGCGTACGTTGACCTTCTTCAGATTGTTGAGTGTGGCTTGCTCGATCTCCAGCGCGGGCTCGTCGCGCTTGATCGGCCGGCGCGCAACCAGCGGATGCTTGAGCGGCGCGGCGAGAAACTTGCCGGTGATCGATTCGGGCGAGCGGGCGAGATCGGCGGCGCTGCCCTGGGCCACGACGTGTCCGCCGCGCGTACCCGCGCCTGGACCCAAGTCGACGACGTGTGAGGCGCGCCGGATCGTGTCTTCGTCATGCTCCACCACGAGCAGGGTGTTGCCCTTGTCCTGCAAGCGGCCCAGCGTATCGAGGAGTACTTTGTTGTCGCGCGGATGCAGTCCGATCGTCGGCTCATCGAGGATGTAGCACACGCCGCGCAGATTGGAACCGAGCTGCGCGGCCAGCCGGATGCGCTGCGCCTCGCCGCCCGAGAGCGTCGGCGC
>CADECO010000273.1:0-7915 GCA_902825905.1 uncultured beta proteobacterium
TGCTGGGCGTGCAAGATGTGCTGGCGGCGCAGGCGTATCTCAACATCGTGCAGTTCGTCGACCGACGGCTGTTTCGCATGGGGATCGTGATCTCGGCGCTGCTGGTGCTGCTCGCGGTCGTGTTCGTGCTGGTGGCGCGCCACTACGTCGCGATCAAGGACTACGCATCACTCGCCTACTCCAAGGTCGAGCGCCGCCAGCTCTCACCGCTCAAACGCTGGCTGGTGTTCGCCTCACTCACCGCGCTGATGGTCGTGTCGTTCATCCCGCACATCGGCGTGACGCTGGCGGCGTTCGGTCGCGTCTGGTCGCTGACGCCGTTCCCGGTCGAGTACACGCTGGCGTTCTTCGAGCGGGTCAGCATCGAGACGCCGAAGTTCATCATCAACTCGTTCATCTACTCCGGGCTGGCGGTGCTGATCTGCCTGGTCGTCGGCGTGCCGATGGCGTGGATCCTCGGACGCACCAAAGCGCCGGGCCGCGGCACGATGGACGCGCTCACCACGCTGATTCTCGCGATCCCCGGCACCGCGATCGGTATTGCCTACATCCGCGCCTTCCACTATCCGCTGCCGATCATCGACATCCCGCTCACCAGCATGTGGATCATCCTGCCGCTGGTGCTCGCGGTGCGCCGTCTGCCCTACACCGTGCGTGGCAGTCACTCATCGCTGCTGCTCGTCCATCGTTCGATGGAGGAGGCGGCACAGAACGTCGGCGCGACGCGCATCCGCACCTTCCGCGACATCACCGTTCCACTGGTGTGGAAGGGCATTCTGGTGGGCGCGCTGTTCTCGTTCATCACCTCCATTCAGGAGGCGTCTGCGACGATCTTCCTCACGCTGGGTGGCTGGGAGATGATGCCGTTCGGCATCTTCACCTTCTACATCGCCGGTTCGCAGAGCGAGGCGGCGGCGCTCGGCGTGATCCTGATCGTCGTGTGCGCGCTCAGCCTGTTCGTGATCAACCGCGTCGCCGGCTCGCGCGTCGGGGGATTGTTCGGTTGAGGCAGGGTTGACGTCGTGCCCGAAGAACTGATCGCCCTGGCAACCGCGCTCGGCGTGGGCCTGTTGATCGGTGCCGAGCGCGAACGGCGCAAGGGCGAGGACGCTGCGCGCGCACCGGCCGGCATTCGCACCTTCACGCTCGCTGCACTGTGCGGCGCGCTATCGCTCTACATCGGCGGCGAAGTGCTGTTCGCCGTCACGCTCGCTGCGATCACCGCGTTGGCCGTCGCCGGCTACGCGCGCAGCCGCGACAGCGACCCTGGCCTCACCACGGAAGTCGCCCTGCTGCTTACCGCGCTGCTCGGCGGCGTGGCAATGCAAGAGCCTGTGCTCGCCGCGGGCGTGGCGGTAGCCGTCACGATCCTGCTTGCCGCGCGCACGCCGATCCACCGCTTCGTCCGGTCGTTGCTGAGCGAGACCGAAGTCAACGATGCGCTCCTGCTCGGCGCCGCTACGCTCGTCGTGTTGCCGCTGGTGCCGGATCGGTTCATCGGCCCGTTCGACGCCATCAATCCGCGCACGATCTGGCTGATTGTGGTCCTCACCATGGCGATCGGCGCGGCCGGGCACATTGCGCGGCGCGTACTAGGACCGCGACTCGGTCTGCCGTTCGCGGGATTCGCCGGCGGCTTCATCTCCAGTTCAGCGACGATCGGCTCGATGGGCGCACTGGCTCGTCGCACGCCCGCGCTCGCCCGCCCTGCCGTGAGCGCCGCGGTACTGTCGAGCCTCGCCACGGTGGTGCATCTGGCGGTGGTGCTCGCGGCCACGAGTCGCGACGCCCTGCGCATCATGGCGGCGCCGCTCGCGCTCGCCGGCCTCGTCGCCGCGCTATACGGCGCGATCTTCCTGTGGCGCGCCAATCACGATGCGGCCGCCGCGGCCGCACAGGCACAAGCGGGCCACGCATTCAGTCTCAAGACCGCAGTCGGGATCGCGGCGCTACTCGGGTCGGTGCTGATCGCGAGTGCCGCGCTGACGCAATGGCTCGGCGCGCCGGGCATTACGCTCGCCGCCGGCGTGGCGGGCTTCGCCGACGCGCAATCGGGCGCGATTTCGACGGCATCGCTGGTGGCAGCAGGCAGGCTCGCGCTCGATCATGCGGCCGTGCCGATCCTGATTGCCCTGTCGACCAACACCTTGACCAAGCTATTGCTCGCCTGGACGTCGGGCGGCGCGCGCTACGCAACTCAACTCGCACCGGGTCTGCTGCTCATCCTGATTGCCGCGTGGAGCGGCGCGATGTTCGCGGGCTGATCAGCGGAAATCGGCCCCGGTCGGTTCGCGGTCTTCCCAGCGCAGCACGAGCGACGTGTGCCCCGCAGCAGGGACGGCGAGATTGGCGCGTCGCAAACGACCATCGGCATTCGCGGTGACGACGTACTGCCCTGGCGGCAAGCGCAGCAGCATCCACGGTCCGTCCATGGTGCGATCGAACACGAGTTCCTGACCGCGATGAATGTCGACGTGCACGCTGGCGATGAACGCGCCGCCTGCCTGCGTCGCGGTGACGATCTTGACGTTGAAGGAAGACTCCCAGCGCGCGATCTCTTCGCGTTCCTCCACACCGACCCCGCCGGTGATGAATGCGACGCCGCGATCGATTCCTCGATCGAGTGCGATCGCCGCGGTGGTGGATATGGCGCAAAGCACGCCTGCCAGGCTCAACGCCGCAAATTTCCTTGCCGATCCAAATTCGACGTGGTCGCCATCAGTCATCGTTGCGCTCCTTCGTCGATCACGTTCACCCAAGCTCACGCGCCTTGCGTGCCGGGCGTGCTATGAGTGCCTTGCCTGTCTTAATGATCGACCGCTTGCCACGAGCGCGAGGTTCGATCCGCGGGCGAACCAGCTCGGTGTGGCCGAAACCCGCGCTGTAATCGAGCAGACAGATCACCTTCGGCGTCACCTTGACGAACGCGAGCGTCTCCAGCTCTTCGAGGGAAATCTCGCCCCATTGCGGAAACTTCGCCTGGAGCAACCCCAGGGCGTGCTGGACCTCGCGGACGTTGCGCAGCACCGAAGCATCGCCCCCCATCGACAGCCCCTTGATACGGTTCCAGTCGCGCGCGTCGCGATCGATCGCGAGCGACACCTTTGCTGAGCGCCGGATGTTGCGCACTTTCTGCGCGCCCTTGTCGCACGCGAAGTAGAGCGTGAACCCGTCGTTGGAAT
The DNA here is from genome assembly GCA_902825905.1 of uncultured beta proteobacterium. Classification (GTDB taxonomy): domain Bacteria; phylum Pseudomonadota; class Gammaproteobacteria; order Burkholderiales; family SG8-39; genus CADEDU01. Next base: position 3,183 of record CADECO010000273.1, read on the forward strand.
AGGTGACGGTGGTGGCCTGCGGATAGCCGTCGCTGCGCACCGTGGCGATCGTCATCACGTGATGCCGGCGAAGCAGATCGAGGATCTTCTTTTCGGTGGTCGGACTCATGCGGATATCCAGCGACGCGCGACCGCGCTTGCGGGGAGCAACTCAGCGACAACGATGCGCGTTTCGATCCGCACCTCGGTTGCGTCTCGTCAAAGCGGTTCTAGTTTTGTCGTGCCGGAGGCACCCAACACAGGCAAACACACCGGCAACTGACTCGCAAGAAAGCAAAACGGGCGGGATCTCCCCGCCCGTCTTAGCTGCGCCGTCAACCGGCACAACCACCCCTCACCGCTGCAGATCCGCCTCCAGCGCGGCACTTGCAGCGAGCTATCACAGAGGGCTATTACGATCGATCGTGTCGTAGCGCGTCGCTGCGGGCGCCTTGAACTCCAGGCGCGGGGTTGCACGGTACTGCTTCTCTTCCTGCGCGCGTACACGCGGGTCGAGTTCAGTCCAGCTGTCAGGCGTCGCGGCGAACGCCGCGTTGGCCAACGACAAACCGGCGATCAACGAAAGAACGGAAGCGCGTTTCAACATGACTGACTCCTCTGAAGGGCTGAGTTGCGAACCGTTCGAACCATTCGAATCGATCTGCGCATCTCATGGTTCGCACAATACGGATCCGCGCACCGCCCCTCAGTGACTGTGATTACTGAGCCTGTGTGACCTCGATCACTGCGCGCACCCGAACGTCGAGCGCTCCCAGGTACGATCGATTCATCACCGGTACTCGACGATGCTGCCCAGTTGCAGTCGCACGCGCGGCGGCGGCTCCCCGGATCGATAGCCGACCGGCAGCAGCAACACCGGCGCCAGGCGCTTGGGATCGAGCCCGAGAAGTTCAGTAACCGCCGCGCGATCGAAGCCGCCGACGGGGCAGCTGTCGATGCCGATGAAGGCCGCCGCCATCATCATGTTTGCAGCCGGCAGCATGCACTCGGCAATGCTGTGCTGCGCGAGATCGGGGCGGCGCAGATACTCATCCAGGTAACCGCGCATGTTCGCCTGTACGTCGATCGGATAGCGGCTGCACATCAAGTCGACGTAGTGGGAGCCGATGGCCAGGTCGGCAATACGCGCGACGATCGCGATGACGGCGCTGGCCTCACCCACATGCGACTGGCCGCCGCACGCGCCTTCCAGGGCATGCTTGAGGCGCTCGTCACGCACGACGATGAACTTCCACGGCTCGAGGTTGAGCGACGATGGCGCGAGCCGCCCGGCCTCCAGAATGAACTGCAGATCGCCTTCATGCACGATCTTGCCGCGATCGAACGAACGGCAGGCGTGGCGAAAGCTCAAGGCGTTGGTCCAGTCCTGGCGTGGATTCATGGAACGCTCCGATCGAAGGAGACTGCGTGCGCGCGATCCACCTCGATGGTCAGATCGCGGATCGACTGTCCGATCGTCACCGGGTAGATCGTCGGGCGATATCCGTCGCGGTCGGATTCGAGGGTGCGCAACGCGTCGGGTAGTTGGGCGAGTGAGTCGCGCGCGTAGCGCTGGATGCTCGCGAGCGGGATGCGCGGCCGCACACGTCGCCCGTCGCGCATCACCGGATGCAGCAACGGCTCCGCGCCGGCGCGGTGATCGGTGACGAGCGCCACTTCGTCGTGGCGCATGTGGCCCTGGCCGTCGAACTCGCGGAATACCTGCTTGCGTCCCGGCCAGGTAGCTTTGCCGATCGAACGTTTGCGGCGCGCGCGGCCGTCGTACTCCTGCAGCTTGTAGACCATGTCGAGCGCCGGCGCGTCGGCCGAGGTCACCAGCGCCGTGCCGATGCCATAGGCGTCGATCGGGGCGCGTTGCTGCTCGAGGTCGCGCACGCACAGCTCGTCCAGATTGCCGCTGGCGAAGATCGTCGTTTCACGCAGGCCGCCCGCATCCAGAATCGAACGCACCGAAGTGGCCAGGGCGCGCAGATCGCCGCTATCCAACCGTACGCCTTTCGGCCGAATGCCTTCGCGCGCGAGCAGCGGCGCAATCTCCACGATCTTGCGCGCGGCCGCCTCGGTGTCATAGGTATCGATGAGCAGCACTGCGTTATCGGGAAACGTGCGTGCGAAAGCGATGAACGCCTCGCGCTCGTCGTCGAAGCACTGCACGAACGAGTGTGCCATCGTGCCGAACACCGGAATGCCCAGCATCGGCGCGACAAGCGTAGTGGCAGTGCCGGCGAAACCCGCCACGTACGCCGCGCGCGCCGCTGCAATGCCAGCCTCGGCGCCGTGCGCTCGCCGCAGCCCGAAATCAATCAGTCGCTTGTCCGGTGCCGCCAGCACACAACGCGCCGCCTTCGAAGCGATGAGCGTGTGCAGATGCATGATGTTGAGCAGCCGAGACTCGACCAGCTGCGCGTCGAAGAGCGAGCCGGTGACGCGCAGGATCGGCTCGTCGGCGAAGAAGATCGTGCCCTCGTCCATCGCCTCGATCGTCCCGCCGAACTGCCACGTACTCAGCCAGTCGATGAAATCAGCGCGGAACAAGCCGCAGCCGCGCAGCCACGCGATCTCCGCGGTGTTGAAGCGTGCCTGCTCGAGCCAGTCGAGCGTTGACTCCAGGCCGCACGCCATGAGAAATCCGCGGTGCGCCGGCAGCTTGCGCACGAACAACTCGAACACCGCAGGCGCGCTCATGCGCTGCTCGCGATACCCCTGCAGCATCGTGAGCTGATACAGATCGGTGAGCAGCGGGCTGGTAAGCGGATCGAGCGCCATGCGCGGCACCGTCGATGTGGGGGTCGACGTGGACGGAGATGGAATGGGCGGATTGTGGGTGCGCAGTGGTGCATGCGATTGAGGCACGTCAACCGCCGCGAGCCGGCTGCCGAGCTTTGACTTGCGTCAACGTGTGCTCGGCAAGCGCTCCTACGATGTATTGCTATGGAAACCATCCTTCTCGCCGTCGACGGCTCCGCGCACGCCGGGCGCGCCGTTCAATACGCCGCAAGGCTTGGGAGTCTGTTACGCGACATCGAAGTGGTGGTTCTCAACGTGCAGCCATCGATCCACGACTGGCAGATGCACGGCGTGACGCGCGAACACATTGCCAAGCATCACGCCGACGCGGCGCGGCAGACGCTCGATCAGGCCGTGGCGCCGTTGCAGGCGGCGGGAATCCGCGCGCAACGCGAAGTCCGCCATGCCGAGGATCCGGGCGCAATGATCGTGCAGGTTGCCAGGGAAAAAGGCGCCACGATGATCGTCATGGGTTCGCGCGGCATGGGCGCCATCGCCAGCCTTGCGCTCGGGTCGGCTGCACAGAAGGTCATCCATCTGAGCGCGGTTCCGGTTCTGATCATCAAGTAGGCACGGAGCCGGCTGCGCGACGCTACCTCACGGCGCGCAGCGCATCGACGAGAACAGGGTCCTGCTCGACCGGGACACCGGTCTGGGTACGCCCCCACATGCGCAGTTCGTGGAACTGGAGCACCGGCGCGCGGGCACTCTGCAACCGCTCGGCCAGAGCCGGTGACACCAGCCACCACTCGTAGATCTCAGACTCGCTCGTCAGCAACTCCGGACGGGCAATCAGCCCGGCCCCGACGAGCGCACTGACCACCTGCCCGCAGCGGCAATAGACGTGTGCGTGTTTGTTCATGACCCGTTCGCGACATGCATTCCTGCGCCAGTATCGTGAGGATCCAGTGTGATCATTTGCGCCGGATCAAAACCATGCCGATCACATGCTCATAGCATTCGAGCGTTGTTGCACATCGCGAAGATGAGCACCACAAGATGAGTCTCTCCGGCCGCGGCCTTCCGTCATCCCGGTGGCGATCAGACCCTGCCTGTCTGCAATCCCGTTGCAGGCGCATAGGGGAGACTCTTCCTGTGGGGCTCAATCGTCCCCATGGAACGCGCTGCCATGTTCGATTCCCCCCTGCACTTCTGTGATTCATGCCGACACTTCGTCGCGCTCGACGAAGGATTCGACGAATGCCGGCGGCTGCACGGATGCCACGCGGCAACTTGTCCGGTGGCGCGATTGTTCGAGCGGCCGCAGACTGAATTGACATCCGACCCGCGTACGCCTGAAGCTATCGCCCTGGCTGTCCTGGTGCCATAGCGCCGCTGCCGGTCGCGCTAGCGATCGCGCCGTCCATTACTCTCGTTCGCCAGGAAGAAACGTTGCGCCGCACGGCGTAGCGTATTCGCGCGCGCGAACTCCGCGGCGGCACGATCCGTCGACGGTGCTCCGGACCCCGCAAACTCCTCGACAGAACGTTTAGCGCCGTCACCTGGTTCGCGCTCCATCGGGATCGGCTCACCGATCGTGACCTCAATTACGCCGCGCCGCGGCAGCCATCGATGCGCGCCAAGGATCGAGCGCGTCCCGGAGATCGCCACCGGCACGATCGGTAGATCGGCGCGCGCGGCGATGAGAAACGCACCCAGGCGTAACGGTTGCAGCGTCGTGACGCGCGTGAACGTTCCTTCCGGGAACAGCGCCAACGGTGTGCCGCGCCGTGCCACCTCGACCAGCCGTTCGGTGTCGCGCACGCCCTCGGCCGCCGCGAAGCGCTCGACGAGCTGTACGCCGAGTGCCCGCAGAAATACCCGCGGCATCCACCGCGCCTCGAACTCGCGCTTCTTCATCCGCCTGGCCAGCGGTCCTCCAGAACCGCAGTACGTGACCACCTCCGCCCACGCCCTCCGACCGCCCTGTCTCACGCCCCTCCCGC
>CADECO010000274.1:0-7894 GCA_902825905.1 uncultured beta proteobacterium
GCCGGAACCAAACCCGGCAAGCTCGTCGGCGTCGCGCTGACGGTGCGTGTGTCGGCCGGCGATAACCTGATGGTGCACAAAGCAATCGACATCGCCCAGCCTGGCGACGTGATCGTGGTCGACGCCGGCGGCTACATCGATCAGGCGATCATCGGCGACATCATGTCGACCTCGGCCAAGGCGCGCGGCGTGGCCGGCTTCATCATCGACGGTGCGATTCGCGACGCGGGCGAAATCGCCTCGCGCCACTATCCGATCTACGCGCGCGCGGCGATCCATCGCGGTCCGTACAAGAACGGCCCGGGTGAGATCAACGTGCCGGTGTCGATCGGCGGCATGGTGGTGAGCCCGGGCGACATCATCGTCGGCGACGAAGACGGCGTCGTGGCGGTTCCGGTGTCGCAGGCCGAAGCGGTGCTGGCCTCGGCGCGTTCGATCAAGGTCAAGGAAGAGCAGGCGCTCAAAGCCATTGCCGAGGGCAAGGCCGACCGCCGCTGGGTCGACGAGTCGCTCAAGGCCAAAGGCTGCCAGTTCTAGCTACGCCATGTCTGCCGTCGATACACGACTTCGCGGGCTGCTCAAGAGCGGCCGACCGCTCGCCGGAACGTTCATCGGCTTTCCCAGCCCCGCGCTGGTCGAGATGTGCGGGTATGCCGGGTTCGATTTCGTCATCATCGACAACGAGCACGGGCCGGCGTCGATCGAGACCACCGAGCACCTGATTCGCGCCGCGCGTTGCGCCGGCACCATCCCGATCGTGCGCTGCAATGAAGGCGAGTTGCAGCGTGTGCTCGACGCCGGCGCCTCGGGCGTGCAGGTGCCCACGGTCAACACGGCCGACGATGCGCGACGCATCGTCGAGCGCTGCAAGTATCCGCCGCTCGGCAAACGCAGCGCCGCGTTCACCACGCGCGCGGGCGGCTACACCTTCCATGGCGGGCCCGATCAGGCGGCACGCGCCAACGAAGGCGTGGCGATCATCGCGATGCTCGAGACGATCGAGGCAGTGGGCAATCTCGATGCGATTCTCGAGGTGGAAGGCATCGACGCGATCTTCATCGGCCTGTCGGATCTGGCGCTGTCGATGGGCATGCCCGGCGGCAACACCAAATCGGAAGTGCAGGATGTCGTGCGCGATTGCATCGAGAAGATCGGCGCCAAGGGCATCGCCCCGGGCATCCTCGCCTCGTCGCAGCGCGACTTCTATCGCTACCACCAGCTCGGCGCGCGCTATCTGCCGATGGCGCTCACCTCACTCATCGGCGGCGCGCTGCGCGAAGCGGTAGCGATGCGGCGCGGCGCAGGCGGCTAGCGCGCGCCGGTCTTACGCACCGCGCCCTACCCGCCGAATCCGTCCGCGATCACCACGTCGATCAGGTTCGGCTTGCCTGACTGCACGCCGGCCTGCACTGCGGCTTTCAGCTCATCGGGCTTGGTGATGCGCTTCGCGCTCACGCCCATGCCGCCCGCCACGCTCACGAAGTCGATCTCCGGATTCTTGAAATCCATGCCGGTGAAACGATCGGTCTTACGCGAGGACACCAGCCGCTCCTTGATGATGCGATAGCTCTTGTTGTTGCAGATGACGTAGGTGATCGGCAGGTTGTAATGCGCGGCCGACCACAGCGCCTGGATGCTGTACATCGAGGCGCCATCGCCGACGATCGCCACGATCGGCCGTCCGGGTTGCGCCAGGCTTGCGCCGATCGCACCGGGCGTGCCGAAGCCCAGGCCGCCGCTCGCCAAGCCGTAGTAGCTGTGCGGATCGCGCATGTTGAAGAACGCCGGGAACTGATGCGTGGTGGTCACGCCCTCGTCGATCACCAATGCGTTCTTGGGCATCGCCTCGGTCACCGCGTAGAGCAGGAACTTCGGATCGATCGGCGCGGTCTCGGCCACGGCAAGCGCGTCGATGCAGGCACGATCGCGCATCGTGGACCAGTTGCGCGCCTTGATCTCCGCGGTGCGTCGCTCGGCGGCAGCAGCGTAGTCGCCCGATCGTCTGGCGCGCAGCGCCGGCAGCAGCACCGCCAGCGCATCCTTCACGTTGGCCTGCACCGCGATCTCGGTCGGATAATTCTTGCCCAGCTCCCAATCGCGTTCGCTGATGTGCATCACCGGCACGCCGGCGGGCAGCGGCTCGATCGGGCTGTGCACCGACATGCGCAGCAGGTCCGCGCCCAGGCACACGATCAGATCGTGCGGTGCCAGCGTGTCACGCACCTGCTTCTGCGAACGAGTGAGCGAGCTGATGTGCAACGGATGGTCGCTGTTGAACGCCGCCTTGAACGGCACCGCTTCCTGATACACCCCGGCGCCAAGCAACGAAGCGAACTCGCCGGCTTCGGCGAATGCGTCGCGCGTGGCGAGCTCCTGTCCGGCGATGATTACCGGCTTCTTCGCAGCGAGCAGCCGATCGATCAGCATCGCAATCGTGGCATCGGTGGGGCGCATCGACGCTTCCACGCGCGTCGGAAAACCCAGGTCGAGGTCGCGCTCCTGGTCGAGCACGTCGCCGGGCAGGCTGATGAACACCGGGCCGGTCGGCGGCGTGAGCGCGACCTTGGCAGCCCGATGCACGATGCGCGGCAGATCCTCGATTCGCGTCGGTTCGACGGCCCACTTCACCAGCGGCTCGGCCATGCGCACCAGCGGACCGGCGAGTAGCGGTTCGGTGAGCCCGTGCCCCTGCTCGTATTGGCCTGCGGTGACGATGATCGGCGAGCCGTGAAAATGCGCGGTGTAGAGCGAGCCCATCGCGTGGCCCAACCCCGGCGCGACGTGCAGATTGCAGGCGGCCAGCTTGCCCGAGACGCGCGAGTAGGTGTCGGCCATCGCCACCACGATCGATTCCTGCAGACCGAGCACGTACTTGAGCTGCGGAAACTTGGGCACGACCTCCATGATCGGCAATTCGGTGGTGCCGGGATTGCCGAACAGATGGGTGACGCCGTTGTCGACGAGAAGCTGCAGGAAGGCCGAGCGGCCGTTGATCATGGGCATGGCGTGCGAACCCGTGGGATGAACGCGAAGTGCGGCGATGCTACCGCGTCAGTACATCACCTGCCCACCGTTGGGGTGGATCACCTGTCCGCAGAAGAATCGCGCCTCATCAGAGGCCAGGAATACGTAGGCAGGTGTCACGTCATCCACCGTGCCCAAGCGCTTGAGCGGCACACCCGCGGCAATTGTGGCCTTGCGTTCCGGCGCAATCGGATCGAAGCCGGTATCGATCAGCCCGGGCCCCACGCCATTCACCAGGATGCCGTGCGGTGCCAGCTCGCGGGCGAGTGCGCGAGTGAGCGTGATCAGTCCGCCTTTCGACGCGGAGTACGCGGTGTACTCCTCGCGACCCAACGTACCCAGCTGCGAGCAGGTGTTGATGATCCGCCCGCTTTGGCGCGGGATCATGTGTCTTGCCGCCTCACGCGCGCACAGGAAGGCGCCACGCAGATTGACGTTGAGCACGCGGTCCCAGTCAGCCGCACGCATCTGCAACAGCGGACGCGCGAGCTGCACGCCGGCGTTGTTGACCAGTATGTCGAGCCGCCCGAGCCGGCCCACCGCATCGAGCAGCAATTGCTCGACCTGGGCTTCGTCGGTGATATCGCATCGGATCGCGTGCGCGCCCCGGCCGAGCGCGTTGATCTCGCCGACCAGCGCGCTCGCCTCGCCCTCGTGATCGATCCATGCGATCGCAATGTCGGCACCCTCGCGCGCATAGGCCAGCGCGATGCTGCGGCCGATGCCGGTGTTGCCGCCGGTGATCAGTGCCGTCTTGTCGTTGAGTCTGCCCATGTCGGAGAAGCCTGTGTCGGAGAAGCTATTGGCTCGGCCGTGAAAGACAGATCGATCCCCTGATGGCTCGTCGCCGCACTACATCTTGCGTTCGGCCACGGCGGGCAGGAACTTGTCGTTGAAGATCTGCGCGGCGTCGGGCGATTGCTTCAGGCCGAACGCCGCGACCACGTCGCTCACCATGGTCGTCAGGCGCTGGTTATCGGCCTGGCCGAAGCCGCTCGCCTTGACGCCCGGAGTGACGATGAAATTCTCATACAGGCCGCGCAATCGACGCAGCTCGAGCGCCTCGTCGATCAACGGTTCGCGCTGCTTGATGAACTTGATCGCCTCGTCGTAGTTGGCAACGGTTTCCTTCAGTGCGCGGTTGAACGCACGCAGAAACGCACTGACCGCCTGCGGCTGCTCGGCGACGAACTTCGGATTGGCAAGGATCGCGTTGCCGTACGCGCGCACGCCGAAATCCTTGTAGTAGAACACCTGCAGCTCCTCGGACTTCACGTTGAGCGCGTTCATCGACAGCGTGCCGCTGGGTTGATAGCCGGTCACGACGTCGACCTGACCGCGTGCGAGCATCGGTTCGCGCAACGCAGGCTCGACCGATTGCCACTTCACGCTGCCCGGATCGATGCCCTGCGCCTTGGCGAAGATCGGCCACAGCTTGCGGCCCGCATCGAACACCGGCGCACCGAACGTCTTGCCGACCAGATCGGTCGGTTTGCTGATGTTGAGCTTCTTGAGCGTCATCGCCGCGGCGGGCGTTGCATCCATCACGATGTACACCGCCTGCACGCGCGCTTCGGGTTTGTCGCCGTTGTTCGCCAGGAATTCGATCAGCGCGCTCAAGTCGCCATAGCCCATGTCGTAGGCGGGCGATGCGGTGCGGCTCACCGCCAGCGCCGACCCTGCACCGGGGTCGAGCTGCACCTCGATGCCTTCCTGTTTGTAGTAGCCCTTCGCCTGCGCGAGGAAGAACGGCGCGAGCTGGCCGTCGATGCGCCAGTCGAGCGCGAAGCGCACCTTGGTCTGGCTGATTGCCGGCGATGCGAACGCGGCGGCAATGGTCGCGGCAGCACACGAGACTACTACGCGCGCGAGAGTGCGATGAGCAATCGACATGGATCCTCCTCGAAAAATTTGTTGAGCGAAACGTTGTTGGTGTCGCGAAGCAAGCCGCGCGCATTCATCATCCATCAAGCACCGACGTCAACGCAAGCTGCCGCGCGCCCACAGTTCGCGCCTGCGCTCCGCTGCGACGATTGATCGCCGCGACGCACAACGACCGTGCGCGCGCCACATCTCCATGCGCCAAGGCAGTGCAGCGCGCCACGCGATTCCGCCGCTAGAATCGACGCGAAGGCACGTCCGACCGAGGGGATCATGTACGAACCACCGCGCGCTGAACACGAGCACCTGAACGCCGAGCGCTTCGCCAACGTCCGCAAGCCGCTGCTCGAAGCGCACGGGCTGCCGCCCGATTGCTACTACGATCCGGCGTTCTACCGGCGCGAAGTGGAGACGATCTTCACCAAGACCTGGGTGATGGTCGGCCGGCTCGAGCGCATTCCGAAGAAGGGCGACTACTTCAGCATCGAGTTCGCGGACATCGCCCTGGTCGTGATCCGCGACCTGCACGACGAAGTACGCGCCTTCGCCAACACCTGCCGCCATCGCGGCGCGCGCCTGCTCAATGGCTGCGGCAACAGCCGCTCGATCGTGTGCCCGTATCACGCCTGGACCTACGCGCTGGATGGCACGCTCAAAGGCGCGCCGGGCATGGAGCAGACGGTGGGCTTTCGTCTCGAAGACCACGCGTTGGTTCCGGTGCGGGCGGCCACCTGGGGCGGCTTCATCTTCGTGTGTGCTGATGCGCAGGCGCCGAGCCTGGAAGCGCACCTCGGCGATCTGGCCGACATCCTCGCTTCTTACAAGTTCGAGGACATGCGCAGCGGCCGTCGGCTCGAGTACGACGTCGCCTGCAACTGGAAAGCGTGGGTGGAGAACTTCATGGAGGGGTATCACATACCCACCGTGCACCGGCGCACCATCAGCAAGTTCAAGGCGATCAACGTTCCGCAGATCCGCGGCAAGGGCGAGTACGACCTGATCTGGGAACGCCACCCGGGAACGCTCGGCCTGCTCGATGGCGATGCCGGGTTCCCGCCGATCGAGACGCTCCAAGGCGAGGCGCAGGAAGGCAGCCGCTTCGCCATCGTCTACCCCAATTCGATGATCGCGATGACGATCGATGCGATGTGGTCGTTCGAGTGTCACCCCACCGGCCCCGAAAGCTGTCGCGTCGTGCTGACGTCGTGTTTTCCGGCCAGCCGCTTCGAGCGAGCCGATTTCGAGCAGATCGCCGCGAACTATTACAAGCGCCAGGACATCGTCGTCGAGGAAGACAACGACATCGCCGTGGTGCAGCAGCGCGGATTGCGATCACCATTGGCGGTTCCCGGACGATTCTCGGCCAAGGAACCGATCGTGCACGCGCTGGACAACTGGGTGCTCGATCGCGTGGTCGGGCCTGCACCGCAACCTCGGCTGAAGGCCGTGGGTTAATCTCCAACCCGCACCCGGACCCCCAATCAGGAGGCCACCATGGCCCAGAACGAATCGCTGCTTCGCATCGCCTCGCGTCCGCACCCGATCGAATGGACACTCGCCGAGTCGGCACTCATCGTCGTCGACATGCAGAACGGCTTCCTCAAGCCCGGTGGCTACTTCGACAACGTCGGCTACGACCTCACGCATTCGCCCAAGACCATTGCAATGGTGAAGAAGGCGGTGGATGCGGCGCGCGCCGCGGGCATGCTCGTCGTGTTCATCCAGAGCGGATTCGATTCGAAGCATCTGGTGGTCGGTGGAGCAACCGCGCCGGTGTGGCACAAGTCCGAAGCGCAGATCCTGATGCGCGAGCGACCCGAACTCGCCTTCAAGCTCATCACCGACGGCACCTGGGATTACGAGATCGTCGACGAGCTCAAGCCACGCCCCGATGAACTGGTGGTGAAGAAATCGCGCTATTCCGGTTTTGCCGGCACCAATCTCGATCAGGTGCTGCGCGCGCGGCGCATCCGCAACCTGTTCTTCACCGGCGTGGCAACCAACGCCTGCGTCGAATCGACGCTGCGCGAGGCCTATCACCACGAGTACTTCGTGATGCTGCTCGAAGACGCCACTCATCACGCCGGGCCACAGTACCTGAAGGACGCAACGGTCTGGAACGTGATCACGTTCTTCGGCTGGGTCGCGCCGACCGAGGCGTTCACCCAGACCCTGGCCGCCACGCGCACCCAGCCCGCGCACGCCTGATTCGATCAGTTTTCACGGAGCGGCCGATGCCACGACCGACGGTCGGCTTCTTCGGCTTGGGGACGATGGGCGCACCGATCGCTTCGCGCCTCGCCCGCGCGGGATACGCGGTGGCGGTGGCGGATCCGCGCACAGCGGTGACGAGCGAATGGCGCGCTCGACACCCCACGGCGCAGCACGATCCCCGCGACGCCGACGTATTGATCACGTGCGTCACCGACGAAGCGACACTCGACCCGCTGCTGTTCGATCCGGCGGGCTTGCTGACACACACCCGGCCCGGAACGCTTTTGATCGATCACACAACGACCTCGCCTCGCCTGGCGCGACGCGCGGCACAGATCGCTCTGGCCAATGGTGCGCGGTTCGTCGATGCGCCTTTGTCGGGCGGTACGGCTTCAGCCGAGGCTGGAACGCTGTCGGTCTTCGCAGGTGGCAGCGCCGATGCCCTGACCCAAGCCAGCGTCTTGATGCAGCACTACGCGCAACGCATCACGCGCCTGGGCGACGCGGGCGCTGGTCAGACCGGCAAGCTCGCCAATCAACTGGCGATCGCCGGCACGGTCCGCGGACTGAGCGAAGCAGTGGCGCTGGGTCGCGATGCCGGGCTCGACATCGAAGCATTGCTCGGCGCCTTGAGCGCCGGCAGCGCACGTTCGAATCAGCTCGAGCAGCACGCTACCAAGCTGGCAGCACCGTCATTCGATTTCGCCGCGACGTTCGAGTGGCTCGACAAGGATCTCGAACTCGCGCTGGGTGAAGTGCAGGATTCGGCGTCCAC
>CADECO010000275.1:0-7891 GCA_902825905.1 uncultured beta proteobacterium
AGCCGCAGGGCGCCGAAATAGTTCACCGACATCGTGCGCTCGAAATCGTGATAGCGATCGTACGAGTTCTCGATCGCGCGCCGGATCGAGCGGCCGGCGTTGTTGATCAGTATGTCCACGCCGCCATGCTGCTTGGTGATCGATTCGACCAGTTTGGCGCACCCGGCTTCGTCAGCGACGTCGGCTTGGTACGTGATCACGGTAGCGCCGGCCGCTTCGATCGATTTCTTCGCCTCGGCGAGCTTGTCCGGATCGCGAGCGACGATCAGCGTGGTGGCGCCGGCTGCCGCGATCTTGTGTGCGGCAGCCAGGCCGATGCCCGAGGAGCCACCGGTGATCAGCACCACCTTGCCACGCACCTGGCCCTTGAGCGTGCGGTCGATCAACAGATCCGGGTCGAGATGCCGTTCCCAGTAGTCCCACAGTCGCCATGCATAGTCTTCCAGGCGCGGCACGCTGATGCCTGACCCTTTGAGCGCCTTCTCGGCTTCGCGCTGATCGAAGCGGGTGGGGTAGTTGACGAACGTGAGGATGTCGTCGGGCAGACCAAGGTCTTTCATCACCGCGTTGCGGATGCGCCGCACCGGCGTGAGCGCCATCATCCCTTTCTTGATGTTCTTGGGAACGAAGCCGAGCAGTGCCGCATTGACGCGCATCGCCATTGCTGGTGCGTGCGCGGCCTTGGCGAAGATGTTGAGTACATCGCCGACGCGATAGGGCATCGGATCGACGAGGTGAAAGCATTTGCCGTCATGGCCGCGTCCGTGGGCGATGTGGTCGATCGCGTTCACCACGAAGTCGACCGGCACGATGTTCACGCGTCCGCCTTCGATGCCGATCGTGGGCATCCACGGCGGCAGCATCTGACGCATGCGCTGGATCAGCTTGAAGAAGTAGTAGGGCCCGTCGATCTTGTCCATCTCGCCGGTGTGCGAGTCGCCAACCACCAGCGCTGGGCGGTAGATGCGCCAGGCGCCCTTGACGCTCTTGCGCACGATGCCCTCGGAATCGTGCTTGGTCTGGAAGTAGGGATGGTCGAGGTTTTCGGCTTCCTCGAACATGTCCTCGCGGAAGATGCCCTCGAACAGACCGGCGGCCGCGATCGAGCTGACGTGATGGAAGCAATCGGCCTTGATGTCGTTGGCGGATTCGACGGTGTTTTGCGTTCCGGCCACGTTTACCGCGATCGGCCTTCAGGTCGTACACGGCTGCCAGGTGGAAGAAGTGCTTGATGTGCCCTTCGAGCCGCTTGCGATCGGCGGGCGAGACACCAAGCTTCGCGCTGGTGAGATCACCCTGGATCGGGATCGCACGCTTGTTGTCGACACCCCAGTAGTCGAGCAGCGCGGCCAGCCGCCGGGCGCTTTTCTCGCGCGTGAGGAAGTAGACGACGCTGCCTTTGCGCTCCAGCAGCTTCCTGACCAGACGCTTGCCGATGAAACCCGATGCGCCGGTGATGAAGTAGCTCATTGCAGACTTCCTCCTTGGGGTGCGGTCGTTGTGTGATCGAGTGAGTCCGATTATACGGTTGAGGTTTGTGCCGATCTGCGCGGGGGCTTCGATGTCACGGAGGGCACTGAGTCGGCATCAAGCGGGCACTATTGGGCGCGCGCCTCTAGCACTTTAGGAGCCCGGCTCTAAATCGGTTGCGTAGACTGCTTGCCGTAGTGGGTTGCAGTGCAAGCAGTGGAGTGTGCCCGTGAGGCGGTCCGCAGAAGTTCGGTCGCAGCGGCACGGTGGTTCCCCGGCGAACCCGATCGAATCGAATCTGATAGGAGATGATCCATGGTCAAGAAGCTCAAGGAACTGGCTGGCGAAAGCCAAGACAAGAATCTGTCCAAAACCATTCGTGATTCGGCGCAGCAGATCTGGCTGGCCGGACTGGGCGCCTTCTCCAAGGCGCAGGAAGAAGGCGGCAAGGTATTCGAGGCGCTGGTGAAGGAAGGGCGCTCGATGGAATCGCAGACGCGCAAGGTCGCCGAGGCGCGCATCGCGCAGTTCACGCAGCAAGTCGGCAAGGCCGCCGGCGAAGCGAGCGGCAAAGCGACGCAAACCTGGGACAAGCTCGAACAGGTATTCGAGGATCGCGTGGCCCGTTCGCTCGGCAAGCTCGGAGTGCCGACCAATCGCGACATCCAGGCGCTCGCCAAGCAGATCGAAGAGCTGAACGCCAGCGTTCGCAAGCTGACCGGCGAGGCGAAGAAGCCCGTCCGACGCGCGGCAAAGCGCTGACGAGGGCGACTGTGGCGCTCGCCTGGCGGGCGCGCGCCTCAAGCTGCTGTTGCAGTTCGATTTCGGGAGGCCCGCGGGAGCGATGTCGCGGGCTTCGTCACGTTAGCGCTGCATCGACCCAATTGGGCCGCATCGGCCTCGCGATCCGCACTGGCGTCATTGAGCGGCATCGGCTCCGCGCTCGCATCGACATGCACCACGCATCGGCGTGCGGCGAAACGAAGGTGCTATCCTGACCGTATCGCATCGCGTCCCGCCCTCGTCCCATGACCGCGCCGAAACGCAAACGCCGCACGCGTGAACGCACGCTCGAGGTGAGTCTGGCGCTGTTCAATCAATTCGGCGAACCGAACGTCACCACGACGATGATCGCCGAGGAAATGAACATCAGCCCGGGCAATCTCTACTATCACTTCCGCAACAAGGACGAGATCGTCAACGAAATCTTCGCGGCCTTCCGCAAGGAAATCAGCGCGATCCTGAACGTGAGTGAAGGGCGTGCAACCTCGATCGAAGACGTGTGGTTGTTCATCCACGTGCTGTTCGAGACGATCTGGAAGTACCGGTTCCTGTATCGCGACATCAACGACATGTTGACGCGCAACCGGACCATCGAGGTGTATTTCAAGTCGATTCTGGCGGACAAGGTACGAGCGGTACGGGTGCTTTGCGCCGGTCTGGGTGAAAGCGGCGAGATGGACCTCGAGCTCGTCTCGCCCGACGATCTGGCGACCAATCTCACCCTCGTCGTCACCTACTGGCTGTCGTACGCGTACGCGCGCGATCCGCGGCACTTCGAGGCCGATCAGGTGCTGGCGCGCGGGGCCTACCAATCACTCGTGCTGGTGGCCCCTTACCTGCGCGGCAAGGGGCGGGAGCTCTTTCTGAAACTGGCAGACGAGTACATCAGTAGATAGCCTGCGCCGGTCGGCGCGGCGAAGCGAGAAAAAAGGAGCGATGAATGGCAAAGGCGGCCTGGAGCAAATTTCCGCACGCGGACAAGGCGTACGTGTACGACGCGGCGGGCTTGAAGAAGCATTGGGATCGACTGCATCGCGGCGATCACGAGCCGTTCCCCAAAGACGAGGCGGTGCAGGAGGCGTGGCAGCTCTACCACCAGGGTGAGTTCGAGAAAGCCGTGGCGGTGGGCCTGAAGACGGGCAGCTCAGGCATGACTGCCGCGAACAAGGCAGCGGTGGTGTACGCGACCTATCTCGAGAAGAAGCCGGCCGCCAAGCAGGCCATCTTCGAGGAGATTGCCAAGCGTGCCGAGGCAGCGATCAAAGCCGACCCGAAGAATGTCAATGCCTACTACCTGCACGCTGCCGCGCTGGGTCGTTACAGTCAGGAGACGTCGATCACCAAGGCGTTGGCCGAGGGGTTGGGGGGAAAGATCAAGAACAGCCTGACCAAGGCGCTGGAACTCGATCCCAAGCACGCCGATGCGCACATCGCGTTCGGGGCCTACCACGCCGAGATCATCGACAAGGTCGGGGCGACGCTGGGTGGGCTCACCTATGGTGCGAAAAAAGAAACCGCGGTCGAACACTTCGAGCGCGCAATCAAGCTCAACCCCGATTCGGCCATCGCGCGCATCGAGTATGCGAATGGCTTGGTGATGATGTTCGGCAAGAGCAAGATGGCGCAGGCCGAATCGCTTTACAAGGAAGCCGCGGCATGCAAGCCGCTGGACGCGATGGAGCGGCTCGACGTCGAGTTGGCCAAGGAGAATCTCGAGGACTGACCCGCGCCTGCATGCGCACCACAACCGCAGCAAAGGAGACCGTAATGATCGATTTGTACTACTGGCCCACGCCCAACGGCATCAAAGTGACGATCATGCTGGAGGAGTGCGGGCTCCCCTATCGGGTGCACGCCGTCGATATTGGTGCAGGGGATCAGTTCAAGGCCGAGTTCCTGCGGATCTGCCCCAACAACCGCATGCCGGCCATCATCGACGACGATCCGATGGGTGGCGGCAAACCGCTCGCGATCTTCGAGTCGGGCGCGATTCTCGAATACCTCGCCGACAAGACCGGCAAGTTCCTGCCCAAGGCGCCGGCCGCCCGCTACAACGTGCTCCAGTGGGCTTACTGGCAGATGGCCAATCTCGGGCCGATGATGGGCAACGCCAATCACTTCAAGAACTACGCCAAGAACATCACCGACGATCCGAGCCAGCTCGTCTACGGCATCAAGCGTTTCGTGGGCGAGGTCGACCGGCTATGCGGGGTGATGGACGCGCAGCTCTCGGTCAACCAGTACCTGGCCGGCGAGTACTCGATTGCCGACATGCTTTCCTGGCCGTGGGCACGGCTCATTCCGCAGCGGATCGACGAAACGGCGTGGGGCAAGTTTCCGAATCTGAAGCGCTGGGTCGACGCGGTCGAGGCGCGGCCGGCGGTGCAGAAGGGCGCGGCCGTGCATAAGGAATGGGGCGAACGCAAACTCACGCCCGAGGAGGAAAAGGCACGGCGCGAATTGCTGTTCAACCAGACCAACGAGAAGGTCCGCGCCGCGCGTGAAGAGGCAGTCAAACGCGCGGCTTCGGGCTCGCGGTAGCTTCGCGCCCTTCGCATCAACGCGATTGGTTATTCGGAGGTTTCCTACGTGCGCCCACCGCGCTTGGCGGCATCGAGCACGCGATCGGCCACGTACGGATTGGACCGACGCTCTTCGCCGAAGGTCGAAGTCGGCCCATGGCCCGGCACGAACGTGATGTCGTCGCCGAACGGCCATAGCTGTTCGGTGATCGAGCGAATCAGCGTGGCGTGATCGCCGCGCGGGAAATCGGTGCGGCCGATCGACCCCTGAAACAGCACGTCGCCGACGAAGGCGAGCTTGTGTTCGCGCTGCACGAAGACGATATGACCCGGTGTGTGGCCCGGGCAGTGGCGCACGTCGAATTCGATGTTTCCGACGCGAACCGAATCGCCGCCTTCGAGCCAGCGGTCCGGCTCGAACGCTTCGAGTTCACCGAATCCGAATTTGGCGCCTTGCGTCGGCAACTGCTCGATCCAGAACCGCTCCTCGCGTTGCGGGCCTTCGACCGGTACGCCGCTGCGGCGGCGCAGTTCAGCGGTGCCGCCGCAGTGATCGAGGTGGCCATGCGTGAGCAGGATCTTCTCCAGCGTGGCACCGCTCTGCGCGATCGCCGCTTCGATCTGATCGAGATCGCCGCCGGGGTCGACCACGGCGCAGCGCTGCGTCTGCTCGCACACGATGAGCGAGCAGTTCTGCTGGAAGGGCGTGACGGGAACGACGTAGACCTTCATCGATGACTCCGGTGTTGCGGGTGAACCGCGAGCGCCGACTCGGGTTGCTTGCGAACGAGCGTCACGCGGCTCGAAACCGTTGGACGCGACCCCAGTCGACCAGGCCGTGATAGCCGGCGCACTCAGGCAGCGCGAGCGTGCCTTGGCGGACTTCGAGCGGTGCATGGGTGATGCGATCGCGCAGACCGAGAAAGAACGTGCATTCGGCCGGCGCCAGCGCGTTGCTGAGCGAAGAGTGAAACGCGAGCGGGGCGAGCGTGCCGAGCGTCGACTCGCTGTACAGGCCCACGACCACTCCGGCGCCGCGCTCTTGTGCCAATCTGGCGGCTCGGTGTGCGATCGTGATGCCCACTCGCGCCGGCTTGATGGCGATCGCCCGCGCGCCGCGATCCAGGAACATGGCGGCCTCCGCAACACCCGCTGCGGGTGAGTCCACCAGGATCGGGATCGGGCTGACCTGTTGAGCCTGCTCGAACTGCCGGTCAGGCGCAAGCCGATACGGATCTTCCGACAGAAACACGCCGACGTCGGCCAGGCGTTTGCTGTACTCGGTGCCGCGCGCTGCGTCGTAGAACGAGTTGGCGTCGACGTAGATGCGCACGTCGGGCCCGACCGCGTTGCGCACCGCCGCCAGTCCGGCGAAGTCGGTATCGAATCCTTGCCCGCCCTTGAACTTGATCGTCCGGAAGCCATGCGCGGCGATCAGCTCAGCCGCTTCGCTTGCCATCGTTGCGGGCGCCGCACGCGTCAATGTGCACGACACCTCGACCTGCGCACTGCCGCCCAGCAGTTGGTGCAGTGGCTTGCCTGTCGCGTTCGCGCGCAGATCCCAGCACGCGTTGTCGATCAGCGCTTTCGCGGCACGCCCTTCGGGGATGGCGCGATAGGCGTCGATGAGTGCATCGGCGTCGTCGAGATCGAGTGTCGCCAGCCGCGGCAGGAACAGTTCTTCGAGGGCCACCGCGAGCGAGCGCAGGGTCACGCCCGACCATGTCGGTTTGACGGTCGCCTCGCCGATGCCGCGTGCGCCGGTGTCGCTTTCGAGTTCGAGCAGCAGGAAATCGGCGGCGTCTTCCGCGACCTCGGCCCAACGGATGGTACGGAAGTACGGCAACCGGATCGGGTGCAACGTCCAGCGGGCCAGTCTCATGGGCGCGTCACTCGCTCTTGACGCCGGTCCTGCGCACGACGTCGATCCACATTTTCGACTCGTTGGCCATCTCCTGGGCCAGCTCCTTGGGGGTATTGCCGACGATGTTGAAGCCGGTGCTTTCGAGCTGTTTCCTGACGTCAGGTTGCTGGAGGGTCTGCTGCAGATCGCGGGCGAGGCGCTCGAGCACCGCCGGAGGTGTTGCCGCCGGCGCGAACAACCCGAACCAGATCGAGGCGTCGTAGCCGGCGACACCCGCTTCGACCATGGTCGGAATATCCGGCGCCTGCGGCGAGCGCTTCGCAGTCGATACCGCAAGAGCGCGCAGCGTGCCGGCCTTCGAGTGCGACAGGCCGGAGAGCATTGCGTCGAAATGGAGGTGAATCTGATCGCCCACCAGCGCGGTCACCGAAGGCGCGCTGCCGCGAAACGGCACGTGCAACGCATCGAAGCCGGCGAACGTCTTGAACATCTCCGCGCACAGGTGCAGCGAGGTCGCGTTGCCCGGCGAGCCGAAGCTGAGCTTGCCGGGGTTGGCCTTGCCGAAGGCGATCAGATCGCCGACAGACTTGAATGGGCTCTTGGCGCTCACCATCAGCAGCGCCGGTGCGAAGCCGATCTTGGTAACTGGCGCAAGATCGCGCATCGGGTCGAACGGCAGCTTGCTCGAGACGATTGCCGAGATCAGCAGCGCACCGGTGTTGACGAGCAGCACGTGGCCATCAGGTGCCGCGCGCACGACGTACTCGGTGCCGATGCTGCCGCCTGCGCCGGTGCGATTGTCGATTACGACCGACTGATTCCAACTCGCCGACAGGCTCTTGCCGATGACGCGCGCGACGATGTCGACCGGGCCGCCTGGCGGGTAGGGCGCAACCAGCGTGACTGGGCGCTGCGGATAGGTCTGAGCGAACGACGCGTCGATGCTCAGCCCCGTGAGCACCGCGCAGCCGACCGCGGATCGGATCAATCCTCGTAACGTCGCGGACCATGACGACGACGATGACGAAGGCAATGACAACGCGAGCATGGGTTTCTCCGGAAAGCCCGGATTGTATGCGGGCGTTCGCGCCGCGATCGCGGGCCACCGCGGACGCGCGAGCTTGGGTCGCCCCTTCACGTTTCGCGGTGAGCGTGAACCAGTTGCGAGGGGCAGTCCGCGGGCATACAGTACCGGCGCTTGACCGCACGCCTCTGGCCTCGCCGAGGTGGCATCCCAATCCGGCAGGACCCC
>CADECO010000276.1:0-7844 GCA_902825905.1 uncultured beta proteobacterium
GGGGACAGAAGCTCCACCCGACTGCATTCCGCCTGGCGTTGAGCCGCAACTGGAGTTCGCGCTGGTACGCGAACAGCCGCTCGTTCGCCGGCATGCTCAACGAAGATCTGCGCGTGCGCGACTTCCTGCGCAAGAAGCTTTCGCATGCCTCGGTGGGGCGCGTGGTGATCGAACGTCCAGCGAAGGACGCGCGCATCACCATTCACAGTGCTCGCCCCGGCGTGGTCATCGGCAAGAAGGGCGAGGACATCGAAGGCTTGAAAGCGCAGTTGCGCAAACTGCTCGGTGTGCAGGCGGTGCACGTCAACATCGAGGAGATCCGCAAGCCCGAGATCGATGCGCAACTGGTGGCCGACTCGATCGCCCAGCAGCTCGAGAAGCGCATCATGTTCCGCCGCGCGATGAAGCGGGCGATGCAGAACGCCATGCGCCTGGGCGCGCAGGGCATCAAGATCATGAGTGCCGGGCGGCTGAACGGAATCGAGATCGCCCGTACCGAGTGGTACCGCGAAGGGCGGGTGCCGCTGCACACCCTGCGGGCCGACATCGACTACGGTTTTTCCGAAGCGAAGACGACCTACGGCGTGATCGGCGTCAAAGTGTGGATCTACAAGGGCGAGATCCTGGCGCGCGGCGAGCAGCCTGCCGCGGGCGCAGCGCCGGCGGTAGCCGAAGAGCCAACCGCACCAAGGCGTGGGCGCAAGACGTTGTCTCGGCCGGGCAAGGCCGACGCTGCAGCGGAGGCCAAGCCTGAACCTGCCGCACCCACGAGCGAGCCACCGAAGGCACCGCAGCGCTTGCGCGTGCGCAAGGCTTCCGACGCGGCCAAGAGTGATTCAGTCGCCAAACCCGACGGCGATGCCAAGGGCAAAGCGCCCGCGGCGGCGAAAGTGAAGAAACCAGGAGCGGGCGATGCTTCAACCAGCTAGAACCAAGTACCGCAAGCAGCAGAAGGGGCGCAATCGCGGCATCGCGACGCGCGGCAACAAGGTGTCGTTCGGCGAGTACGGCTTGAAGGCGATCGTCCGCGGGCGCCTGACCGCCCGGCAGATCGAGGCGGCACGACGCGCCATGACCCGCCACATCAAACGCGGCGGCCGGATCTGGATCCGGATTTTCCCCGACAAGCCGATCTCCCAGAAACCCGCCGAGGTTCGCATGGGCAACGGCAAGGGCAATCCCGAGTACTTCGTGTGCGAGATCCATCCGGGCAAGGTGCTCTATGAGATGGACGGCGTCGACGAGACGCTGGCGCGCGAGGCCTTCGCGCTGGCTGCCGCGAAGCTGCCGCTGAAGACAACGTTCGTGCATCGCCAAGTGGGGGCCTGACCGATGAAAGCCACCGAACTCCGCAGCAAAGACGGCGCCGATCTCGCCAAAGAGCTGTCCGACCTCTTGCGCGCCCAGTTCTCGCTGCGCATGCAAAAGGCGACGCAGCAACTCACCAACACCAGTCAGTTGCGCCGCGTGCGTCGCGATATCGCGCGCGCCAAGACCATCATCGGACAGAAGCAGAAAGAGAAAGCCAAGTGACCGCCATGGCCGATACTCAAGCACAACCCCGCGCCAAGACGATCCGCACCCTCACCGGTCGGGTAGTGAGCGACAAGATGTCCAAGACGATTACCGTGCTGGTCGAACGCCGGGTCGCGCACCCGCTGTACGGCAAGATCGTGACGCGCTCGAAGAAGTACCACGCCCATGACGCCAACGCGGAGTGCAAGCAGGGCGATATGGTGCAGATCGAGGAGTGTCGCCCGATCTCCAAGACCAAGGCTTGGCGGGTGGCGAAACTGGTCGAGCGGGCCAAGACGATCTGAGCGTGACCCGAGCGGGCGCGCGATGTCGGAACGAGACCTTCTTGCCATAGCCATACCGGTATTGCTAACATAGCGAGCTTTTTTCGCCTCGTCGGGGCTGTAGCGGTACCAACCAGCACCGGCTCAGGCAGCGTCACCCGCTGGCCGCGCCCCTCTGGCGCATGCCGGCCAACCTCCCGAACGGGATCCAAGACTGACCGCCAGTGCGCATTGGTCCATCGCGGGCCGGGCGCAGCGGGACAAGTTGGAGAGCAGAACAAATGATTCAGATGCAAAGCGTTTTGGACGTCGCCGACAACACCGGCGCACGCTCCGTCATGTGTATCAAGGTGTTGGGCGGATCGAAGCGTCGCTACGCCGAGATTGGCGACGTCATCAAAGTGAGCGTCAAGGACGCGGCGCCGCGCGGCAGGGTCAAGAAGGGCGAGATCTACCACGCCGTCGTGGTGCGCACCGCCAAGGGCGTGCGCCGACCCGACGGCTCGCTCATCCGCTTCGACTCCAACGCAGCCGTGCTGCTGTCGAACAAGTTCGAGCCGATCGGCACACGCATCTTCGGACCGGTTACGCGCGAGCTTCGTACCGAGCGATTCATGAAGATCGTCTCGCTCGCGCCTGAAGTCCTTTAAGGAGCGAGGACACTATGCAACGCATCAAGAAAGGCGACGACGTGATGGTCATCGCCGGCCGCGACAAGGGCAAGCGCGGCACGGTCACGCGCTGGGTCGACGACGAGCATCTGATCGTCGAGGGCATTCACCGCGTCAAGCGGCACATGCGCCCCAATCCGATGCGCGGTATCCAGGGCGGCATCGTTGACAAAGACCTGCCGATCCACGTCTCGAACGTGGCCCTGTTCAACGCGCAGACCGGCAAGGCCGATCGCGTCGGTTTCAAGACCATCGGCGCCGGAGCCGATGAACGCATGGTGCGCATATTCAAGTCGACGGGCGAGCTCGTCGATCCGGCCAGCTGAGGCGTCTCGACCTAGCATCCATCGAGATCGAAAAACATGGCACGACTCCAAGAGCACTATCAGAAGACGGTGGTTCCCGAACTGATGAAGAAGTTCGGCTACCAGTCGATCATGCAGGTTCCGCGCATCACCAAGATCACGGTGAACATGGGCGTGGGCGAGGCTACGCAGGACAAGAAGATCCTCGACAACGCCGTGGGCGATCTCACCAAGATCGCCGGGCAGAAACCGGTCGTCACGAAGGCGCGCAAATCGATCGCCACCTTCAAGATCCGCAAGGACTATCCGATCGGCTGCATGGTGACGTTGCGTGGTCAGCGTATGTACGAATTCCTCGATCGTCTGGTCTCGATCGCGATCCCGCGTATCCGCGACTTCCGCGGTGTATCCAACCGCGCCTTCGACGGCCGCGGCAACTACAACCTCGGCGTGAAGGAACAGATCATCTTTCCCGAGATCGACTACGACAAGATCGACACTTTGCGCGGCATGAACATCAGCATCACCACGAGCGCTCGTTCCGACGACGAAGCGCGCGCGCTGCTGCAGGCGTTCAAGTTCCCGCTGCGGACCAATTGATGTCCACACGAGCGCAGCGCAACGATCTCATGAACGTCCTCCTGAACGTCCCCATGACCTCCCATTCATGCAACCAGGCCGCGGCGATGTGGCCCGTCCAACCATAGGGTGCGCGATGGCAAAACTCGCACTAGTGAACCGTGAGCAGAAGAAGCGCAAGGCCGTCGCGAAGTTCGCGGCCAAACGCAAGGAGCTGATCGCGTTGCTCAAGGATACGAAGATCTCCGACGAGGAGCGCGACGAGGCGCGGACGAAATTCCAGCAGCTGCCGCGCAATGCCTCGCCGGCACGGTTGCGCAACCGTTGCCAGCTGACCGGCCGGCCGCGCGGGGTGTTCCGCAAGTTCGGGCTGGGGCGCAACAAGCTGCGCGAAGCAGCCATGCGCGGCGAGATTCCCGGCCTGACCAAGGCGAGCTGGTAGAGGAGCGGCCGAAATGAGCATGACCGATCCGGTCGCCGACATGCTGACGCGCATTCGCACTGCGCAAAGCGTCGGTAAGACTGTTGTGAAGATGCCTTCCTCGAAGTTGAAGTCGGCGATCGCGCAGGTGTTGCACGACGAGGGCTATATCGACGGCTTCAAGATCAGCCAGAGCGGCCCCAAGAGCGAGATGGAAATCGGCCTGCGCTATTACGCCGGTCGTCCGGTGATCGAGCGCCTGGAGCGGGTGAGCCGACCCGGGCTGCGCATCTACAAGGGCGCGCGCGAGATTCCGAAGGTGATGAACGGCCTGGGCGTGGCGATCGTATCGACCTCGCAGGGTGTGATGACCGATCGCAAGGCACGCGCGAGCGGCGTCGGCGGCGAAGTGTTGTGCATCGTCGCGTAAGGGGAAAGACATGTCCCGAGTTGGAAAGAATCCGATCGCAGTGCCCAAAGGTGTCGAAGTGACCGTTGCGCCGGACCAGGTGTCGGTGAAGGGGCCGCTTGGCACGCTGTCGCAGCGGCTGCACGGCGATGTCCGCGTCAAGCGCGACGGCGAACAGCTCCTGGTGGAACTCGCGGCGGAGACGCCGGAGGCCAACGCGATGTCGGGCACCACGCGCGCGCTGCTGGCCAACATGGTGCAGGGTGTATCCAAAGGCTTCGAGCGCCGCTTGACGCTGGTCGGCGTCGGCTATCGCGCTCAGGCGCAGGGCGACAAACTCAATCTGTCGCTCGGTTTCTCCCACCCGGTGGTGCATCCGATGCCCAAGGGCGTCAAGGTGGAGACGCCGACCCAGACCGAGATCGTATTGAAGGGTGTGGACAAGCAACTCGTCGGGCAGGTCGCGGCCGAAGTCCGCGGCTATCGGCCGCCGGAGCCCTACAAGGGCAAGGGCGTACGTTATGCCGACGAGCGCGTGGTCCTCAAGGAAACCAAGAAGAAGTAGGGCGAAGAGTCATGGGCGACAAGAACATCGATCGGTTGCGTCGGGCGCGGCAGACCCGGCTCAAGATCCATCAGTTGCGCGTACCGCGGCTGGCGGTCCATCGCAGCAACTCGCACATCTATGCGCAGTTGTACTCGGCCGACGGGACCAAGGTGCTCACCAGCGCCTCCACCGCCGAGAAGGAAGTGCGCACGACCGTGCCGCACGGCGGCAACAAGAACGCCGCCTCGCTGGTGGGCAAGCGCATTGCCGAGAAGGCCAAGACGCTGGGCATCGATCGCGTGGCGTTCGATCGCGGCGGCTATCAGTTCCACGGGCGCGTCAAGGCGCTCGCCGATGCGGCCCGCGAAGCGGGCCTGCAGTTCTAACGGCAACAGTTCAAGGGACACTCAGATGGCAAGGGCAGGCGGCAGAGGCCAGCGATCGCAAGGCTCCGAGGAGCGCAGCGACGGGTTGCGCGAGAAGATGGTCGCGGTGAACCGCGTCACGAAGGTCGTGAAAGGCGGTCGCATCCTCGGTTTCGCTGCACTGACCGTGGTCGGCGACGGCGATGGCGCGGTCGGCATGGGCAAGGGCAAGGCGCGCGAAGTGCCGGTGGCGGTGCAGAAGGCGTTCGACGAGGCGCGGCGCAAGCTGATCCGCGTCGGGCTGAAGAACGGCACGGTGCACCACGCGGTGCATGGCCGGCACGGTGCCTCGCGGGTGCTGATCCATCCGGCATCGGCCGGTACCGGAATCATCGCCGGCGGACCGATGCGCGCGGTATTCGAGGTGGTGGGTGTCACCGACGTGCTGGCGAAGTGCCTCGGCTCCACCAACCCGTACAACGTCGTGCGCGCCACGCTGGATGCACTGGGCAAGGTGCGCGCGCCCGGTGAGATCGCCGCCAAGCGCGGCAAGACGGTCGAAGAGATCACGAGCTAGAGGTTCCACATGGCCGAGAAGAAGGTGAAGGTCACCCTGGTGAAGAGCGTGGTGGGCCGCAAGGCCGGGCACGTGGCAACGGTGCGCGGCCTGGGGCTGCGCCGCATCGGGCAGACCGTCGAGCTTGCCGACACACCGGCAGTGCGGGGGATGATCAACCGCGTCAACTATCTCGTCCGGGCGCAGTGAAGCGCACGACATCGGCGATCAAGGATCAGCAGTCATGCAACTGAACACTCTGAGTCCGGCACCCGGCTCGAAGAAGGCGCGGCGGCGCGTCGGTCGCGGCATCGGCTCCGGCCTGGGCAAGACCGCCGGTCGCGGCCACAAAGGCCAGAAGTCCCGTTCCGGCGGATTCCACAAGGTGGGGTTCGAAGGTGGGCAGATGCCGTTGCATCGGCGCCTGCCCAAGCGCGGCTTCGTCTCGCATCTGAAGCGTGTAACCGCCGAGGTCCGGTTGTCCGATCTGGATCGCCTGCAGGGCGAGGCGGTTGATCTGACGGTCCTGCGCGAAGCCGGATTGGTGCCTGCGCGTGCCGAGCGCGCCCGGATCATCCTTGCCGGTGCGATCACCAAGCGTTTCAACGTGAAGGACGTCGTCGTCACCAAGGGCGCGCGCGCGGCCATCGAGGCACTCGGCGGCAGCGTGACGGTCGATCCGGAAGTTGCGAAGGCGGCCGAAGCACGTGCCGAGGCTGCCAAAGCACGAGCCGACAAGGTTTCCGAAGCGCAGGCGCGCGCAAGCAAGGCCGACTCCGACAAGGCCGCCGAGAAGAAGGCCGCGGCCGATAAAGCGGCGACCAAGGCGGCAGGCGGCGGCAAGGCCAAGGGCGAAGCCAAACCCAAGGGTGAGGGCAAGGCCAAGTCGGCGCCGAAGGCCGAGGGCAAGGGCGCGTAACCCGACCCGATCGATCGACACAGTCCAACCAGGACGATCTCCAACGTGGGCACCGCAGCCGCACAACTAGGCAAGACCGGCAAGTACGGCGATCTCAAAAAGAGATTGCTGTTTCTGCTGGGCGCGCTCGTCGTGTATCGCATCGGCGCGCACATTCCGGTCCCCGGCATCGATCCGGTGGAACTGGCCAAGCAGTTCCAGAGCCAGCAGGGCGGCATTCTGGGTCTGCTGAACATGTTTTCGGGCGGCGCGCTGTCGCGCTTCACGATCTTCGCGCTCGGCGTGATGCCCTACATCTCCGCCTCGATCATCATGCAGCTCATCACCACCGTGTCGCCACGGCTGGAGGCGCTGCGCAAGGAAGGGCAGGCGGGGCAGCGGGTCATCACCAAATACACGCGCTATGGCACGGTGGCGCTGGCGCTGTTCCAGGCGGTCGGAATCTCGATCGCGCTCGAGTCCACGCCGAATTTGGTCGTCGATCCGGGTCTGATGTTCCGCTTCGTCACGGTCACGACCCTGGTCACCGGCACGATGTTCCTGATGTGGCTGGGCGAGCAGATCACCGAGCGCGGTCTGGGCAACGGTATCTCGATCATCATCTTCGCCGGCATCGCGGCGGGGCTACCGTCGGCGATCGGCGGGCTGTTCGAACTGGTCCGCACCGGAGCGATGCATCCGCTCTCCGCGATCCTCATCGTGCTCGCCGTGGTGCTGGTCACCTGGCTGGTGTGCTTCGTCGAGCGCGGCCAACGCAAGATCCTGGTGAACTACGCCAAACGCCAGATCGGGGCGCGCACCATCGTCGGTGGGCAAAGCTCGCATCTGCCGTTCAAGCTCAACATGGCCGGCGTGATCCCGCCGATCTTCGCCTCCTCGATCATCCTGTTCCCGGCGACGATCGCGCAGTGGTTCAGCGGTGCCGACTCGGCGACCTGGCTCAAGGACATCGCCGCGGAGCTCTCACCGGGGCG
Source organism: uncultured beta proteobacterium (assembly GCA_902825905.1). Taxonomy (GTDB): domain Bacteria; phylum Pseudomonadota; class Gammaproteobacteria; order Burkholderiales; family SG8-39; genus CADEDU01. The sequence continues at coordinate 7,546 of CADECO010000276.1, forward strand.
GCCGATCTACGTCCTTCTCTACGCGGTCGCGATCATCTTCTTCTGTTTTTTCTACACCGCGATCCAGTACAACCCGAAAGAAACGGCCGACAACCTCAAGAAGAGCGGCGCGTTCGTGCCAGGCATCCGACCTGGCGATCAGACCGCGCGCTACCTGGAGCGAATCCTGTTGCGCCTGACGCTGGTGGGGGCGATCTACGTGACCCTCATCTGTCTATTGCCCGAGTTCCTGATCCTGAAGTGGAACGTGCCGTTCTATTTCGGCGGCACCTCGCTGCTGATCATCGTCGTGGTGACGA
>CADECO010000277.1:0-7833 GCA_902825905.1 uncultured beta proteobacterium
CCGGACAGCCAGCGCGTGCGAACGAGGCGGCCGGACGGCAAGTCGAGGCCTCACCTGGCCCGGGCAAGCTCGGCGGCGCATCGCGCGGGCTGCTTGGCTTGGCGCTGATCGGGTTTCTCGTCGTCTGGCCGTTCGTGTTCGGCAGCAGCTACGACCTGCGCATCTTCGCGTTGGCGGGCATCTTCGCCATCAACACGCTCGGCTACCAATTCATCTTCGGCCACGCGGGCGCGCTCGCGCTCACGCAGGGCACGTTCTTCGGTCTGGGGGCGTACATCTCGGCGCTGCTCGCGCTCGATCTGGGCGCCGGTTTCCCGATCACCGCCACGCTCGCGATCATTGGTCCGGTGTTGGTCGCGTTGCTGATCGCTGCGCCAGTGCTGCGGCTGGAGTCGCACTACTTCGCGCTTGCCACGCTTGGCATCGGGCAGGTGGTGCTGCTGATCGCGATCCAATGGGAGCCGCTCACCGGTGGTGCCAACGGCCGCCCCGGCGTGCCCGGTATCGGGGTTCTCGGCATGGCGCTACCGCGCGGACTGCCGATCACCGTGTTCGTCTGGTCGCTCGTGGCGGTCGCGGCGCTGCTCGCCTGGCAGATGATGCGCGGCATCGTCGGCCGCGCGTACGCGGTGATGCGCGCGAACGATCTCGCCGCACAGTCGATCGGACTCGACATCTGGCGGCTGCGTCTGGTCGCGTTCCTGTGGTCGGCGGCTTACGGCGGACTGGCCGGCGCGCTCTACGTGCACACCGTGCGCGTCATCTCGCCCGAGGTGCTGGAGTTCCACATCATGGTCGGCGCGCTAACGATGGCGGTGCTCGGCGGCCGCACGCACATCGCCGGCGCGATCATCGGCGCGTTTCTGCTGGTGCACCTGCCCGAGTGGTTTCGCGGCCTCGACAAGTACTACCTGATCGCCTACGGCGCGGTGCTGCTCGGGGCGATCATCGTTGCGCCGCAAGGGCTGGTCGGCCTGCTGCATCGGGTTCGTTGGTTGCGCCCGGTGCCGCAGGTCCGGGCGATGCAGCCGGCCGTGCACGCGATGCGCTCGCCGCAGCTGGTGTTCGCCGCGGAGCCGGTGCTCGAGGTGCGCGAACTGTCGATGAGTTTCGGCGGCGTACGCGCGCTCGACAATGTCTCCGTGTCGGTGCATCCGGGCGAGATCTTCGGATTGATCGGCCCCAACGGTTCGGGCAAGACCACGTTGCTCAACTGCGTCAGTCGCGTCTACTCGCCGCAGGCCGGATCGATTCGCTTTGCCGGTCGCGACGTCACGCGTCTGCTTCCGCACCAGATCGCGCGGCTGGGTGTCGCGCGCACCTTCCAGAATCTCAATCTCGTCGACGAGATGAGCGCGCTCGACAACGTGGCGGCTGCGCGATACACGCTCGAAGGCGCGTCGGTGGCCCGGTCGTTCGTCGAATGGCACGACCGGCGCCTGCTGCGCGCGCGCGAACATGCACTCCACCTGCTCGAATCGATGGGCGTCGCACACGTGGCGGCGCGCGCCTGCGGCGAGTTGCCCTACGGGCTGCGGCGCTACGTCGAGATCGCGCGCGCACTGGCGCTCGAGCCGCGCCTGTTGTTGCTCGACGAACCTGCCGCCGGACTGAACGATGCCGAGAAGCAGGAACTCGCCGCACGCGTCCGTGCGCTGGCCGCGCAACGGCTCACGATCGTCATCATCGAACACAACATGCCGTTCCTGATGCCGCTCGCAACGCGCATGGCCTGCCTCGATCACGGCAAGGTGATCGCCGTGGGCACACCCGATGAGGTCCGTGCGCATCCGGATGTCATCACCGCCTATCTCGGTGCGGAGACGAAGCGTGAGCGATAAGCCGACCGGCGAGTTGCTCGAGGTCGAGTCGCTGCGTGCGCGGTACGGTGAGATCGTGGCGCTCGATGGCGTCTCGCTTCAAGTAGGCGCCGGCGAAGTGGTGGCGCTGCTCGGGGCCAACGGTGCGGGCAAGTCGACGCTGATCAAGTCGATCATGGGAATCGTCACGGCAACCGAGGGTGCGATTCGGTTCCGCGGGCAAGCACTGGCCGGCGTGTCGCCTTCCGCGCGCGCCCGCGGCGGGCTGGGCTACTCGCCCGAGGGTCGTCGCGTGTTTCCCGGCATGAGCGTGCGCGACAACCTGCTGGTCGCCTCGCGCGCCAGTGCGCGGGTCACCGCCGCGCAGTTGAACGAGATCCATCAACTGTTTCCGGCGCTGCTGCAGAAGGAGCACGCCATGGGTTGGCAGCTCTCCGGAGGACAGCAGCAGATGCTCGCCATCGGCCGCGCGCTCATGTCGAACCCGCGGCTGCTTCTGCTCGACGAGCCGTCGCTCGGCCTGTCGCCGGTGCTGACGAGCGAAGTGATGACGCGCATCCGCGCGATTCGCGATCGCGGTACCGCGGTGCTCCTGGCCGAGCAGAACGTCGCCAAAGCGCTCGAAGTCGCCGACCGCGGATACGTGATGCAGCTCGGCCGGATCGTCGAGCACGGCACGGCCGCGCAGTTGGAGCAGAGTCCGCTCGTGCTGCAGGCGGTGCTCGGCGGCTAGCGCCAGGCGTTTCGACCGCGCCTCGAAGGCGTTGCCGAGGTCGCGCTAGAATCGACCGATATGGCAATTTGGATATATCGGTCGCTTCGCAGACTCGCGCTGACAGCGTTCGGCGCGTTCGCCATCGCCGGTGCAATCGCAGCGGTGCAGGCGCAGACCAAGCCGACGCTGATCGCGGCGGCTGCGAACATGAATGTCGCGCTCGAGTCGATCGCCCGCGAGTTCGGGCGTAGCAACGGCGCCAAGCTCAGTATCACCTACGGCGCTTCGGGCAACCTGACGCGCCAGATCCTGCAGGGCGCGCCATTCGAACTGTTCGTCTCCGCCGATGAGGACACCGTGTTTCGGCTGGCCGATGCCGGCGTCGCGCGTGATCGCGGCGCGCTCTACGCGATCGGCCAGCTCGCGCTGTACACGCGCAACACCTCGACGATCGCACTCGACGGCAGGCTCGAGGGTCTGCGCGCCGGCTGGTCGCGCGTCGACAAGTTCGCAATCGCCAATCCCGAGCATGCGCCGTACGGCCGGGCGGCGCGCGAAGCACTCGATGCGCTCGGAATGTGGACGCTGGTGCGCCCGAAGCTGGTGCTCGGCGAGAACGTCGCGCAGGCCGCTCAGTACGTGACGAGCGGAGCAGCGCAGGCAGGGCTCATCCCTTTGTCGCTCGCGCTCGCAGAACCCTTGGTGACCACCGGCCGGCACGCCGTCATCGATGATCGCCTGCACGCGCCGCTACGCCAGCGCATGGTGTTGACGCGCAAGGCGGGCGCGACGGCCGAGTCGTTCTATCGCCATCTGCTTACGCCAGCCGCGCAGGCGACGCTGCGTCGATTCGGCTTCGGCACGCCGGATGCGTGATACCGCTGCACCGCTGTCGGGTGAAACTGAACGGATACTCGGAACGCCGATCGCGGATGCTGCAGACCGGGATCGCGCAAAAGTGGATTGAACATTGGACTGGGAAGCCGCCCGCATCTCGATCTGGCTTGCGCTGTTCACCGCGCTGGTACTGCTCGCCCCGGCGGTGTGGCTCGCGCGCTGGCTGGCGATCACGCCGTGGCGCGGGCGGCCGCTTGTCGAAGCGCTGATCACGCTGCCGCTGCTGCTGCCCCCGACGGTCATCGGTTTCTATCTGCTGAGTGCGTTCGGTACCGGTTCGCCGTTCGGACAGTGGCTGGCCGACTCGATCGGCCTCAAGCTGGTTTTCACCTTCGAAGGGCTGCTCCTGGCGAGCGTGCTGATCAATTTGCCGTTCATGGCGCAGCCGGTGCAACGCGCGTTCGCCGCCATCCCCAACAGCGTGCGCGAAGCCGCCTGGGTATCGGGCCTGAGCGTGTGGCGAACGCTGTGGCGCGTCGAGCTGCCGCTCGCGTGGCCGGGGATCATCGCCGGCTTCGCGCTTACGTTCGCGCACACGCTCGGTGAGTTCGGTGTGGTGCTGATGGTAGGCGGCAGCATCGCCGGCGAAACCAAGACCATCTCGATCGCCATCTACGATCGCGTGCAGGCCTTCGACAACACGGCCGCGGCCATCATGTCGCTCGCGTTGCTGGCGTTCTCGCTGATCGCGATCGCGGTGGTGTTCTACGTTGGTCAGCGCGAGCGTCGCGCACTGCTGGATCGCTGATGGCGGCGCTCAACGTCACGCTCGAGCAAAGCGCGCCGATTCCACTCGCGGTGCAGCTCGACTGTGAAGCGGGCGAGTTGGTAGCGCTGGTGGGTCCATCGGGCAGCGGCAAGACGACGATCCTGCGCGCGATCGCCGGGCTGGTCCATCCGCAATCGGGGCGGATCCAGGCGGGTGGCATCACCTGGCTCGACACCGAACGCGGCGTTCGGCAAGCCCCACAGGCGCGACGGGTGGGATTGGTATTCCAGTCGTACGCCCTGTTTCCGCACCTGAGCGCGCTGCAGAACGTTGCGCTGGTCACGGGCGAGCGGGGCAGTGCGCCGCGTGCGCGCGAGCTGATCGCGCGGGTGCATCTTGCCGGCCTTGAAGATCGACGACCGGCCGCGCTCTCAGGCGGGCAGCAGCAACGCGTGGCGCTGGCGCGTGCGCTGGCGCACGATCCCGTGGTGCTGCTCCTCGATGAGCCGTTCTCCGCTGTCGATCAGGCCACGCGGCAGACGCTCTATCGTGAGCTGGCCGAGCTGCGCCGCAATCTCTCGGTGCCGATCGTGCTCGTCACGCACGACCTGCTGGAGGCGCGCATGCTCGCCGATCGCATGGTGATCCTCGATCGCGGCGAGACGCTGCAGCAAGGTACGCCGGGGCACATCCTGTCGCGGCCGCGCAACGCGCGCGTCGCCAAGCTGCTCGGCATCCAGAATCACTTCGAAGGCGTGTTCGAGAGCGCTGCGCAGGGGGCAACCTGGGGCACTCTGCATTGGGGAACCACGCGTGGTGGCCTGACCGTGCGCGTGCTCGACAAGCGCCGCATCGACGACGGCGCGCGCGTGAGCTGGGTGATCGCCGGTGAGCATCTGCAGTTGCGCGCGAGCGAAGCGTCGGCACCCGACTGGGTCGATTGCGTGCTCGAAGATGCGCTGACGCTGGGCGAGATCACACGCTGCAAGGCGCGCACGGTTGCTGCGCCGCGCGATCAGCTGATCGTCAATGTGCCGACCAACACGCTGCGCGAAGCGGCGCTGCATCCGGGTGATCCGGTGCAGGTGCGCATCGAACCGCATGGCGTGCACATCATGCCCGCCCGCAGTGCCAGCAAGGCGCGGTCGGCTACGCCCGACTCGGAAGCGTAGGTGCCGCTGAGCACCGCCGCTGTTCAACGCGCGGGCGATGCACGCTTTCTCGTTGCGCCGCTTGCCGCCTGGCTTGCTGACTTGCTCGCGCTTTTGCGCGTGCCGCGCTTGGTGGCGCGCGCACTGCGCCCGGCGCCCAGGGCATGCGCAATGTACGACCACACCTCGTCGATGGCGCGTGCCTGCGAGAGCTTCCCGCCGGACCGATACCAGCGCAGCATGCTGTTGGCCGTATCGAGCGTGAGCTGCGTCGCGATGCTCGCATCCATCAACCGGAACGCCTTGCGCTCGACGCCGCGCTCGATGACACGCTTGATGGCGATGACGAAGGCGCGCTCGCGGTCTTCCAGCAGCTTCGTGAGCGTGCGGTCGACTTCGCGCCGCCCCCGTACCAATGCCCGCAGTTCAGCGGGATGGTTCAGCACCGCGCGGCAATGTTCCCGCACCAGTTTTTCCAGCGCCTGGCGCGGACTGAGCTGATCGAACTGCGGCGCGCGCGCAATCGCCAGGATCTCGCGCGTGGTCTGCGCCACCAGCGCCTGCAGCAACGCAGCCTTCGATTGCACGAACTGGCCGAGCGCGCTGCGGCTCAACCCCATTGCATCGGCGACCTGCGTCAGCGAAGTGGCCTGAAACCCTTGGCGGTCGACCAGCGCGCTCGCTACACGAAGCACATCGCCCAGCCCTGGAGCAGCTTTGGCCGTGCCGGTGGCACGCAATCCCGACAACGTGAGCTGCGTGGCGAGGCGGGCGACGGCGGGCAGCGTGGGCATGGGAGGCTCCGGCGCAATCGGTCAGGGAGACGTTGCGCGAGCAAAAGCTAAGCTCACGCAGGCGGCACGCATGGTAGCGCGCCACCGCGCTCAGACCATGCTGTTCACGCTGTTCGAGCGCGATGGCCTGCTTTCCCTGCACCTGAGCTTGCGGCGAACCGCGCGCGCCTACCCCCCGCCAGCCATGGGCAACGGCTTGAGTGAACGCAGATACGCGATGATCGCGCGCACCTCTTCGTCGGACATGTTCTTGTAGTAGCCGAAGCCCATCGGCGGCTTGAGCCGGTTGCCATGACGGTCGATGCCTTCGCGAATCGCCCGCGCGACTTGTTCGTCGCTCCAATCCTTCAGGCCGGATTCATGCGGCGTGAGATTGCGAGACAGGCTCTCGCCCCACGGCCCGCGGAACACGTTGCCACCCGCACCAAGCTTGTTGGCGTAGTCCGGGTGCCGGTTGGCATCGCGAAGCGTGTGGCACTCCATGCAGTGTCCGACCGGGACGGCAAGGTAGCGGCCGTAAGCCACCGGATCAGTCTTCGGTGGCGTGGGCACATTGGATACCGGTGGACCATAAGAGGTGACCGGCTTGCCGTATTGCGACTTCGGCGTCTCGCTCCGTACCGCTGGAACCGAGCGCAGAAACGTCACGATCGACTGCACGTCGTCGTCGGAGATGCCGCGATATTCAGCGACTGCCATCGGCGGGCCGATCAGCGAACCATCCGGACGCACGCCCTCGCGGATCGCGAACTCAGTGTCTCAACCGAAGAGATGCGCGCACGATGCGCAGAGCGCAGGCTAGAGGTTGCCTTCTTACCGCGGCCTTACCAATTCGCGGGAAGTCGTAAGACTGTTGGAGTGCGGTGGCTGAACAGACCGGTAACCGCGGCGACCGATGACGCCGCGAGACCCATCTAAATGGTCTCGGACCACTGGCGCCCGCCTGCTCGTAGGCGGCGAGCTTGGTCGCTTGGTCGTGGCTTGCCGTGGCGGGTGACAGCACTTCTACCACTCAGTCCGGCGCGCCGCGATCGTCGCGCTTGGACGCATCGCAGATCACGAGCACATCGGGCTGGATGACTGTGTCGACGCGATCGGTTCGTCGCCGGATGTGGTTCGATTTCAACTCTCAGACGTGTCGCAACCTTCTTCGCGGCCGCGCCCGTGACGATTTCGTCCGATCAAGCAGAGTAAACTCGCCGGCATATCAATCGTTCGATTCCAGCAACGAGCTCCCGCCCAGTCGCATGTCCGCCCCGACCCTCACTCCCGCTCCCTTCCACGCCATCCTCCCCGCTCCGTTCGGCGCGGTCGGCGTTCGTGTTGCGGGCGACAAGGTGAGCGAGATCCGCTATCTGCCGAAGTCGACGCGCCCTGAGGCGCCGTGCAATGCGCTCGCCGCGCGCGTGGCGAAGCAGATCGAGCGCTATCTCGACGATCCGGGGTATCGGTTCGACCTGCCGCTCGCGATCGATGGCACCGCTTACCAGCAGCGCGTGTGGAAGGCGCTGTGCGAAATTCCGGTGGGCGCGCTCAAGACTTACGGTGAAGTGTCTGGCGCGCTGCGTTCGAGTCCGCGTGCCGTCGGGCAGGCGTGCGGTGCGAATCGATTGCCGATCGTGATCCCGTGCCATCGCGTGGTCTCGGCCAGCGACATCGGCGGATTCGCGCATCACACCGACGGCTATCTCATTGCCACCAAGCGATGGCTGCTCGCGCACGAACACGCCGAGCGGTAGATGCCGTG
>CADECO010000278.1:0-7758 GCA_902825905.1 uncultured beta proteobacterium
ATGCACGCGATCGCTTGCGGGAGGCGAGGCCCTCACCCGGAACGTCGCAGCGACTGACGGATGAAGACCCAGTACTACGCCGCCACGAGCCTCGACGGCTTCATCGCCACCGAAGACGATTCGCTGGAGTGGCTGTTTCCACTCGGCGACGTCAACGAAACCAGCTACCCCGCCTTCATCGCCCAGGTGGGTGCCCTGGCGATGGGTTCTGCAACCTACGAGTGGATGCTGCGTCACGCGCAGTCGATCTCGGCGCAGATGGGGAGCGCCTGGCCTTACTCGCAACCGACGTGGATCTTCTCCAGCAGAAGTCTGCACGCTGTCCCCGGTGCAAACCTGCACTTCGTGCGCGGCGACGTACGTCCTGTCCATGTCGCGATGCGCGCCGCGGCAAGTGGTAAGAATCTGTGGGTGGTTGGCGGGGGCGACCTCGCCGGTCAATTCCACGATGCCGGCCTGCTGGACGAGATCATCGTGCAGGTGGGCTCGGTCACGCTCGGTCGGGGCAAGCCCTTGTTTCCGCGGCGGCTCACCAGCCCGCCGTTGCGCCTCGAGTCGGTGAGACAGGTCGGCACCGGGTTCGCCGAGCTGCGGTACGCGGTTCCGATCGATGATTTACCCTGCCAGCGTCATGAGCACGAAATCCAAAGCGGCAAAACCTGAGAGATCTCGGAGTATCAAGAAGAAAGCTCGGACGACTTCGCGAGCTCCGGCTTCCCCAAGAAGGCGTGTCGCAAAGAGCACAAATCCGGTGCTTCTGACCGGTGGCAACCCCCAGATTGCCAAGGCCGATGGCGACGCACCTGTGCAGGCGTACATCGCCGCCGTCCCGGACTGGAAACGCGGCGTCGCCCGTCGCCTCGACGCGCTCATCGTGCGCAACGTGAGAGGCGTGCGCAAAGCGGTGAAGTGGAACTCGCCGTTCTACGGCATCGAGGGCCAGGGATGGTTCATGGCGTTCCACGTGTTCACCCGTTTCGTCAAGGTGACGTTCTTTCGCGGAACATCGCTGCAGCCCGCTCCATCCGGCGGGACGGGTAAGGACGCACGCTGGATCGATATTCATGAACACGATCTGGACGAGGCGCAGATGGCGGCATGGATTCGACAGGCGGCTGCGATACCCGGGTGGGGAACGAGGTAACGGCAACCTTTGCGCAGAATTCGGGTCACACTTCAATGACCCCTCCCGAACTGCGTCGCGCCCGACGCTGACTCCGGCGCCTCATTGACGACTCTCATTGCCGACCGAACTTGCCATGCCCCTGTTCAAGAAGATCGCGATCGGTGTCGCGGCGCTGGTGCTGCTCGTCGTGCTCGCGCTCGGTGTGCTGGTCGCGACGTTCGATGCGAACAAGTACAAGCCCGACCTCGTCAATCTGGTCAAGGAGCGCTACGGTCGCACGCTCACGAACTAGGGCGACATCGGTCTCACCTTCCTGCCGCGCATCGGTGCGTCGGTGGGTGCGTTGACGCTTTCCGAGCCGCGCTCCTCGCAGCCGTTCGCGAAGGTTGCGAGCGCCAAGGTCGCGGTGGCGGTATTGCCGCTGTTATCGAAGAAAGTCGTCGTTGATCGCGTCGAGCTTTCCGGGCTCGATGTATCGCTGATCCGTTTCCGCGACGGGCGCACGAACTTCGACGATCTGCTCGGCAAGAGCGAGAAGCCCGCCGCGCCATCGAAAACGCCGAAGCCCGAGGGCGCCGGCGCGCCGCCGGCGATCGACATCAGCGGCATCGCCCTCAAGGATGCAAGCGTGGGCTGGCGCGACGAAGCCGCGGGGTCCGATGTGCGCTTGAGCATCGCCAGCCTCTCGACCGGGCGGATCGCGAGCGGCGTGCCCGGGCGTCTCGCGCTCGATGCGCGCGTGCAAGGGCGTGCGCCGAAAATGGACGCGACGATCACCGCGAAAACCGGCTACACGCTCGATTTCGCGCAGCCCGGCGCGGCGCTGTCGAATCTCGATCTCACCGTGCGCGGCGACGTGCCCGGGCTGGCGGGCCTCAACGCGAGCGTGACGGGCGACGTCGCGTGGGCCGGCGGCAATCGCGTGAACGTGAGCGCGCTCAAAGTCAGCGCCACCGGTAGCGACGGCCTGGCGCTCGCTCTGTCCGCGCCCAAACTGTCGCTCGGCCCCGAGGGTGCGCAAAGCGCTGCCATCGACGGCACGGTGAAGCTCGCCGCGAAGGACCGGAAGCTGGAGGCCAAGCTCGCACTGGCTCCGGTCAAGGCGACAGGCCAGCGCGTCGAGTTTCCGAGTCTGGGCATCCAGCTCGATCTGCAGCAAGCCGGCCTTGCCGTGCAGGGCAAGATCGAGACGCCGGTTGCGGTGGTGCTCGATGCCGGATCGGTCGATCTCACCAAGCTCGCGGCCGACTTGAACGTGAGCGGCGCGACGATTCCAAACCAGGCGATGAAGCTTTCCCTGCAGGGCCGGATCGGCGCCAACTGGCTCAAGAAAACAAGCGATGCGGATCTCACCGCCCGCTTCGACGAGACGACCGCACACCTCAAGCTCGCGCTGTCCGACTATTCCAAGCCCGCGCCCACGTTCGATCTGGCGATCGACAAGCTCAACGTCGATCGCTACACCGGCCGCGGTGCCAAGCCATCGCGGGCGAGCTCGCCCTCCGGCACAGCGCCGGGCGCGCGCGCGGCAGAGCAACCGATCGATCTGGCGCCGCTGAAAGCGATCGACGTCGCGGGGGCGATCCGCATCGGCGCGTTGACCGCTGCGAACGTGAAGCTCGCCAATCTGCAGGCGAGCGTGAAGGCGGCGGGCGGCCGGCTCGACGTGAGTCCGATGAGCGCGAGCCTCTACCAGGGCACGCTCGCCGGCGCCGCGAGCGTCAACGCCAACACCAACCAATATGTAATCCGCCAGCAGTTGAACAACGTGGCGGTCGGACCGCTGCTGCGCGATGCGGCCGATCAAGACATTCTCGAAGGGCGCGGCACGGTCGCGCTCGATGTCACCGGCACCGGCAACACGTCGAGCGCCATCAAGCGATCGTTGAACGGCAAGGCCGCGGTGAATCTGCGCGATGGCGCGATCAAGGGCATCAACATCGCCGACCTCGCGCGCCGCGCCCGTTCGCTGCGCAGTGGCAACCTCGATGGCGCCGCCGCGGCCAAGACCGAGAAAACCGATTTCAGCGAGATGACCGCGAGCTTCGCGATCCGAAACGGCGTCGCGCACAACGACGATCTGAACGTGAAATCACCGCTCGTGCGGCTCTCGGGGGCGGGCAGTGTCGATGTGGGCGCCGAAACACTCAACTATCTCCTCAAGGCATCGGTGGTCGCCACCACCACCGGGCAAGGCGGCAAGACGCTCGACCAGGCGCGGGGCATCACCGTGCCGGTCCGATTGTCAGGGCCGCTCGCCGACATGAAGTACTCGGTCGACGTTGCCGCGCTCGCCCAGGAGGCCGCGACCGACGAGGTCAAGCGCCGCCTCGGCGAGCAGATCGACAAGCGCCTGGGCGAGGGCGCGAAGGGGCAACTGGGCGATGTGCTCAAGGGCATCCTCGGGCGGTAAGCGCGACGGTCAGTCCCCTGATTGCCCTGCCCCGCTCATGGCCCGGGATCGACCGGTCACCCGCGCTGTCGCCGATGGCCGATAGACGGATGGCGCCGCGCTGACTACAGTCTTGCCCTCGAATCTGGTCGAGGGGGCAACAATGGCGGAAATCACACACCAGAAGCTGCATCTGGCCAAAGAGCAGCTCGACGTCGCGCTGGATCTGTTCATGAACGGGCGCAGCTATGTCTCGGCGCTCGTGCTGGCGAGCAACGCCGAAGATATCCTGGCGAAGATCCTGAGCGCGCGCGGCATCAAGGCGAGCGGCGAGCAGAGCCAGTGCGTCGTCACCACGGTCGACGACTATCTGCGCCGGCAGGGCTTGAGCTGGCACAAGGTGATCGCCGACAAACAGCAGACGCAGATCGCGGCGCGCAACGCCACGGCCGACAGCGGCGCGGTAGTAAGCGGCGATCTCGAAGACGCCGCGCTATGGATGCTGGTGCGCGCCTACGACAACTACAAGCGCCTCGGGTTGCAGGCGAGCGAGAAGGTGCGCGCGTTCGATCAGTGGCTGCGGCAGGGGCTGGAGAGCCGGGCGGCGTAGGGCGCGGAGCTTTCGCGGGAGACGCGCTTGCTCGCCTCAAGCGCCGCGCGCATCGAGCAGATGCGCAATCGAATTCGCGTAGTACGCCAGTAGCGGCAGCTCCGCGCCATTGGCGGCGAACAGGCCATCGCGCTCGATGACGAGGTGGCGCAGCACCAGCATGCGCACCCCGGCGGCGATGGCGTAGTCCCAGTCGCTGCGTGGCACGTAAATGCGGGCGCCGCGCGCTTCCAGGCGCGCCACCAGTTGCGCGACCTGCGTCTTCAATTCCAACTCGCTGATCGACTCGGCGCCGCGTGCGAGCAGCACGGTGGCCACCAGCGGCACCGGCAGCACCGGCACCTGCGCGCCGATGTTTTCCATCAGGTGGGCGCCGAGCTTGCCGATCTCCTCGAACCGGGGCTCGCGATCGAGCGCGCGGAAATCGAGCGAGCGCTCGGCGCAGTACGCGCGCATCGACACCGGTGAACCGAAGTTCACGCACGCGTAGCCGAAGCGATGCCACTGGCTTCGCATCATCAGGTACGCCTGGTTGCCGACGAACTGCATCGTCGTCGTCAGCGCGGCGAGCGGCCCGCGGCGCGGTGCCTCCTTGTCGGCCGAGCGCAGCAGGGTGCGGTCTTCGAGCGTGCGGTCGTAGTTGAGGCCGACCGGCACGAACACCAGATCGCGCTCGCCGTGCAGATCGAATCCGCGCAGCATGTAATCGAGCACACCGAAGCGCGGCGCGCCGAGTTTGCCGTCGCGCGAGAGCCGCCCTTCCGGATACATCGCCTGCGTGACCCCGGCCTCTGTCGCCATGCTGATATAGCGCTCGAGCACGCGCCGGTACAGATCGTCGTTGGAATTGCGCCGCACGAAGTACGCGCCCATCGAGCGGATGAGCTGCTGCAGCGGCCAGATGCGCGCCCACTCACCGACCGCATAGGAGAGCGCGGCTTTCTCGGCAGCGAGATAGGACGCGAGCACGTAGTCCATGTTGCTGCGGTGGTTCATCACGAACACCACGGTGGCGTTCTCGGGCACCGCGGCCAGCCCGGCATCGTCGGTGTAGCCGATGCGCACGCGGTAGATCGCGCGCGAGAAACGCTTGGCGAGCCAGTAGCCGATGCGAAAGTACAGATACGCGTTGAACGCGGGCACGATCTCGCGGGCGTAGCGGCGCACCTGGTCGAGCGCCACCTCGCGCGGCATCTCTTGCGCCTTGGCGTAGGCCTGCACCGCCTGCTGCACCTTGTCGTCGAAGATGAGCCGATCGGTCAGCGCGCGCCGGCGGATGCGCTGGAACGGCCGCACCTGGATCGAGAGTCTGGTTCCCACCTCGTCGAGCACCTTCTCGGCGCGGGTGCGGATGATCCAGCGCACGGAGGGCAGCAGCAGCCGGTCGAGGATCGCCCACAGCGCGAGCATCCCCGCAACGAGCACCAGCCACACCGGCACCGCAATCGTGGCGAACACCGCGGTCTCCTCCCGTGGTTTGTACTTCGGCGCGACTGTACCGCATCACCGCGCGGACCTGCCCCACGAAGCTCGCGGTACTAGGTACTATCGAGACGGCATTCCAACTACAAGTGGCATCGCGATCGAGGAGACTATCGATGAGAGCACGAGGGAACCAGGCAGCGCGTTGGATCACCGGCGCGGTCGCGGCCGGCCTGAGTCTGCTTGCCGCGCAGGCGTTCGCGCAGGCGTGGCCGAGCAAGCCGATCCGCATCATCTCGCCCTATCCACCCGGCGGCGCCACCGACATCATTGCGCGTGAACTCGGTGCGCGCCTCACGCCGCTGCTCGGTCAGCAGGTGCTGGTGGAGAACCGCTCCGGCGGCATCGGCACGATCGGCGCCGACGCGGTGGCCAAGGCCGCACCCGACGGCTACACGATGGGCATGTTCAACACTGCGCACGTGGCCAACATCCACGTCATGAAGTTGCCGTACGACCCGTACAAGGATTTCCAGGCGGTGTCGCTCGTGGTGGATGTGCCCGGCGTGCTCACGATCAATCCGAGCGTGAACGCGAACAACCTGCAGGAGTTGCTCGCGTTGGCGAAGGCCAAGCCCGGCGCGATGGGGTTCGGGCTGCCCGGCCCGCTCACCGCCGGTCACCTGGCGATGGAGCTGATGAAGTCACTCGCGAAAGTCGACATCCTGCCGGTGCCGTACAAGGGCGGGGCGCCGGCAATGGCTGATCTGCTCGGCGGCCAAGTGCAGATGGTGCTGAGTTCACCGCCCGCACACGTGCCGCACGTGAAGGCCGGCAAGCTGCGCGCGCTGGCTACCACCGGCCTGCGTCGTTCGCCCGCATTCCCCGACGTGCCGACGATTGCCGAGCAGGGCTTCCCGGGCTTCGAGTTGAACGACTGGTACGGACTGCTGGTGCCGGCGAAAACGCCACGTGAAGCCATCAACCGCTTCCAGGAAGAGCTGACGAAGGTGCTGAAGATGCCAGAGGTCCGCGAGCGACTCAGCGTGCTCGGCGGCGAGGTGGTCGGCAACAAGCCCGACGAATTCCAGAAATTCTGGATCAGCCAGCTCGACAAGATCGGCAAGCTCACCGTCGACCTGGGTATCAAGGTCACGCAGTAGCGCGGAGATAGGCAGGTCACAGTGGACCGGCCGCAGGTCATCGCATCACTTGCAATGAACTGCGCGCCGATCGCGGCGTCAAACGGCAATGCGACCGTTCCAGCGCTCGAATTCGTTGCCGCCGCGTCGTTGGATCCAGCGTCCGCTTTCACCGATTGCGGCGCTAGCCTGCACGCTGATCGCCGCGCTGGTCGCCTGCGCCGATGATCGCGCACCGCGCACCGTGGCCGCCGCGCCGAAGATGAGCAGCAGCGCGGCAATCGCGTATGTCGGGACGACACTGCGCGTCGACAGTACCGACTATCCGCGTCCGGCCGGTGTGCGCGAATGCTCGCCGCACGTGTGTGTGCCGGGGCCGACGAACACCACGCTCACTATTGCCAAGGGCGCGTTGCTCGTGGGTGTGCGTGTCGGCAGCGAAAGCGCCGCACGCGCGCGACTCACGTCGATGGGTCTGTCGATCCAGCGCGAGCTCACTGGCGGGCGCACGTTGCTGATTGCGGTGCCACCGCTGTTCGAATCGCAGTGGCTCGCGGCACTGGCGAAGGAGCCGTCGTTCGAATACGTCGAGTACGACGGCGTGGTGACCACTCAGAATCGATAAAGCTTCGCCGGGTTGGTGACGAACAGCTGCTCGCGCACCTGATCGTTCGGCAGCCAGGTTTCGAGCAGATCGAGCAGATCGGTGTCGTTGGGCATGAACCTGGTGAGTCCGGGGTGCGGCCAGTTGGTACCCCAGACGCAGCGATCGGGCCGGTCGCTGAGCAACGTCTGAACGAACGGACGCATGTCATCGAAGTGCGGCGGGCCGGAGTCCGACAAACGATAAAAGCTGGAAATCTTGGTCCAGCAATCGTCGCGTCGCGCGAGCATGCGACGGATCACCTGGAAACCCGGTGCGTCGAGGCCCTCGTTGCCACGCACGCGGCCAAGATGGTCGAACACCAGCGGCGTGGGGCATTTCATCAGGCGCGGCTCCATCTCCACCCAGTCGCTCGCCCGCGCGATGTTGATCTCGATGTGCCAGCCCAGCGGATAGACCTTG
>CADECO010000279.1:0-2647 GCA_902825905.1 uncultured beta proteobacterium
GGCCGAGGCCGTTGCCGAGTGCGATGTCACGGCGCTGGCCATCGAACGGCGCCAGTTCCAGCAGCTGCTGGATTCCTCTCCCGGCTTCCGAAAACTGGTGTTCGGAAACTTTTCCAGCCGCCTCGCCGATGTGATCCGACGGCTGGAGGCGGTGGTGTTCACGCCCATCGATCCGCGATTGGCCGCATTGCTGCTGGAGGCGGGCCGCAGCGGTTCGCTGCAGTCGATCACTCACCAGGGCATCGCGGTGGAACTGGGCACCGCTCGCGAAGTGGCCTCTCGACACCTCAAGCGCTTCGAGCAGCAGGGCTTGATTCACCTGGGTCGTGGGCACATCACGATCGCCGATGAGGCCGGCCTGCTCCGTCTGCGCGACGAACCCACTTGACGTTGAGTGACGCAGTCACTGACGGCAGCGGCCGGTGCGCGCACAGTTCACTCGTCGGATTCAGCAGGAGATAGAGATGAGCATGAGAAACGAAGGCACTGCGGATCGCGCCCTGCGCGTGGTGGCCGGCCTCGCGGTGGTAAGCCTCGTATTCGTCGGGCCGAAGACACCCTGGGGCTGGGTTGGCCTGGTGCCGATACTCACCGGATTGATCGGCTGGTGCCCGCTCTACACTTTGCTGGGCATCAACAGCTGTGGCATCAAGAAGAGCGCGTAGCCGCCGCCTCGCATTCCTTCGAACGCGCCCGGACATCGATCGACCAACAAGTAAAGGTTAGGGGCCAGAATGCTACTTCCGGCCCCTTCCTCGTGCGCCGGTGACCTATCGGGCGATCTGGAACAAGCCCGATGATCGAGCCATGTCCGTTAGCCCGCCTCAGAATCTACGTTCGGCCTACTTTCCGATCTGGCGCATGATGTCGTCGAGCGGGTTGCCCTTGCCACCCAGGTTGAGTAGCGCACCGAGCCCACCCAGTGATGGCGCGGCAGGACTGCCGCCGCCCACCAGGCTGCCGAGCATTCCGCCCAGCCCGCCCGCGTTGCCCTGCGACGCGGCGCCACCCTGCTGCTTCGCCATGTAACCCGCCACCAGCATCGTGAGCATCGGCAGCATCTTCTTGAGAATCGATGGATCCAGCCCGGTTTGCGTGGCTGCGTTCTGCGCGACCGCACGGCTCACGTCCTTAGATCCGAAGATCTGCCCCAGCATGTTGTTGCCAGGGCCGGTGTCCGTGGGGGTGGGCGCGAGCACCGCGTCCATCAGGCCGCCACCGCCGAACTGATTCAGCAGGCCCCCGAGGCCCGTGAGGCCGCCGGTCTGCGCCTCTGCCTGCTTCCTGAAGCCGCCGAGCACCGCGGGTGCCAGTGCCGACGCGGCTTTCGCCGCCTCTGCTTCGCCGACGCCAAGCTCCTTGGCAATGGACTTGAGGCCGCCGGTCTGCGCGAGGATGTCTGAGAGCTGCATGGTCGTTTCCCCTTGAGAAAATTCGGAATCGCTGATTGCCGGCGGCGAGTCTATACCGCGCGCGGCCTGGTGCGTGGCAGCGATTCCGATGCGACTGCGAATCAGTTTGTCGGCTCTTTGCGCGGCGTTCGTCCGGGGTCAGTCAGACGACTCGCTGCGTCGGCGTCACCTCGTCCGCGACACGCGACCGGGCGCGAAATAGAAGATCGCCGTCAGTACCAGCACCGCCACCGGCTGCCACGCCGGGCCGCACAGCGCCCACGCAGCAAGCGCGATGAAAGGCATGAGGATGATCAGAATGTGCATGCGCAGGATCTCCGAGGACAGCGGGCCGAACGGTCGCTGCCTCGCGACCGGCATGGCGAGCGCTGCACCGTTCGCCACGACGGTACCCACGACCATCGGCCAGTAGCGCTCGGCAAGCCATGCGACGGGGGTGAAGAAATCAGAGTTGATGAAGCCATTGCGGCCAAACAACGTGTGCGGCTCCATCTCCGCGAAGAATGACAGCCAGATGCCGTAGACGCCGAAGAGCACCGTGACCGCGTAAACCGCCGCGCCACCGGCGGCCGCAGCGAGGAGGGTCGCGACGACCGCGAATTGCGCACGCGGCAGCCGGGCGTTAGGGTGACGGCGGAGCGAGTGTTTCAGTTCGATGTCGGCCTCCGGGCGTCGATGCCTCTCGGATCGGAGTGGATCGCGAAACACGACGCAAGACGTGCATCCATCGTGGAGGCACAGCAGTGCATGCCGCGCAAGCGTCGCCGATCAGGCCGAGATCGAAATCCGTTCTTTCTCACGCAGTCGAATCAGATCCGCGTTTGCGCGCGGTGTCGACGTCGACCGAGGTTGGTGGTGGCCAACGGATAGCCGGCGGAGCCCCACCCCGATAGATTGACTTCAACGAGTCAGTGCGCCGCCACCGCCGGCCACTCGATGCTGAAGGCTCCGCGCAGGTCCGGCACGTCGAACCCCGTAGCCTGGTCCGCCGGGTAGTGTTGCTGCAGCGCCGCCTGCACGTCCGGCGCGATGGACTCACCATGGCAGACCGTGCAGAGCGGGGCGGTGACGATGGCCTTCAGGTATCGCGCACCACCGTCGGTCCGTGGTTCGAAGTATTCCAGCGTCGCGGCGTCGGCGCCCTTCTCCAGCCGCCGCTGAAAATTCGTGAGCTCTGCGGCTTGCCATGACTGCGCAGTGTTGCCGGCGTTACGCACTTTCAGCGCCGTACGCGC
>CADECO010000279.1:2657-7753 GCA_902825905.1 uncultured beta proteobacterium
TATCGAGCGCTCCAGCGCGGACTTGAGGGTCGCGCCGAACTGTTGCGAGATCTGTCGGCTCTCGAGGACCCGCGGGTCCGGCTCGCGTGCGCGCTCCACCTGCTCGATGCCGCGGTCCCGGCTCCTGGTCGATAGCCGGCCGCGATCGAGCGCCCGGCTCATGTCGGACGACGGACCCGGGTTCTCCGTGCGGCATCGCTCCTGCGGAGGCATCACCTGGGCATCCACGTCGGCGACCGCGAAGGTCAGGCACACGGCCAACACCTCGGCAGCCCACACGTTCCGGAGGGCCTTGATCATGAATCGCACCTCGATCAGTCGATGGATGCGAAAAGCATGCGCGTAAGGGTCGCGAGACGCATGCGCGTCGTTGCGTAGCGCACTCCGGGAAACTACGCGGCACGTTCGCGAGCAAACGAGCGCGTCGGAAGGATCCGACTTCAGGGCATCAGGGGCCGTCGGGGCCACCCGGTGTGGCATGCGAACGCAGATTGGTACCGCAGCGCTCCTTTGATCTCGCGGGCGCGGTGTATGGACTGCCGCGTGAGGACCGATGGCAGCAATGTGGCGGCCGCTCGAATGAACGCGGCCCGGCGCGAGCCCTGGCAGCGTATTGACCCCATAGACGATTGTCGTCACCGTGCCCGCCAGCGAACGAGTGACGGGCCAGCCTCAGATGTCCACCGCCGAAAGCAGCTTGCAAGCTCCATCCGCCAACCCACGGTTGCCGCGGCAGATCCCGTTCATCATCGGCAACGAAGCATGCGAGCGCTTCAGCTTCTACGGGATGCGCAACATCCTGACGCCGTTCCTGGTCAGCTCGCTCCTGCTGTACGCGCCGGAGGCCGAGCGTGCCGGGATCGCCAAGGATGTGTTCCATTCCTTCGTAATCGGCGTGTACTTCTTTCCGTTGCTCGGCGGCTGGATCGCCGATCGGCTGCTCGGCAAGTACCGCACGATCCTGTGGCTGTCGCTCGTCTACTGCGTGGGTCACGCGTGTCTCGCCGCGTTCGACGACAATCGCACGGGTTTCTACACGGGCCTCTTTCTCATCGCGCTCGGTTCCGGTGGCATCAAGCCGCTCGTCGTCTCGTTCGTCGGCGATCAGTTCGATCAGTCCAACAAACACATCGCGAAGGTGGCGTTCGACGCCTTCTACTGGAGCATCAACTTCGGGTCGTTCTTTGCGTCGCTTTTCATGCCGATCCTGCTGCGCAACTACGGCGCGGCGTGGGCATTCGGCGTGCCGGGGATCCTGATGTTCATCGCCACGGTCATTTTCTGGGCGGGGCGCAGGAAGTACGTGAACGTTCCGCCCGCGCCGCCCGACCCACACTCTTTCCTGCGGGTCGCGCGCACGGCGCTGTGTTCCCGCGCCGAAGGACAAGGAAGACCCGGGCTCATCATCGCCGCAATCGGTGCCGCGTTGGCGCTCGGTGCGCTCGCATCGATCGGATCACTCGGCTTCGTGGCGTCCGCCTGTCTGGCCCTCGTCTGCTTGCTGGTGTTCGGCGGCACCGGTGCCTATCTTCAGCTCGATCGCGCACGCGCACTGCACCCGCCTGACCGCATCGACGGCGTCCGGGCCGTGCTGCGCATCCTCATCGTGTTCGCGCTCGTGACGCCGTTCTGGTCGCTGTTCGATCAGAAGGCATCCACGTGGATCCTGCAGGCGGATCGGATGGCGAAGCCCGAGTGGTTCTCATCCGCGCAGATGCAGGCGCTGAATCCGGCGCTCGTCATGATCCTCATTCCCTTCAACAACCTGGTGCTTTACCCGGCGCTGCGCCGGCTGGGCGTCGAA
The DNA here is from genome assembly GCA_902825905.1 of uncultured beta proteobacterium. GTDB lineage: Bacteria > Pseudomonadota > Gammaproteobacteria > Burkholderiales > SG8-39 > CADEDU01. The sequence continues at coordinate 4,462 of CADECO010000279.1, forward strand.
GTGACGGCGCTGCGGCGGATGGGATTCGGCATCGCGTTTTCAGGGCTCGCGTGGGTTGCGGCAGGCGCCATCCAGCTTTCCATCGACGGCGGCGAGCCGGTATCCATCGTCTGGCAGGTCTTGCCGTATGCACTGCTCACGTTCGGCGAGGTACTCGTGTCGGCGACAGGGCTCGAGTTTGCGTACAGCCAGGCGCCGCAATCCATGAAAGGCGTGATCATGGCGTTCTGGTATCTGTCGGTCACGACGGGCAACCTCTGGGTGCTGTTGGTCAACGCCGGCGTGCGTAACGAGGCGGTGTTGTCGAGAATCGCCGGCACCGGTCTCACCGAAACCGCGTTCCTGATGTTTTTCTTCGCGGCATTCGCGCTCGTCGTCGCGCTCGTCTTCGCGTGGTACGCGCGTCGCTACCCGATGCAGGATCACTATCGAGCTTAGTTGCCGTGCAGAAACCTGACCGGCGTCAGCAAGGCTGCTGAAACGTCCGGGACGACCTGGATATACGCAACACTACGTTGCACGTCCGCAGAAGCGACGATGCGAACTCAGTGAAGAACGCGCCTGATACGCGCGTTGCTCACCGGGAGCCAGAATGAAACTGCTCAATACTCGTTCGCATTACGGCCTCGTCAGCCTGGCGCTGCACTGGATCATCGTGCTGGGCATCATCGCGCAGTGGCTGCTCGCGGAGGCCGGCGACGATTCCATCGCGCTGCACCAGTCCGTCGGCATGACGATCCTCGCGCTCGCCGTCATCCGGATCGCCTGGCGGCTGCTCAATCCCACGCCCGCATGGCCCGCGGACGTGCGGCCCTACGAGATCAAGCTCGCGCGTGTCGTTCATTTCGCGTTCTACGCGCTGCTGTTCGCCATTCCGATTTCCGGTTGGGCGCTCGCCTCTGCCGAAGGTGAACCATTGCGATTCTTCCAGTGGTTCGACCTGCCGCGCATCGGTGCGGGTGACGAAGACACGCTGGAAGAAGTGCACGAGGTGCTGTTCAACGTCCTCGTGGCATTCGCCGCGCTCCATGTCATCGGCGCGCTCAAGCACTGGATCGCCGGCAGGTCGCGGCGGGCAAATCCCGCAGCGCGTTAGGTGCTCAGCGGGTGAGCTGCGCCGATGTCGTCGTGGCTTTGTGCCGAAGTCCGCGCTCAGGGCAGCTTTGCGAAGTTCATGGCGCGCACGAACGGCTCGAGCGTGGCGCGCGCGGCCTTGCCGTCCTTTCCGGCGATCGCGTTCCTGACCTCTATCCCGACCATGTACCGTCCCCGCAACGAACCCCAGGCGGAGAAATCTCCGCTCGCCTCGACCTTCGGCGGCACCATCACGATCAGCTCTCCGCCGCCGGCAAGCGGCATCGCGAACGGTACATAGTCCGGACCGCCACGGGCATCGACGTGACTCTTGTCGGAGCGGACGAGCTCGATCGCGGCGCGACCGGCTTCGAGGTTCGAGTTCACGCCGTCGACGATCATCTGGCCCATCTGCCTGGCCATCGCGACGATCGCAGGAGGATCCGCCGCCTCGGACTTGCCGGCCAGCTCACCCTTGTTGTCGAGCAACTGGACGCTGATCTCGCTGTTGGCGGCGGCGTAGATCTTCGTCGCCTGACCGCGGACACACTGCACGTCGGTGGCCGTGTATCCGTTGAGAGATTTCGCCTGCGGCAGGGCCGCCGCGAGCAGGTTGCCGGCGCACTTCGAATCGATCGTCTGCGCGGAAACGAGCGGCGATAGTGCCGCGGCGGCGAGACCGCACAACAACGTCGCGTGATTCATGACTTCTCCCGCTTGGTCCGTGAGAGGTGACTTTCGAATAGTAGATCGAGGGTGGCCCGAAGTCTGCCCGCTGCTGCGATGCGGTCGCTACCTCAGCGGCCGACTTGAGGCCAGCCCTCGAAGAACTCATGGCGCATCTGTGCCAGCGTGAGCGTGCTGCGCCACTGGATGCCAATGTCGACGCGCCCACGTGCACCAGGGCCCCGTGAGCCGGACTCGGAGAACCGCGAATCCTGCGGCCTGAAGACCGCGGTTTTCGTGCCATCGCGCGCCGTTCCATTCATGGAAGTCCAGCCCTCGCGACTCACGTGGGAATCCATGGTGCAGTCGATGAACGAGGCCTGCCCGATGGCATCGGGATCCGCGTAGCGCCCATCGGAAAACGTGGTCGTGGGATGCCAGGGTCGACCCAGTGCGACGGAGCCATCCGGCACGCCGGGCTCGCGCGTGAGGCGGGACCGATGGATGACGATGCCCATACTCTGTGATTTCGGCGTCGACGGCGCCACGATGAACGATTGCAGCACGCCAGCCTCGCCCGTCACCGCGCGACGTCGCGACTGCACGATGCTGTCTTCTATGAGCACCTGGCCATTGCCGAAGATGAAATCCACGTTTCCCGAGATCAGGCTGTCGCGGATCAGCGCGCGTGCGCCGTTGGCGAACAGCGTGTCCTGGTAGCCGATCAACGCCGAGCGCTCCAGTGACACGCGATCGCTGTGGATGTCGAGCAGCAGCGCGACCGCCTGAGAGTTGCCCAACTTCTTCGGGTCGCCATCGGGCAGCGCATCGTTCGCGAGGTAGTCGAACGTGTTTTCCACCGCGATGTCTTCGACGACGACTTCGTCGGCATCGATCGTCAGCGTGGCCGATCCAGGCGTACCCCAATGGCGGCGGTGATAGTGGCCGGAGGTCTCCGCCACGGCATCGAAGTGCAGCCGAGTGCGCTCCAGGCCCGCACCGCGAATGTGGACGCGGCCGCGTCGCACCGTGACCTTCTCCCGGTACTGGCCGGGCGCGACATCGATGAGGATCCACCGCCCGCTCTGGTCGCGTTCGGCGGCATCGAGGGCGGCCTGGAGCTGCGCGTGACAGCGCGGCGCAGCGTTGCATCCAGCGCTCACGGAGTACCGTGCATCCGCGGCCGGCAGATTCGACTGGCAGCCGGCGACCGACAGGAGGCCGAGCAGCGCGAGAATGCGCCAGGCGATCATGTCATCTCCGGCGTCCCGTCTTCCGCAGGAACTCGTCCATGCGGTCGACGACCTGGCTCAGGTAAGGCTCGAAGAGCCAGAATGCATGCGGCGTCGTTTCGAACGCGAAGAATTCGCAGCGGATGCCGTGCCGGCGGAGAGTGTCGCGCACCTGGTCGATGCCGGCGGTGAAGCGAGGTTGACCGCTCCCGATGACCAGCGTCGGCGGGGAATTTTCGCCGAGGTATTGCACGGCACTCGCCTCCTGCCACCGATCGCGTGCCTGTTCCACGGCGCCGCCGAGCCATACCGCCGCCACC
>CADECO010000280.1:0-2289 GCA_902825905.1 uncultured beta proteobacterium
ACCGGTGAAGTCGCGCTTCCAGATCGCGTGACCCGCGTCATGCGGCATGGCCGGATGCAGCACGCGCTCGACCTCGGGCTGACGCTGGATCCACTCGGCGAGCTTGAGGCCGTGTTCCCAGTGATGCGGCAGACGCATCGCCATCGTGCGCAGCCCGCGCATGGCGAGGTAGATGTCATCGGGCGAGGCCGAGAAGCCCACCTGCGCATGCGTCTCGCGCAGCTTCTGCCACGCCTCCTTGGTGGTGGTGATGGTGCCCATCATCACGTCCGAATGCCCGACGATGTACTTGGTGGCCGCCTGCACCGAGATGTCGACGCCATGATCGAACGCGCGGAAGTAGAGCGGCGTGGCCCAGGTGTTGTCCATCGCCACCAGTACGCCGCGCTTGTGCGCTGCTGCCGCGATCGCCGGGATGTCCTGCATCTCGAACGTATGCGAGCCCGGTGCTTCGGTGTAGACCAGTTTCGTGTTCGGCCGGATCAACGCGTCGATGCCGGCGCCGATCAGCGGATCGTAGTAGGTCGTCTCCACGCCGAAGCGCGCCAGAAACCGGTTGGCGAAGTTGCGCGTGGGCGAGTACACAGTGTCGGTAATCAGCACGTGATCGCCCGCGCTCACGTACGACATGATCGCCGCGGTGCAGGCCGACAACCCGCACGGATAGATCAACGTGCGATAGCCGCCTTCGAGTTCGGCGACTGCCTCCTCGAATGCACGCGTGGTGGGCGTGCCATGACGGCCGTAGTAGATGCCGGCCTCATCGCGCCCGCGCCGCGCCACCTTCTCGTGCAGATCGCCCACGGTGGGAGACAGCACCGTCGAGGCGCGATACACGGGCGGATTGACCACGCCGGACCATTGATCGGGATGGCGCGCGGTGTGAATGAGACGGGTCTGGTCGCGCAGTTTGCGCATTGCACTGGGCTCCGAAAGATGCGTGACGGCTATTCTCGCAGGATCGCGGCGCGCGAACGCCGCTTGCAGCTCACTGCGCCGATCCGCGCTTGGTTCGGTGCAGTTCGCGCCAGTGCCCCGGTTGCTTGCGCCAGGGGCGTCCCGCGGTAAATCCACCATCGACCACTAGTGTGTGGCCGGTCACGTAGCTCGCCGCATCGCTCGCAAGCCAGGCTACGGCGTGCGCGATCTCCTCGGGCTGGCCCATGCGATCGATCGCCTGATCGTCGGCGTGCAGCGGACGGATCCTCGCCATGCGCGTGGTCCAGCGCTCATCGGTGACGCCGGTATGGATCGGCGTCTCGATGTTGCCTGGTGCCACGGCGTTGACCCGAATGCCGGACTCGGCGAGCTCGAGCGCAACCGATTGCGTGAGCGCGATCACCGCCGCCTTGCAGGCGCTGTAGACGTGCGGGCCGGCGCCGCCGGTGATCCCGGCAATGCTCGCGATGTTGACGATCGCACCGCTCCGTTGCGGCTGCATCACCTGCGCCGCCAGCTGCGTCCCGATAAACACGCTGCGCTGCACGACCGCGCAGGTGTAGTCGTATTCCTCCATCGGAACTTGGGCGATCGGTCCGAGCACACCCGAGATCGCCGCGTTGTTGACCAGACAGTCCAGGCGCCCGAAGCGCGCGACAACTGCCTGCACCGCAGCGGCGAAGTCGCTTTCGTGGCGCACATCGAGCGGCACGAACAATGCGCCCGCGCCGATCGCGTTTGCGAGCCCCCTGCCCTTGTCGAGCTGAACGTCGCCGAAGCCGACCCGGTAGCCGGCCTGCGCGAAACGGCGCACGCACGCCGCGCCGATGCCGCTCGCACCGCCGGTGATGAAGCACACTGGTTGCTCAGCCATCGCCATCTCCATCGGGGCAAAGCGCGCAGGCTACACCGGCCGCGGATCGGGCCCGCAATGTCGCGTACCATTTGATTCAGGCTCGCAATCGAACGGCAGGAGATGAGTCATGCACGTCGGAATGGCCGCGGTCTTCCAGAATCCTCGCAAGGCGCGCAGCGACCGCGAGGTCTACGAGAACGAGCTGCGGCTGGTCGATCTGGCCGAGCCGCTGGGCTTTGAGTCGGTGTGGAGCGTCGAGCACCACTTCACCGACTACACGATGTGCCCTGACGTCCTGCAATTCCTCACCTACGTGGCCGCGCGCACCCGCAACGTGCAAGTCGGTTCGATGGTGGTGGTGCTGCCCTGGCACGATCCGATGCGCGTGGCCGAAGAGGTGTCGATGCTCGACAACCTGTCGGGCGGCCGGCTGATCCTCGGGCTCGGCCGCGGCGCTGGCAAGGTGGAGTTCGATGGCTTTCGCCTGCCGATGA
>CADECO010000280.1:2389-5182 GCA_902825905.1 uncultured beta proteobacterium
GGCGTGTTCAGCTACGCCGGCATGCCGTACGACGAAGCCGAGCGCAACCAGCGCCTGTTCGCCCGCGAGGTGATGCCGCAGTTGCAGAAGCTGGAGGACGTGAAGGCGCAGGCGGCGTAGGGCCGTACGGTGCGCTTGACAATTTTCGTAACGCGTTACGAAAATAGCGCATGGTGACTGCCGTCAAATCGACCCGACGCCCGGGCCGACCCAGGTCGACCCGGCCGAAAACAGCGGCCGAACGTATGCGCAGCTATCGAGCGAAGAAGAAAATGGCGGGCTTGAAGCCGCACCTAACCTGGGTTCCGGCAATTGCGGCAACCTACTCGCCGCACCGATTGCTTGATGCTCGCAGTCTTGCGATGCACTGCGTGATCGCAGAACGCCTGCGTCGCGAACCCGGCCGGGTCGTGGCGAAGGCGCGCGAAAATCTGGCGCGCTGGCGCGCTCGTGCCGGCACCGACGCGCCGGGCTACATCGAGGAGTGGGCGCACATCCTCTCGCAACCGTGGGCGCACATCGCAGGCGTTATGACTGATACGGGCGAAGATGGGATGCGGCTGCGTCAATCCTCCCCCTTCGCTGGCGTGCTGACGCCGACGGAGCGGCGCGCCATCTACGATGCCTTTCGCGCGTGAAACGAAGCGAGTTGGAGCATCTGATTCGGGCGGCCGGGGCCATCGCCGACGATGACGAAATCGTCGTCATCGGTAGTCAATCGGTGCTGGGTCAGTTTCCGGACGCACCGAAAACATTGCGGGCTTCGATGGAAGCCGACGTCTATCCCCGCAACAAACCGGATCTCGCCGGGCTGATCGACGGCGCGATCGGCGAGGGATCGAGTTTCCACGAGTTGTATGGCTACTACGCTCAAGGCGTTGGTCCGAAAACCGCCACATTGCCCCCGGATTGGCAAGCGCGGTTGATAGTGGTGCGCAACGACAACACGCGCGGCATCGCTGGTCTATGTCTGGAGGTGCACGATCTCGCGATCTCGAAGTACGTTGCCGGACGCGCCAAGGATCTCCAATTCACGCGTGAGCTCGCACGCAATAGGCTCACGCGCCAACGAACGCTGCTTGAGCGAGTGGCGGCCACGAAGCTCGTGGCGGCGCTCCAAAAAGTGGTTGTGGGTCGCATTCGGCGCGATTTCGACAAACCGCATCGCGCGCCGAGGCGATAGATCCAGTCGTGTCTCCACAGACACCGCGTCGTGTTTCGAAATCGCGCGAGCGAAGATCCCAACCGTGCTGAAAGCTCTTCTGCTCGTGCTGTGCGCAGCACCGCCGCTGGTGGCGGCAATGTTCCTGCCGAGCTACCTGCCGCAGATCCAGGAGGAACTGGACTGGCGCAGCCACAAGGATCCCTACGAATTCCTGCAGCGCTGGCCCTGGGGCGCGCGCCACTGGCAAGCCATGGCCGAACTCGATGCAGTCCAGCGTCGCGAGGGGTTCATCGCGCGGCTGACTACGCCCTCGCCCTACGGACCGCGCTACCTGCGCGGCAATCAGTTCTGGAGCGCGCAGTGGGGTCCGGACGGCACGCAGGTTCTCACCGGCAGCGCTACAACCGCCATTCGCTGGAACGCCAGCACCGGCAGCATCGTCGCCATACATGGCGCGGAACGTCGTCGCGACGTCGAGGATGCCTACACGTGGGGATACGGCTTCCCGGACACCGCCTGGTACGACGGTGGACGCGCGGTGGTTGCCATGACCCCGGGGCCCCATTCGCTGTGGTTCTTCTCGTCGGCACCGCACCCGCCGGTGTTGCTCGAGGGCGAGGGCTACGAGGCCCTCACCGCCCGCGACGGGCGCATCGCTCTGATCAAGTACTTTGAACACGGCATGATCATGACGGCCGACGGCCGATCCACAGCGCGGCTGCCGCATGAGGATGTCAGCACCATCGCGCTAACGCCTGACGACGGCGCGATCACCGCCTCGCGCAGCCGGGTGCAGTGGTGGCGCAACGCCCAGCCGGTCACCGGTGTAACCATTCGCGCCACCTACAACCCGGTGGGTTTCTCCGCCGACGCGCGCTGGGCGCTGGTGCTGACGCAACGTTCGGTCGAGTTGTGGTCGACCGACACCGGCCGGAAGCTCGAACTGCCGCATGAGGGCGAACCCACCGCTGTCTGCGCGGCAGCGGACGTCGTGGCCACCGGCACGCAAGAAGGTCAGGTTCATCTTTGGCGCGCAAGCGATGGCGCGCTGATACGCAGCATTCGCGCCAGTACCGCTCGCATCGATCTGCTGGATTGCGCGCCCGGAAGGCTACTGACGCTCTCCTACAACCGCACCGACGCGCGCCTCTGGCATCTGGAGGGCCGGCCGCGACAAGGTCCGATGCAGGAAGCGTGGCCGGAACCGCACCTGCACTGGGCAGTGAAAGCGGGCGCGGACATCGACCTGCCCGGCAGCGCGCCGGCCCTGGTGCGATGGCTCGACGCCGGAGCCGTCAACGGACTCAACCCGTACGCCGCCGGCGGACTGCTGGCGCTTCTCGGGGCTGCCTGGTGGCTGGCGCGAGCGGCAAGGCGCCCGAAAAATTCCAGCACCCGCATGAGGAGGTAGAGCCGATCCGACCTCCGCAGCCGCCCTTCGATTCGATAGGCCGGAATGTGCCGATGCCTTGCTGTCGGCGGCTCGGCGCGCTACTCCGGCTCCACCCCGGCTGCCGCCATCGTCTTGCGCCACACCTCGATCTGCTCTTTGGTGAAGCGCCCCAAGTCCTCGGGCGTCGAAGGCTGGAACTCGAACGCGATCTTGTTGAACTGCTCGCGCACCTCGG
>CADECO010000280.1:5282-7751 GCA_902825905.1 uncultured beta proteobacterium
CGGCCGGGAACGGCACCACGATCTTCACCGCGCGCTGCGGGTATTGCGCGAATGCCGGCGCAATCATCCCCGCGGCGAGTGCAACTACGAGGGCCCTGACCAACACGGCACCGGCTGGCTGCATGTGCGCCTCCGAACTACATCATCTTGTGGAGCGTGTGATGACGATTCTTGGTGTAGGGCCGCACATGCGTGGGCCAGCGACCGGCATCCACGGCCTTGGCGAATTCGGGGCTGGTCAACACATCCGGACTTTCCAGTTCGTAGATCGCGGCATAGCGCGGTGCGCCCTGCGGATCGATGGTCTTGGTTTCGCCGCCCATCGTCATGCGCAACGTGTCGAGCTTCATCCGCTGCACCGAGATCACGCCGGGAACCTTCGCGATCAGGGGAATGTGTTCGGTGTCGTACACCTCGTTGAAGATCGCTTCCTTGTCGGCGTCGATATCCATTGCGGCGATGAACAGGTACTTTCCTTTGACGGGCATGACTGCCTCCTTGTTGACTGCGGTAGGGAAACGGCTCGTAGAGCAGCGAGCTGCGGACTCGGGCGATCCAGCAGAGGTTCCATCGGGCATGCCGTCGTATCATAGCCCGGCCCATCGCGAATTTTCTCTCATGGACATCACCCTCGGCCCCATCGATCACGTCGGCTTCGGCGTACGCGAGCTTGGCGCAGCGGCACATCGCCTGCGCCAGCTCGGCTTCACTCTCACGCCGTTTGCCGAGCACACCAAGCGCGCGCCCGACGGACGCCTGCAGCCGGCAGGCAGCGGCCAGCACTCGGTGATGTTCGAGCGCGACTACATCGAACTCCTCGGCATCACCGATCCGAACGCGCAGCACATCCTTGCTCCGCGCATCGCGCGCTACGTCGGCATGCATCACCTGCTGTTCAACGTCGAGAGCGCCGAGCTGGCGAGCATCAAGCTGCGCGCGCGCGGCGTGGCGGCCGAAGACGCCAAGGAGTGGGAGCGCCCGGTCACGCACGGCAACCTCACCCGCACCGCGCGCTTCAGCTACTTCGCCGTGCCGCCCGAAACGACGCCCGAGGGACTGGTCGGATTCGTCCAGCACTTCACGCCCGATGTGATCCGGCCGGCAGGCTGCATGGAACACGGCAACGGCGCCATCGGCCTGGCCGGCGTGGTGATCTGCGCCAACGACACCGCGGCCGTGGTGCGACGCTACGAGCGTTATCTGGAGCAGCCCGCGATCCGCGCGGGCGACGGATTCGTGCTCAGCATGGCCAAGGACCAGGAGCTGTGCATCGTCAGCCCGGCCACCTTGACCAGCATGTTCGGCGAGCTCGATCAACCCTCCAGCCAGTACATCGCCGCGTGCGTGGTGCGCGTGCGCAACCTCGATCATGCGCGACAGGTCGTGAGCAGCGCAGGTGTGATCCCGCGCGAATGGGCCGAGGGGTTCTGGGTCGAGGGCGGCCGCGCGGTGGGCGGGGTCATCGCGTTCGCCGGATAGCGCCGCGCGGGTGGCGCTGCGCAGCAACAAAAGGGGGGAGCATGAACGACGCCGAAGAACCCGGCCTCTATCACTATTCACCGTACAACGACCGGCCGCGGATCACCTGGCCCAACGGCGCGCGCATCGCCTTCTGGGTTGCACCGAACGTCGAGTTCTACGAACTGGACCCGCCACGGCATCGGGTGCGCCCGTCGTGGTGGCGCCCGCACCCCGATCTGGTGAACTACTCGATCCGCGATTACGGCAATCGCGTCGGCTTCTGGCGGATGATCGAGATGCTCGATGCGCTGAAGATCAAGGCCAGCATCTCGCTGAACGTGGCGATCTTCGAACACCTTCCCGAGATTGGCAAAGCAATGGTCGATCGCGGCTACGAGATCTTCTCGCACGGCCTGTTCAACACCCGGTACATGTACGACATGACCGAGGAGCAGGAGCTGGCATTCATCGAGCTGGTGAAAGCGCAGGTGAAGAAGCACGCCAATCAGGAGCTGGCTGGATGGTTGTCTCCTGCGTTGTCGAACACGCCACAGACTATGAATCTGCTGGCCAAGGCCGGCATCAAGTACACGCTCGATCTGATGATCGACGATCAGCCCCAGCCGGTGCTCGTCAACGAGGGGCGCCTGATTAGCGTGCCCTATTCGCTCGAAGTCAACGACTGGACCTCGCTGCACATTGCCGGCGCGCCGCCGCGCGAGTACACCCGCATCATCAAGGCGCAATTCGACCGGCTCTACCAGGAGGGCGCGCGCTCGGGCACGGTGATGTGTCTGCCGCTGCATCCGTGGATGATCGGCTATCCGCATCGCGTCGAGCCGCTCTACGAGGCGATCGACTACATCATGAGCCACGACAAGGTCTGGCATTGCACCGGCCGCGAGATCGCCGATTGGTTCTACGCGCATCACTACGACGCGTTCCTTGCGCAGCAAGCGCGCGCGGCCTCCGGGCTCTAGGGAGACAACAACATGGCCGTCGACCCCA
>CADECO010000281.1:0-2437 GCA_902825905.1 uncultured beta proteobacterium
GTATGCGCACATGTTCGAGGCGCTCGTCGTGCCGCGGCTTGCCGTGACCGGTCGCTGGCTTGCTGGCGAGAGCGCGGTGCTTCGCTGGCGGTTCGACGCCGACGGCATTCGCGGACGCGGCGCCGTGCCGATCTCGTTCAGCGGCCTGACCCTATGCGAGTTCGACGCGAGCGGGCACGTCACGGTCCATCGCGACTACTGGAATGCCGCCGAGGAGGTGTACGAACGGATCCCCGTGCTGGGCGCATTGCTGCGGCTGGTCAAGCGGCGCATGCGTGTACAGATCGACGCCGGAAGCTGAGCGGCCATGACGTTCGAATCGTGCCAGCGCGCCACGGAGGAAGAGGGCGGGACGTCGACGCCCGATTGCTCCGCATCGAATCGGTACGTCGTCGATCATGATGCGAATCTGGTCGGCCTGGCGCGGGCGGGCGATCAGGGCGCGTTCGAGGCGCTGATGCGCAAGTATCAGCAGCGGATCACCCGGCGCGTCAGCCACTACGTCAAGCGCCCGGCCGACGTAGAAGATCTGGTGCAGGAGATCTTCGTCAAGGCCTACCGCGGCCTGGCATCGTTCAAATCGCAAAGCACGTTCTACACTTGGCTCTACCGTATCGCCACGAACGCCGCGCTCAACCATGTCACGCGGCAGCGCCACACCATCGTGCTGCGTGATGATCTCTGCGGTAACGAAGACGGCGAGGCCAATGCGGACTTCGACGCCCGCGATGAGGCTGATCCCGAGCGCGAGCTGCTCGCCAAGCAGATTGTCGTGGCGCTTGAGGGTGCCATGGCGAGATTGCAGCCCGATCTGGCCGAGGCATTGTTGCTCTACGAAGTCGACGGCATGCAGTACAAGGAGATTGCGACGCAACTGCGAGTGCCGATCGGCACGGTGCGCACGCGCATCTTCCGCGCGCGCGAGTTCATTGCCGAGCGACTGACGCCCGCGTCCAGCGCCGGGGCGTTGCGTCCGCGAGCCGCGCGCGTTTAAGGATAAGCCGGCGGATCGCCGTGCGTACGGATCCTGCGTTACCGGCTACGATCCCGATTCCTGCACAAGCACAAGAGACCTGTCGCGCCATGCCCGATCTCGCCTTGCGTTCGGCCACCGCGTTGCTGCGCGATCTGCGCGCCGGACGCGTGGGAAGCCTGGAACTGCTGGACCATCACATTCGACGTATCGAGCAGTTCAATGGCGCCCTCAACGCGATCATCGCGTTCGATCTCGATGGGGCGCGCAAGCGGGCCAGGGCGGCTGATCGCGCGCGGGCGCGCGGCGGGCGCCTCGGCCCATTGCACGGTCTGCCGATGACGGTCAAGGAATCGTTCGATGTGGTCGGACTGCCCACCACCTGGGGCCTGCCGCAGTTTCGCGACAACCGGGCGGGTGCCAATGCCGGCGCGGTGCAACGCCTGATCGACGCTGGCGCGATCGTGTTCGGCAAGACCAACGTGCCGGTGCTGCTCGCACAATGGCAGACGTTCAATCCGATCCACGGCACCACGAACAATCCCTGGGATCTCACGCGGACACCCGGTGGCTCATCCGGCGGGGCTTCGGCCGCGCTTGCAGCCGGGCTCAGCGCACTGGAAATCGGCAGCGACATCGGTGGCTCGATTCGCAATCCGGCGCACTTCACTGGCGTGTACGGCCACAAGCCGACGTTCGGCATCGTGCCGACCGCGGGCCACGCGTTGCCGGGCATGTACGCGCCGTTGGACATGCTCGTCGCCGGGCCGCTGGCGCGCAGCGCGCACGACCTCGAAATTGCAATGAAGGTGCTGGCCGCACCGGACGAGACGCTCGGACGCGCATGGCGTATCGCGCTTCCGCCGCCGAAGCGCCGCACGTTGCGCGAATTTCGCATCGGGGTGATCGCCAGCGCCTCGGTGGCACCGGCGTCGAGCGACGTGCGGCAAGCAATCGGTGATCTCGCGGCGTTCCTGGCGCGCAGCAAGGCGCGGGTCAGTGATTCCGCGCGGCCGGCGTTCTCGATGGAAGCGATGTTCGAGGCGTACATCCATCTTCTGCGCGCGGCGACCTCCGTGGGACACAACGATCCGCAGGCGTTTCAGCGTGCCATCGCCGCCGCCGGTGCGCTGGCGCCCGACGATCACAGCTATTACGCGGAACTGCTGCGTGGAAACACGCTCCGCCACCGCGACTGGATCATCGCCGATCACGAACGCCATCGCATGCTCGCGCAATGGCTGGAATTCTTCGAGCACTACGACGTGATGATCGCGCCCACCTCACCAGTGGCCGCGTTTGCGCACGATCACGCCGGTGAGCGGCATGAACGCACCGTCGATGTCGACGGCAGCAGGCAGACGATGGCCAATGCGCTGTTCTGGGCCGGCTACGCGGGCGCGTGCTACCTGCCCGCTACGGTCGTTCCGATCGGGCGATCGCGCGATGGGCTGCCGATCGGTG
>CADECO010000281.1:2537-4103 GCA_902825905.1 uncultured beta proteobacterium
CTGCCCGCTACGGTCGTTCCGATCGGGCGATCGCGCGATGGGCTGCCGATCGGTGCGCAGATCATCGGTCCACCCGGGGGCGACCGCACATGCCTCGCACTCGCCAAGCTCCTGGAAAGCGAGTACCGGGGTTTCGAGCCGCCGCCGGGTTATGCGTGAGGTGGTCGCGTTGTCGGATCGCAGATCGTGCAGATCGTGCAGATCGTGCAGATCGTGCTCCAACGCCAGGGCTGCGCACGTCGGCATGACGCGCCTCGGCATTCATCAGACAAGGAGGGCTCGTGGCTGATTCATCCGAGGTGCCCGTCCCGCGCGGTTTCGCCGCACCGCTCGATCCGCATGGGCGCGCATCGCTCTACGGTCCGCCGCCGTGGATTTTCATGGGGCGGGTCATCACCGTGTTCGTGCAGGCCGATCCCGACTGGATCCGGATGCACGTACCCGCGCCGCTCAAGCCGGTGGCCGCGCCGATCGTGCGCGTGAGCGTCTACGAGATCTCCTGCGACTACGGTCTGGGCGGGACCTTCATCGCGCGCCATCCGGAAGAATCGACGTTCCACGAAGGCAGCGTGGCGCTGTACGTCGAGCACGATGGCGTTGCCGGCCACTACAGTCCGTATATCTGGTGCGACAACGATGCGGAGATTGCAGTGGGACGCGAGATGTACGGCTGGCCGCAGCGGCTGGCGCAGTTCGCGATCACGCGTCCGCCGCACCGGCGCAACTGGCGAGGGGGCGATGTCGCGGTCGGCCGCGTTTCGCGTTACGGTCGCCAGCTGTACGACCTCGAAATGACGGTCGAGCGCGCCGGTGATGTCGACGTCGGTGTACCGGGTTTTCGGCACTTCTTCACGATGACCGCGCTGCCCAGTCCCGAAGCGGGCGGTGGAGTGACGCGCACCCTGGTGTGCACGGCCATGCACGATGTGCGCATCGATGACGTATGGTCGGGCAGTGCGCAGGTGCGCTTCCACGCGCCGGAACTCGCGGGCCTTGCCGGCGCGAAACCGATCGCGGCACGGCTGCATGACGTGGCGTGGGTGAAGCCTTACGGCAAGATCGTGCACCGAGCCGTCGTCGCGGCAGAAGGTTGAAGGGCGCGCTCCGCGCTGACCGTCCGGTTCCATCCAACGGAGTCGATATGGCATTGCCATCTCACGAGGCGTCATCGATGCCCGGCGCATCGCTTGCGCATGTGTTCGAGCCCTTCACGCTCAACCAGCTGCGCGCTCGCAATCGGATCCTGGTGCCGGGCCACACCACGAGCTATGGCGCCGATCACATGCCGACCGAGCGGCACGCGGCATATCACCGGGCACGCGCCAAGGGTGGAGCCGCCATCTGCGTGTTCGAGGCGATCCGCGTGATGCAGAACAGCCTCGGGCGCCCGCAGGGCGTCGCGGGCTACATGCCCGAGTGCGTGCCGCACTATCGACGCGTGGCCGACGCGGTGCATGAAGAAGGGGCGCTATTTCTCGCGCAGATCTGCCATCTGGGCCGGCAGATCGAAGGCGAGTACGAACGCACGGCGTCGTGGGGCGCATCACCGATCCGCTGGTCGCTCGG
>CADECO010000281.1:4203-7724 GCA_902825905.1 uncultured beta proteobacterium
CTGGATCTCGAGCAGGCGGTGGAGATCGCACGGCGCGCGGTGGCGCAGGTGCAGCTCGATTTCATCCATGTGAGTCACTCCGCGTATCACATGAGCAAGTCGCTCGGCACGCAGATCGCCGACATGGGCGTGGACAGGCAGATGTTCCGCCATCTGCCGGGCGCGATCCGGCAGGCGGTAGCTGCTGCGCCGAACAAGGTGGCGATTTTTGCCGTATGCAAGGTGCGCGGCCTTGATGAGGCCGACGCGATCATCGCCAGCGGCGACGCCGACATGGTGGGCATGGCGCGCGCGCACATCGCCGACCCGGCGATTGTGTCGAAATGGCAGTCCGGCCGGGCCGAGACGGTGGTGCCGTGCATCGGCTGCAATCAGGGCTGCGCGCAGAATCTGGAGCGCAACCTCGCCCTGACGTGTACGGTCAATCCACGTGCCGGCCGCGAATATCAGTGGAACGACGCAACCGTGGCGCGCACGACGACACCGCGCGAGGTCATGGTGATCGGCGGTGGGCCGGCGGGGATGGAAGCCGCGGCGATCGCCGCCGAGCGCGGACATCGCGTGCGGCTCGTGGAGCGTAGTGACCGGTTAGGCGGCCGGTTGAATCTCGCGGCGGGTCTGCGGCTGCGCGAGGACTTCGGGTTGTGGTTGCGGTTTGCCCGTGCCCGACTCGAGCGTCTTGGCGTGTCGGTGGAACTCGGGCGCGAGGCGAGCGCGTCGTGGATCGTTGCCGCGCGTCCGGATGCCGTGTGGCTCGCGACAGGCGCCGAACCGACGTCGCTGGTGTTGCCCGACGGCAGTCGAGCACTCACGCTCGATGAAGGTGCCCGCATCGATGCGCGTGGCCAGCACGTCACGGTCTACGACGAAACCGGCGACTGGAGCGTGCTCGGACTGGTGGAACACTTCGCCGAGCAGGGTGCGCGAGTCACACTCATCACGCCCAGCGCCGGCATGCTCTGGCGCACGACGATCTACAGCACGCTCACCACCTTCGCCCGCTGGCGCGAGAAGCGCATCCGCGTGAAGACCCTGCGCAAGCCGCTGCGGCTGGATCGCGGCGAGCTGATTCTCGAAGACACCTCCTGCGGTGAGCACGATGTACTCGGCGCAGTCGATCGACTGATCGGTTGCATGCCGGCGCGCGCGCTGCACGCGCTGGAAGCGCCGCTGATCGAAGCGGGCGTTGTACCGGTGCTGATCGGCGATTGCCTCGCGCCTCGCAACGCACTGGAGGCGATCTTCGATGGTCAGCGGGTGGCGCGGACGGATTGACAGTCACGCATCCACCAGATCCCTCACCCACGATGCACCAGATTGGAGGACGGATAAATCATGGCCGAGAACGCCCTGACGATCGCCCTGGATCGCTACGATCGACACGTACCGCTGTTTCTCAACGCCATCCCCGGACCGGGTGGACTGCGTTATCGGGCGCTCGAAGTCGGGATGGTGCCGCCGCGCCGCGACGGGATCGATCGGCACGGCCGGATGCTGCGTGACCTGGAGTTCGATGCGGCCGAGGTGTCGCTGGCTTCGTACATCATGGCCAAGAAGCGCGGCGTGCCGCTCACGGGCGTGCCGATCTTTCCGCGCCGTCTGTTCAGCCAGAATCACATGTTCGTCAACCGCAGCGCCGGAATTCGAACGCCCGCCGATCTGCGCGGCCGAAGAGTGGGTCTGTGGGCCTTTCAAGTGACGATGTCAGTGCTGGCCAAAGGCGATCTGAAAAGCTTCTACGGGGTGCCCTGGGAGGAGATCCGCTGGATCACGCAGCACCCCGAGGAGATCGCCTGGATCCGCGGCGACCTGCCCGTCGAGCGAGTACCGCAGGGGCGTCGCCTCACCCAGATGCTGATCGACGGCGAGATCGATGCGTTCATTCATCCGCACCCACCTGCCGACGTTCAGCAGCGCACCGATCGCGTTGCTCGGCTGTTCCCGGCGGTGCGCGACGAATGCGCGCGTTATGCCAGCGCGCGTGGCTACTTCCCGATCATGCATCTCATCGCAGTGAAGGAGCAGCGGCTACGCCAACGACCCGCACTCGCGCGTGAGCTGATGGCGCTGTTCGAGGAGGCCAAGCGTGAGGCGTACGATTTCTATCATGACCCCGGATACGCGTTGCTCGCGTTCGCGCGCAACGACTACGAGCAGCAGATCGGCGAACTGGGCCCTGACCCCTGGACCAGCGGACTCAAGGCGAACCGCGAGAATCTGGAGATGTTCATCGGTTACATGGTGGACCAGCGTCTGCTCGACGCGCCGGTTCCACTTGATCGACTGTTCGACAAATCGGTGCTCGACACGTAGCGAACTCAACAAGGAGGAAAGGACGATGGGGATCGGACGCTGGCTGCGTGTGCTGGTTACGCTGATGGCCGTACTGTGCGCCGCACCGGCGGCGTCGCAGACCTATCCGAACCGTGCGGTGAAGGTCATCATTCCGTTTCCTCCGGGTGGTGCCCCTGACCTGGTTGGTCGCCTGCTCGCTTCGCGCCTGGCGGAGCGGCTCGGTCAGCCGTTCGTTGCGGAGAACCGGACCGGAGCGGGCGGCAACATTGCCGCGGAAGCAGTGGCGAAGTCAGCGCCGGACGGCTACACGCTGTTCGCCGCAGCCGACGGGCCGCTGGTGATCAATCCCAACGTATACGCGAAGGTCGGCTTCGATCCGGAGCGGGACTTCGCTCCGATTGCAATTGCCGCGAGTGCCGGATTCGTGTTGATGGGATGCGCGAACCTGCCGGCGGATTCACTCGACGAGGTGATCAGACTGGCCGGATCGAAGCGTTTGTCGATCGGGTCGTCCGGTTTCGGCAGCAACCATCATCTGGCGGGCGAAATGCTCAAGGCTTCGGCCAGGATCGAGCTGACGCACGTGCCCTACAAGGGGTTCGGTCCGGCGGTGGTCGATGCCGTGGGATGCAACGTCGATCTGCTGTTCGGGTCGATCTCGGCCGGCGTGCCACACGTTCGCGGCGGCAAGCTCAAGGCTTTCGCCGTCACGACACCGAAGCGCCACGTCGACCTGCCGGACACGCCGACGTTCGCGGAAGCCGGGCATGCCACCGTGGCCATGGACGCCTACTTCGGCATGGTTGCCCCGGCCGGTACGCCACGAGCGATCATCGACAAGCTGCATGCCGAGATCGTCAGCATCCTCGCTGAGAATGAGACCGTCGCACGGCTGCGCGGAGCAGGGCTCGATATCGTCGCGAGTTCGCCGGAGCAATTTGCCGCGCGCATCAAGCAAGACCTGGCGAAGTATGCGGCGCTCGCCCGTTCGCTCGGCGCCAAGGCGCAGTGAAGGGTGCCGGTCAGTTTTCCTGATCAGAGTCTGATCAGAAAATCTTGATCGGCAGCTTCGGCACCTCGCGCACATGCGGGGCGACGATGCGATTGCGCAGTACGCCGATGCGCTCGACTTCCAGTTCGATCACGTCGCCGTCTTTCATGAACCGGCCCAGTTCGTTGCCGCAGCCGCCGCCCACCGTGCCCGAGCCGAGGATCTCGCCGGGGTA
>CADECO010000282.1:0-7684 GCA_902825905.1 uncultured beta proteobacterium
ATGCACTTGGAGTTCGACGTGCTAGCGAAGTTCTACCTTTTTCGACAGGCTCGTTTCTCGGCAGGCGCCTTCGTCGCTGCGGTCATTTGCCTGCCGCGTCGGCCTTCGTCGGCGAGAACACCGATGAGAGCCATCGCGCCGCGCAGTTGGCATGGTTGAGCAGCGCGAGCTTGGCCGGTTACCTGGCTGGCCCGGCACTTCCGCGCGCGAGACCGGCTTGACTGTGGTCAATGGCTCGCGCACGAGATGCAGTAGTTTGTTCGAAATAGCACTCGGGTCGGATGTGGGATGTGCATGGACTCTCTCCGCAACTTTCCCGGTGCGGGCGTTCATGTACGCGTGCGTGGCGCCGCGCGAGGAATGCGAGGTGCGGACGAAATTCCGGACGGCTTCCGTGGCCCCCACGCCCCGGACCGCAGGACATCCAAGGAGGACCCATGCGCATCTCACCCGAGCCGCCGAATCGATATCCGTGGTTGTTGCGCCCGTTCTTCTGGAATCAGCGCCGCAAGTATGGCGCTGTGCTCGACTCGGCGCTGCTGTGGGCGCGCGTGCCGCGGCTCTTTCTCGGCGTAGCTGTTCTCTACGGCATGATCGATCGACGTTCCTCGCCGATCGAGCCGGCGCTGCGATCGCTTTTAACAGTCCGCGTCTCGCAGATCAACCACTGCCCGTTCTGTGTCGACATCAACTCAGCGACGCTCATGAAACGTGGGGCCAGCGCAGAGAAGGTGATGGCTGTCGATGCCTGGCAGCAAAGCGCGCTTTTCTCTGATCGCGAACGGGTAGCGCTCGAGTATGCCGAAGGGATGACCTATCCCGAACGCGGTGTCGACGACGTGCTTATCCAGCGTCTTAAGCAACACTTCAGTGACGATGCCATCGTCGATCTCACCGGCTTGGTGGCGTTTCAAAACCTCTCGAGCAAGTTCAACAGTGCACTCGATGTGCCGGCACAGGGATTCTGTCGGATTCCGCCGTGGAGCCGCTAAGTGCGAATACGGCCCACGTCTCCGAACGGCGCTCGATTCGCTTGGTCCTCGATCCGAAGGCACCTGTTCGGAATACTCGCGGCGTTGACGCTGCTTGGCTCCTCGCTGTCCACGCTGGGACAGGAGCTTTCCGGTAAGGACATCGTCGAACAGGTAGAAAAGCGCTTGTGGGGCAAGACGATGCAAGGGGAATACGAGATGCGCATCACTACGCCGCGTTGGGAGCGCCGTCTCGAGCTGCGAGTCTGGATGGATCGGCCGACGCGCTCGTTCATCCGCATCGCGGCGCCCGCCAAGGAAGCGGGAATCGGCTCGCTTCGCATCGGCGCGGAGATGTGGAACTACCTCCCGAGCATCGAGCGCATCGTCAAGATCCCGCCCACGATGATGTTGCAGCCGTGGATGGGTTCGGACTTCACCAACGACGACCTGGTGAAGGAATCGAGCATGATCGACGACTATACCCATCGCGTGAGCGGCGTCGAGACGATCGAAGGTACCGAAGCCTATCTCGTGGAGCTCACGCCTAAGCCAGAAAGCGCGGTCGTCTGGGGCAAGGTTCTCTATGCGGTGCGCAAGCACGACTTGATGCCCTTGCGCACGCAGTATTTCGACGAGCGCGGGGGGCTAGTACGTACGCTCACGTTCTACGAGGTCAAGGTGTATGGCGCTCGCACGGTGCCAACCTTGTGGGAGATGCGCCCCAGCGCCAAGCCGGGCAATGTGACGACTATTCATTTCAAGTCTCCGGTGTGGGATCGGCCCATCGACCCGGAGGTCTTCACGCAGCGCAACCTACAAAGCAAATGAACAAGCCAGCACCCTCGTTTGCTGTTCTCACCGAGCAGGCGAGCAAGACCTACCAGGCCGATGACACCTCGGTCCGTGCGCTGGACGGAGTGGATCTGCAGATCGAACGGGGCGCATTCATGGCACTGGTGGGGCCGTCGGGTTCCGGAAAGACGACTCTCCTCAACTTGGTGGGGGCGCTCGATATGCCAAGCGCGGGCCGGCTGTGGGTAGACGGCAAAGAAATCGGCGCGATGAGCGCGACGCGGCGCGCCGAGATCCGTTTGCGCAAGATCGGTTTCGTCTTTCAGGAGTACAACCTAATTCCAGTGCTCTCGGCCCTGGAGAACGTCGAGTACGTGATGATGCTGCAAGGCGTGGCACCGGAAGAGCGAACCCGCCGCTCCCGGGCCATGCTGGCAGCGCTCGGACTGGAGGGACTGGAGCACCGGCGCCCGCGACAACTCTCCGGTGGCCAGCAACAGCGCGTGGCGGTGGCGCGTGCGGTGGTGGCACAACCGGTGCTGGTTCTCGCCGATGAGCCGACCGCAAACCTCGACTCGGCAAGCGGTGGCTCGCTCATGGACCTCATGCGCGCGCTCAACGAACGGCACGGCGTCACGTTCGTGTTCTCCACGCACGATCCGATGGTGATGGAGCGCGCGCGTCGCATCGTGCGAATGCGCGATGGACGGATCGTCGCCGACGAGCGCAGGCCGGCATGACCCTCGCCCAACTCGCGTGGCGCAACATCGGCCGCAATGCGCGTCGTTCGCTGATCACGCTCGCCTCGATCGCCTCCGGGCTCGCCGCGCTGATCTTCATGTGGGCGTTCATCGACGGCGCCAACGAACAGATGGTGGACAACACAACCCGCTACTTTTCCGGGCACGTGCAAGTCCATGCCATGGGCTATCACGACGACCCCTCGCTCGATCGAACGATTCCGGATCTTGCGAGCGTGCTGGACACGATCGGCCAGCGTAACGATGTGGCCGCTGCGGCACCTCGCTTCGAGGGCCAGGCGCTCGTCGCACTGGGCGAGAAATCGCGCGGTGTGTTTCTCGCCGGCGTGGATCCAGAAGTCGAGCGCGACGTCAGCGCGCTCCTCGATGCGGTGATCCTGGGGGCCGCACTCACGTCAAACGATGGCGCGGCGATGCTCATCGGCGAGCGGATGGCCGAAGCGCTCGGTGCCACGGTGGGCGACCAACTCTCCGTGATCAGCCAGGCCTACGACGGCTCGCTCGCGGCGGCGCGATTCCACGTGAAAGGTATCTTTCGCACCAAGATCGAAGAGCTGGACGGTTGGACGGCGATCACGCCGCTTGCGGCAGTGCGTGAGTTTCTGGCGGCACCGTCCGGTGCCACCTCCGTAGCGATGCGTCTACGCGACCGCGACACGACTACAGCGACCGCCGCCGCGCTCCGATCCACTCTGGGCGAGCAATACGAAGTGGTGGGATGGCAGCGCCTCCTTCAGGTGGTGATGCAAAGCGTGCGCTTTCACGAAGTGCTCGGCTACGCCGTGCTGCTCGTGCTGTTCGTCATCGTGGCGGCGGGCGTCACCAACACCGTGCTCATGGCGGTGCTCGAACGCACCCGCGAGCTGGGGATCCTACTCGCCTTGGGGACCCGTCCGAGTCGTCTGGCGCAGACGATCATGGTGGAGGCGATGCTGCTTGGCTTGGGCGGCCTCGTCCTCGGCGGGTTGGTAGGCGTCGGCGTCTCTGCGTACTACGGCGCGAGCGGCATCGATTTGTCGGCGTATTCAAGAGGGCTCGAAGTCATGCCGGGCCTGTCGGACATCATCTATCCCTTGCCGCGGGTCGATCGCACGATCGTGCTGGCGCTCATCGTGCTCGGCACGACGCTCCTTGCGGCTGTCTACCCCTCACTGCGCGCGGCGCGCCTCGAACCAGTGAGCGCCATCCGCGGATGGGAAAGCCGTACGTTGCGATCGTCTGCGCCGGCGCGCGAAGCAAGGAACGCGCGCCACATCTTCTTCGCGATCGCCGCGCGCAACGTGCTGCGCAATCCGCGCCGTTCGCTGCTGACCTTGGCCGGCATCGGATCGACGGTGGTCGGCTTCGTCTTCATCCTCAGCTTCTTCGACGGGTTCATCGACCAGACGATCGAGAACGCGACTGGCTACGTGACCGGTCACCTGCAGATCGAGCCCGCGGGATTTCGCCGGGAAATGTCGCCAGATCTGGCGATCGAGGCGCCGGAAAGGATGCTGACCGAATTGCGCGCTGAGCCACGGATCGCCGCAGCGGCGGCCCGTGTGCAGACACAAGCCCTGGCAAGCAGCGCGGCCAAGCAGGAGATGGTCGTCTTGATGGGTGTCGACCCGCCCGCCGAAGC
The DNA here is from genome assembly GCA_902825905.1 of uncultured beta proteobacterium. Classification (GTDB taxonomy): domain Bacteria; phylum Pseudomonadota; class Gammaproteobacteria; order Burkholderiales; family SG8-39; genus CADEDU01. The sequence continues at coordinate 4,149 of CADECO010000282.1, forward strand.
GCAACTCACCATTCTCGATCGAGCCTTGCGTGAAGGCGCGCCGCTTGCACCGGGCGATGACCGCAGCGTCATCGTCGGACGCAAACTCGCCGAGAAGCTTCGCGTGCGCGTCGGCGAACGGCTCGTCGTGCACGCCCAATCCGCTGACGGAAGCCTCGGCTCGGCGGCGTATCGAATCAGTGGCATCTTCGCCACCGAGAGCGAAGCATTCGATGGCCGTTACATCTACATCGGCATCGGCGCGGCTCGGTCGCTAGTGGGTCTAGGCGACAGAGCGTCGATCATCGGTATTCGCCTCAAGGATCGTCGCGCCAGCGAGTCGGTACGCGCTGCTTTGGCGCCGGTCGTATCGCGTGCCGGCTACGACGTCGTGTCCTGGCCCACCTTGCTGCCGCAAGTCGACGAGATGGATCGCCTGAATCGCGTGATCGAATACATCGTGCTCGCGATCGTCTTTGGCGTGGTCGCCCTGGGCGTGCTCAATACCATCCTCATGGCGGTCATGGAGCGCACCCGTGAGCTTGGGGTCATGATCGCGATCGGCACGCGTCCGGGTGCGATGGTGCGCGTGGTGATGTACGAGACCGCGATCGTGGTCAGTGCGGGCATCGCGATCGGTTATCTGCTGGGCATCGCCATCGTCGAATACTTTGGGGTCCACGGCATCGATCTATCGTTTCTCTTCGGCGGCGTGGCGACCATCCCGGGGCTGACTGGCGTGATCTACACCCGCGCTTCCCCGCAGACGCTCGTGGTTCCCGCGACGATGTTGCTCGCGTTCGGGCTGCTGGCCGCGCTCTATCCGGCGCTGCGCGCCGCACGACTCGATCCGGCGCAAGCGCTCCGGCATGCTTAGGCCGGTGTTCCTGCGCGCGTTGCTCGGCGCATTGCAGGCTAGCGCTCCAATCGTTGCTTTGGCCACCGAGGCAGCGCCAAGCAGGCTCGAGCTTTCGGGATACTTCAAGAGCCTTGTGAGCCGCTCCGAGACGGTGGTGCCGCTCGCCGAGCGCTATACGCTCGGTCTCAATCGACTGCGCCTCAAGCTCCAGGGCAGGCCCGCCGATCAGGTGGCACTCGATGTGCAATACGACAACGAGCTCTTGCTCGGGAGCTATCTCGACACGCGTCAGTTCGCACTCGAAAAAGACACCCGGGCGGCCACCTACTTCTCGCTCCAGCGCAACTACGCGGAGCACGGAGGCTACTACGGACGACACCAGCTCTACCGCGCGAGTGTCACGCTCGCCGCGCCGCTTGCCGATGTGAAACTGGGCCGGCAACGCATCGCTTGGGGCACCGGTCGGTTCTGGAATCCGCTCGATATCCTGAATCCCCTCAATCCGACCCGCTTGGAGCGCGACGAGCGCCCCGGTGTAGACGGTGTGCTGGTCGAACGCAAGCTCGGCCCCCTGTCACGGGCCAGCATCGCCTACGTGCCCCGCAGCGACCGCGCCGCGGCGAGCGTCGCGGGGTACGGCCACGGCAACCTGCGCGGCTGGGACTTTTCGCTGATCGGGGGGAAGTTTCGCGACGATCGCGTCGCCGGCGCCGACTTCGCCACCCAGATCGCCGGGCTCGGCGTGCGCGGCGAGGCGAGCTACACGCTGGCCGACGTGGGTCGCAACTATGGCCGCATCTTGCTCGGCGCCGACTATGGCTTTGCCAATACGCTCACCTTGACGGCGGAGCTGTACTACGACGGGCAAGGCACTCGCAAGCGTAGTGAGTACGACTTTTCGGCGCTCTTCGCGGGACGCGTACGCAATGTCGCGCGACGCTACGCGGCGATCTCGGCGTCCTACGACATTACGCCGCTTCTGAAGAGCGTCAATTACTACGTTCAGAATCTCGACGACGGCAGCCGTCTGGTTTGGCCGACCTTGGTCTATTCGCTTACGCAGAACGTGGAGCTGGGAGGCGGCGTGCAATGGTTCAGTGGAGCCTCCGACTCCGAATACGGACGACTGCGGAATCTCTTCTATCTGCAGCTGCAGTGGTTCTTCTAGCGGGCAGGTGAATTCTGGATGTTTTGAGGCTGCAGGGAGCGTTCCCCGCCTTCGGAAATCACCGTCTCGCGGCGCCGAAAGGCCTTGACCTGAGTGCTGAGCACAGCTCTTAGCCTTTGCTGCGAGGAGATCGTCTTGGGTGCGTGGTTAGAACCGTGACCGCTACAGTTCTTCGACGGGCAGTGCCTCTGGCTAGTGGGAAGATTCCAGTTCTGCTGCCCCTTCCTGGAAACGAGGGGTTCGCCGCGCGGATTGCGCGCCGGCTTAACGCGCCCATCGCCAAGGCGTGCTTTGGGACGTCCAAGGACGATCCGCTCGCGCCAGAGTTCTCAATCGCGGTTCGAGGGCGGGAATGCGCCATCGTGTGCTCGTTCGATGATCCGGAAAATCAAACGCTCACTATTCAAGTTTTGGCCGAGGCGCTCATCGACGCCGGCGCACAACACGTTGGCTTGGTTGCTCCTTTCATAGAAGGCCTGCCTCGCTCCGTAGGCCTGGCTCGTGCTGTCGAAATCATTATGACTAGACTTTCGACCGGTGCCTTCGCGCGTGCCTTCAATTGGGTCGTCACCGTCGAGCCGACTTGCTTGGACTCCGGACGCGCGCGTGGCTGGCTTAACATCCCGACGTTGATCGTCGACCCGACGAAGCTCATCGGCGATTGGCTGCGCCAGCATGTGAAGCGCCCGGTACTGATCGGTCTTGAGCCTGCGTCGGCCCAGTGGATCGGCACGTTGTCGGATCTGGCGCGCGCGCCACACGAGATGATGGTTCGCAAACAGCGCTGGCTGCGCTCAGATGTCGCGCTGCTGCCACCCGGTTTAGCCGCCTGTGCCGGTCGTGTACCGGTGTTTGTGGGCGCGACGCTTTCGGACTGCGACGGGCTGGGCCAAGCGGTCTCAGCGCGGCTGGTCGGAATGGGATTTCGGGCGGCATACTGCCTGCTCGTGCACGCCGCAGATCGCTCTTCGATGGTGCCTGAATCGACCGGGTCCCTCTCTTGGAATGTTGTCACCACGAATACGCTCGCCTCGCCGTATTCGCACATCGACGTTACCGAACTTGTGGTGCGGGGAATGCGTGAGCGCGTCAACTGACGTTTGTCAGCGCTGGTCCGAGGCCTTTCATACCACCTCGAGCACCCCCATCATGCCCAGGTCCTCGTGTTCGACGATGTGGCAGTGGAACGTACGTTTGCCGCGAGTGCGCTGTACGATTTTGATGCGAACTGTCTCTCCTGCGCGCGTATTGACGCTGTCCTTCCAAGCCAGAAGCGGATCGGCAACCGTGTGGCCGCCACGGTTCGATCCAGCACCTGAAACTGTGTTCCGTGCACATGGAACGGATGATCCACGCTGGTAGCGTTCACGATCTCCCAGACCTCGAGTTCACCGGCACGGCTGAGGAGGTCTACGCGGTTCGGATCGGATTCGATTTTCGTGCCACCCTCATCTGGCGCGCGGATAGATCACCGAGGCAGGTCGTCTTCGCATGAAGACACGCAGCGCTATGCCGCCTATCAAATTAACA
>CADECO010000283.1:0-4457 GCA_902825905.1 uncultured beta proteobacterium
GCGTGCAGTCGTCGCTGGTGATGGTGCCGATCTTCGAGTTCGGCACCGAGGCGCAACGCCGCAAGTACCTGCCCAAGCTCGCCACCGGCGAATGGATCGGCTGCTTCGGCCTGACCGAACCGAACCACGGATCGGATCCCGGAAGCATGGCCACGCGCGCCAAGCAAGTGGCAGGCGGCTACAGCCTGACCGGCTCGAAGATGTGGATCAGCAACTCGCCGATTGCCGACGTGTTCGTCGTGTGGGCCAAGACCGACGATGGTCGCATTCGCGGATTCGTTCTGGAAAAAGGCGCCAAAGGGCTCAGCGCGCCGGCGATTCACGGCAAGGTCGGGCTGCGCACGTCGATCACCGGCGAAATCGTGATGGACAACGTGTTCGTGCCCGAGGAGAACCTGCTGCCCAACGTCGAAGGGCTGAAAGGGCCGTTCACGTGTCTCAACTCTGCCCGGTACGGCATCGCCTGGGGCGCACTCGGTGCCGCCGAGTCGTGCTGGCACACCGCGCGCCAGTACGTGCTCGATCGCCAGCAGTTCGGCCGTCCGCTCGCCGCGAATCAGCTCATCCAGAAAAAGCTCGCCGACATGCAGACAGAGATCTGTCTGGGCCTGCAGGGTTGCCTGCGCCTGGGGCGGATGAAAGACGAAGGCACCGCGGCCGTCGAGATCACCTCCATCCTCAAGCGCAATTCATGCGGCAAGGCTCTCGACATCGCCCGCATGGCGCGCGACATGCTCGGCGGCAACGGCATCTCCGATGAGTTCGGCGTGATCCGTCATCTGGTTAATCTCGAGGTGGTCAACACCTACGAGGGCACGCACGACATCCACGCCCTCATCCTCGGTCGCGCGCAGACCGGCATTCAGGCATTTCAGTAACGCGCGCGATGGCCAGTCCCCGAGCGACCCGCGAGCCGACGCGCTGCGCGTGGGTCGCCAACGCAAGCCCGCTCGATGTCATGTATCACGACACCGAGTGGGGCGTGCCGGTGCACGAGGATCGCGTGTTGTTCGAATTCCTCATCCTCGAAGGCGCGCAGGCCGGACTGTCCTGGTCGACAGTGCTGGCCAAGCGCGAGAACTACCGTCGTGCAATGGCCGGGTTCGACCCGACGCGCATCGCCCGTTTTGGTGCGCGCGAGCAGGCGAGGCTGCTCGCCAACCCCGGCATCATCCGCAATCGCCTGAAGGTGGCCGCGACGATCGACAACGCCAAAGCGTTTCTCGCGATCCAGGAGCAGTTCGGCAGCTTCGACGCGTACCTATGGCGCTTCGTCGACGGGCGCCCTCTCCAGAATCGCTGGCGCGAGCAGCGAGAAGTGCCCGCGCAGACGTCGGTCTCCGATGCGCTCAGCAAAGATCTCAAAGCGCGCGGCTGTCGCTTCGTCGGCACGACGATCATGTACGCCTACATGCAGGCGGTCGGCATGGTGAACGACCATCTGACACGCTGCTTTCGTTGCCGGGAACTCGCTCGCACGCGCTGAAGTGGCGCACGCAGCTCGATGTTCCGAAATCGCGCGCAGCGCGCGACGCTTTCGTGACGAACGGTCGCTACAACGGACATGCGGGCCGGAACTTTCGCAGAAATTGCGGGCGAAATTAACCGTTCGGGCAGTTCGGAGGCTCCGAGCGCCGATCTACAATCGATCGAACGGGCTACACGGCCCTGCTGGGCGCGCGTAATATCGGGACAAGCCAGCCACGAGCGACAGGGTACCGCTGTAGCGTAGAGTGAAGCACAGAGGTGTTCGGGCCGCCGATATCCTTGAAGGAGCTGAAGCATGCTGAAGAAGTGGGTCTCGAGCATCCTGATTGGCGTGCTGGTTCCGCTTGGGCTTGCACAGGCGCAAGCCAGCCGCTCCGACGACGACGCGGCATTCCTGCTGGTCGCCACGCCGCGGCTGGTCGATCCGGGTTATCGCCAGACCGTTCTGCTCGCTGTTCCGGCCGACAACGATCGACACATCGGCTTCATCATCAACCGCCCCACGCGGCGGACACTGTCCAGCCTGTTTCCCGATCATGAACCCTCGAAGAAGGTCGTCGATCCGGTGTACTTCGGCGGCCCGATGTCGCGCAGCGCGTTGTTCGCGGTAGTGCGTTCCGCCGACAGCCCCGGCTCGGGCTCGATCAAATTGATGAAAGATCTGTTTTTCTCGATGCGCGTCGACGTGGTGGATCGCATCATCGAGCGCATGCCCAACGAGGCGCGCTACTACGTCGGATACGTGGAATGGCGTCCCGGCGAACTGCGCACCGAACTCAATCGCGGGCTGTGGCACGTGATGAATCCCGACACGAGTTCGGTGTTCCGCAAAGACACCGAGTCGATGTGGGAAGAGTTGATCCGCATCGCCCGTTCGGTGACGGCGAGCCTGGACGATTCAAGCCTGAGAATCCCTTGATCAGGTCTTGAGGATCGGCAGACAGACAAACGCCCGCTTTCGCGGGCGTTGTCATTTGCTACACGCCGCCGACTCGCGCGGCGTGCGGATCGGGCTCATAGAGCCATTGCTTTGATGCCGCTGAGCCCTCCTGCCTCCGCTACGCTTTCGCGAAGCTGAACTGGCCGCGGTTCGCGTTGACGACGACCTTGTCCTTCGCCGCGAACTTGCCTTCGAGAATCTGTTTTGCGAGCGGATTCTCGATCTGCGCCTGGATCGCCCGCTTGAGCGGCCGTGCGCCGTACACCGGGTCGAACCCCGCCTTCGCAATCTCCGCGAGCGCCACCTCGCTCACGTCCAGTGCGATTTCCAGCTTGGCAAGACGCGCTTCCAGGTAGCGCAGTTGAATCCGCGCGATGTTCTGGATGTGCTTCTCGTCGAGGGCATGGAACACCACCAGCTCGTCGATCCGATTGACGAACTCGGGCCGGAACTGCGTCTTCACTTCGGCCAGCACGGCCGTCTTGATCAATCCCGGATCGCTACCCGCCATGCTCTGGATCATCTGCGAGCCCAGATTGGAAGTCATCACCACTACGGTATTGCGGAAGTCGACCGTCCGCCCCTGCCCATCGGTGAGCCGGCCATCATCGAGCACCTGCAATAGCACGTTGAACACGTCCGGGTGTGCCTTCTCGACCTCGTCGAGCAGGATCACCGCATAGGGCTTGCGACGTACCGCTTCGGTGAGATAGCCACCCTCTTCATAGCCGACGTATCCGGGCGGCGCACCGATCAGCCTGGCCACCGAGTGCTTCTCCATGAACTCCGACATGTCGATGCGGATCAGGTGATCCTCGGAATCGAACAGGAACGCCGCCAGGGCCTTGCACAGTTCGGTCTTGCCAACGCCTGTAGGTCCCAGAAACAGGAACGAACCGTACGGCCGGTTCGGATCGGACAACCCCGCTCGCGACCGACGGATTGCGTCGGCGACAAGCCGCACCGCCTCGTCCTGTCCGACGACACGTTCATGCAGCTTCGCTTCCATGGCGAGCAGCTTGTCGCGCTCGCCTTGCATCATCTTCGAGACCGGAATGCCTGTTGCGCGTGACACCACCTCGGCGATTTCCTCTGCGCCCACTTCGGTTCGCAACAGCTTCGGACGCGGCCGCTCGCCGCCGCTACCTTCGGCTTTCTTCAGGCTCGCCTCGAGTTGCGGGACCCTGCCGTACTGCAGTTCGGAGACCTTCTGCCAATCACCCTTGCGCTTGGCGTTCTCCATCTCCAATCGAACGCGCTCCAGCTCTTCCTTCACGTGCTGGCTCCCCTGCACGTTGGCCTTTTCCGCTTTCCAGATCTCTTCCAGATCGGCGTACTCGCGCTCTAGCTTCCTGATCTCGTCTTCGATCAGGCCTAGCCGCTTGCGCGACCCCTCGTCGGTTTCCTTCTTCACCGCCTCGCGTTCGATCTTGAGTTGGATCAGGCGCCGGTCGAGCTTGTCCATCGACTCGGGCTTGGAGTCGATTTCCATCTTGATGCGCGAGGCGGCCTCGTCGATCAGGTCGATCGCCTTGTCTGGCAGAAACCGGTCAGTGATGTAGCGATTCGAGAGCTCCGCCGCGGCAACGATCGCCGGATCGGTGATGTCCACGCCATGGTGCACTTCGTATTTCTCCTGCAGGCCGCGCAGGATCGCGATCGTGGCTTCGACGGTCGGTTCCCCGACCAGCACCTTCTGGAAGCGACGCTCGAGCGCTGCGTCCTTCTCGATGTACTTGCGATATTCGTCCAGCGTGGTCGCACCCACGCAGTGCAGTTCACCGCGCGCAAGCGCCGGCTTGAGCATGTTGCCCGCATCGATCGCGCCTTCGGCTTTGCCCGCACCGACCATGGTGTGCAATTCGTCGATGAACACGATGGTGCGGCCTTCGTCCAGCGCAATCTCCTTGAGGACGGCCTTGAGCCGCTCTTCGAACTCTCCGCGGAATTTCGCGCCGGCCAGCAGTGCCGCCATGTCGAGCGAGAGCACCCGCTTGTTACGCAGCGAATCAGGCACTTCGCCGTTGAT
>CADECO010000283.1:4557-7675 GCA_902825905.1 uncultured beta proteobacterium
CCCGCCTCTTTGAGGAGCCGACCGGCCTCGCCGCGATCGTCGGCGAGCACGATCAGAAACAACTCCGATGCGATGAACTGGTCACCGCGCTTCTGCGCTTCGCGATCGGTGAGGTTGAGCAGATTGTTCAGCTCACGCGACACCGGCGTCTCGCCACCGTGACCTTGTACCGTCGGCAACCGCCCGATGGCCTTCTGCACCGAATCGCGCAGTGCGTTGAAGTTCACGCCAGCACGTTCGAGCAGGGCGCGGCCGGATCCGTCGGCTTGCCCCAGCAAGGCACTGAGCACGTGAAGCGGCTCCACATAAGGGTTGTCGTTCCCCACCGCCATGCTCTGCGCATCGGCGAGCGCCTGCTGAAACTTCGTCGTCAGCTTGTCTAGTCGCATCGATCATTCCCTCGAATTCGCACGGGATTCATGCCTTTATCCGGCTATCGCCAACCTGCTTGCGGCAACTTGTACGCAGGGTAGATGGCGGCCCGAAAAGCCGTTTTCAAGATGTTGAAATAGTGCGCATGGGGGGTCGGATGCGTCCGCTAGACTCGCCTGCCTCCGACCTCCCTGCCCCATGCCTTTCAAATTCGAACTCGAAGAGCGCATCGGCCGCTACCCGATCCGCCGAGAAATCGGCCGCGGCGCGACCAGTTGCGTCTATCTCGCCTTCGATCCCAGCCAGCATCACGACGTGGCGATCAAGGTGTTCTTCAGCGAGGGCACGCTCTCCGAGCAGGACGCCAAGGTCCTGCGCAAGGGCTTCCTGGCCGAGGCTGCACTGGTAGGGCGGCTGACGCATCCACACATCGTGCAGACTTACGACGCGGTCAACGAGGACCAGTTCTGCTATGTGGTGATGGAGTACGTTCCGGGCAGCACGCTCGAACAGCACTGCGATTTCCAGTCCCTGCTGCCGATCGCCAAGGTCGTCGAGATCACGTTCAAGTGCCTGCGAGCGCTCGATTTCGCGTTTCAAAGTGGCGTCATCCACCGCGATATCAAGCCGGGCAACATCCTGTACACGACCGACGGCGATATCAAGATCACCGACTTCGGTGCGTCGTTCCAGGAAGCGCTTGCGCACGAGACCACGCAGTTGGCCGGAATCGGCTCGCCGGCGTACATGTCGCCCGAGCAGATCCGCATGGAAAACCTCAACCACCAGACCGACATCTACTCGCTCGGCGTGGTGCTCTACAAGCTGCTCACCGGCCGCCTGCCCTACAACGCGTCGAACCAGCTCTCGCTCACCTACGAGATTCTGAACGTTCAGCCCGCACCGCCCTCGACGTTCCGCCCGGAACTGCCGAGCGTATTCGACGAGATCTGCCTCAAGGCGATGGCCAAGGACCCGGCCGATCGCTTCGCGACCTGGATCGACTTCGGCAAGGAGCTCTCGCGCGCCTTCGGTGTGACACGGGCCATCGGCGCAGCGCCGACCGACTCGGAGAAGTACGCCGAGCTTCGGGCCCAGCCGTTCTTCGCCGACTTCGACGATGTCGCGCTGTGGGAGTGCTTGCGCATCAGCGTGTGGCGCGACGCTCAAGCCCACACCGTGATGATTCGCGAGGGTGATGCCGCCGACAGCATGTTCGTGCTACTCAAGGGCGAGGTCGCCGTCACACTCGACAGTAAGCAGCTCGCGACCGTCGCCAACGGCGGGTGCTTCGGCGAGACCCTGTATTTCGGCGACACGCCCACGCGCCGGCCCACGACGATCACCGCCGCCACGTCGATCACCTGCGTCGAGATCAAGGCCTCGGCGATGCGGGCAGCCAGCGACGGCTGCCAGAAGTCGTTTCAGCGCGGCATGATCCGCGTCCTGCTCGATCGACTCACCCAGCTCAACCGCCAGCTCGCCACCCACGCCGACAACGCGATCGAGCTGCGCCTGGCCGAAGAAGCCACAACGTCCTGAGCGCCGGAGCCGGGCCCGCCCGTCTCCACGCGGCGGCGGACGTATCATCGCCTGCGTGCGACACATCCCGCTGATCGGCGGCGCACGCTCCGCTCCACGCTCAATCCCCTGCGCTCAATCCTCGGCGCGCAGTCATTTCCCAGGACCTTGCGGCGATGAACATCGCTCAATTCATCGCGCGCGCGGCGCGCACGTTTTCCGACCGCATCGCCATTGCACATGGCACGACGCCATATGCCACCTATGGCGAACTCGCCGTGCGGGCCGGAAGGCTGGCACAGCATCTGCGGTACACGCTCGGCCTCGATGCAGGAGAGCGCGTCGCGTTGTTCATGAACAACTGTCCCGAGTATTTCGAAGTGCTCGCGAGCATCTGGTGGGGTGGGCTTACCGCGTTGCCGATCGATGCGAAGCTGCATCCGAACGAACTCGCCTACATCCTCAGCCATTCGGGCGCGCGCTACTGCTTCGTCACCCCTGAGCTGGCCCAAGCAAGCGCGGCGCATCTGGGCGAATCGCGCACGATCGATGTGCGGTCCGCGCGCTATCGGACGATGTTCGACGAGCCGCGCGAAGTCTCGATCCACTGGAACGTGCCCGACGACATCGCCTGGCTCTCGTATGCCAGCGCCACCACCGGCCAGCCCAAGGGTGTGATGCTCTCGCATCGCAATCTGCTGGCGATGTCGCTGTGCTACATCGCCGATGTCGATCCGATCGGCAGCCACGATTGCATCGTGCACGCCGCGTCGACCGCGCACGGCTCCGGCCTTTACGCATTGCCGCACTTCGCCGCCGCGGCTCCACAGGTCGTCGCCGAATCGGGGGAATTCGAGCCTGCGGAGATCGTTCGTCTGGCCAACCACTGGCGCGGCACGGCGCTGTTCGCAACGCCGACGCAGGTCAAGCGTCTGATTGGGTACGTGCGCTCCGCAAGCCCTGCCCTCGACATGCTGAAGACCGTCGTCTACCGCGGACCGATGCCCTTGGCCGATATCAAGGATGCGCTGACGGTCATGGGACAACGCTTTGCGCAGATCCATGGCCGGAGCGAAAGCGCGATGACGATCACGGCGCTTTCGAAGTTGCACCTCGCCGACCGCGATCACCCGCGTTACGACGCGCGCCTGAGTTCAGTGGGTGTGGCGCAATCGGCGGTCGAAGTGCGTGTCGTCGATGACGAAGACCGGACCTTGCCCGACGG
>CADECO010000284.1:0-1769 GCA_902825905.1 uncultured beta proteobacterium
TGTCGTCGTGGCGAAAGCCGCACTCGAGCGCCATGATCATCGAGCCGAACAGCTCGGCGCTGTGCGTGCGCACCACCCCTTTCGGATTGCCGGTGGTGCCCGAGGTGTACATGATGAACGCCGGGTCATCGAGCCCCGCGCCGATTGCCGGCTCCGATTCCGAACCCGGTGCGATGAACTTCTCGAACGGAATCTCGTTGCCTTCGGGCTTGTCGCCCACGTAGATAAATCCTTCGACCGAGGCGAGATCGCGCCTGATGGTCGTCACGCGATCGCGCAGCGCCTCCTCGAACACCAGCAGCCGCGCCCCGCAATCGTCGATGATGTACTTGACCTCGTTCGCGGCGAGCCGATAGTTGATCGGCACCGGCACCGCGCCGATCTTCATCAGCGCGTAGAACCCGATGACCTGCTCGGGCAGATTCCAGGTGAGAAACGCGACGCGGTCGCCCTTGCGGATGCCGCGCGCGGCAAACGCGTGCGCGGCCTTGTTGACCTGGCGATTCCACTGCGCATAGGTCCAGCGCCGGCCTTCGAATACCAGCGCTTCCTTCGTCGGCCAGTTGATGGCGGCTTGCGTGAGCGTGAGAGCAACGTTCATGGGAATGCGGGAGTGAGTGCGCGTCGCGGTGCAGCCAATATAGCGGCTCTGTCAGTCCTCATCGAAACGCCGTCACCCGATCCAGCGCCGCTTCGGCCTCGCGCACGATGCGCTCGAAGATCGCGCGCGCCGGCTCGATCGCCTTCAGGCGTCCACCGCCCTGCCCGGCCGGATTGTTGATGAGATCGAACCTGTTCGCCGCGAGCGCCGCCGCCCGGAACTCGCGCAGCAACACCCACTGCAACGGCATCGGCAGCGCCTTGAGCCCGGATTTCTCCCAGCGATCGATGAACGGATTGCGCACGTCGCGCGCGGTCTTGCCGGTGTAGGCGCGCGTGACGATGAATTCTTCGCTCGCCGCATCGATAATCTGACGCTTGTGCTCGGGGTAGATGCCGCTTTCTTCCGAGGCGAGAAACGCGGTGCCGATCCACGCGCCCTGCGCACCGAGTGCGAGTGCGGCGGCGACTCCGCGACCGTCGACGATGCCGCCGCCGGCAAGCACCGGCGTGGGCGACACCGCATCGACGACTTCGGGCACCACCACCGAGGTGGCGACGATGCCGGTGTGGCCGCCTGCTTCCGCGCCTTGCGCAACGATGAGATCGACACCGGCCTTGCGTTGCCGCACCGCGTTGCGTGCGCTCCCCGCCAGTCCGAGCACTTTGGTACCGACCGCATGCGCCTTCGGCACCATCCAGGCCGGATCGCCCAGCGCCGCCGCGAACAACGGGACTTTCTCCTCCAGCACCGCCTGCACCTGCTCGCGGATCACGCGCGGCGACAGGAACCAATTGCGCGTCGGTGGCGAAGGCGACAGCCCGAACTCGCGCAGCGTCTCGTGGATGAAGGTGACGTGCCGCGGATACTCGCGCTGGATGCGCGCCCACATCTCGTCGACCGAAGCCGGCTCGGCCTCGTCCATGCTCGCCGGCAGCAGGAGATCGATGCCGAAGGGCTTGTCGGTCATCTCGCGGATCGCCTGGATGCGACGGCGGATCTCATCGGGCTCGACGTCAGTGCAGCCGGTGACGCCGAGTCCGCCGGCATTCGACACCGCGGCTACGAGGGCCGGCGGCACCACCTGGCCCCACATGCCGCCCATCCCGGCCAGCAGGATTGGATAGCGGATGCCGAGCAACTCGCACAGCGGGGTATGCAAAGCCAT
>CADECO010000284.1:1869-4699 GCA_902825905.1 uncultured beta proteobacterium
AGCGTGCGGGCGATCGCGACCATGCGCTGCTGACCGCCCGAGAGCTGGCTCGCACGACGATCGAGAAACGACGCCACATCGGGAAACAGCTCGAGCAGATGCGCCAGATCCCAGCGCGAGGGCTTGCCGTCGCGTCGCGGCATGCGGGCTGCCTCGAAATTTTCGGCCACGGTCAGCCCGGTGAACAATCGGCAATCCTCGGGAATGAAGCCCAGGCCGAGCCGACACGCCGCATACGGCTCGACCCCGAGGATCTCCTGATCGCGAAACCGGATGCTGCCCGCGCGCGGCGGCACCAGGCCCATGATGCTCGACAGCGTGGTCGTCTTGCCGGCGCCGTTGCGACCGAGCAAGGCGACCACTTCGCCGGCATTCACCGCGAGCGAGATGCCGAACAGCACCTGGCTCGCGCCGTAGGCCGTCTGCAGATCGCGGACGTCGAGCAGAGGCATTTCAGCCGATCAATACAAGTCGCGGATTACGCAGATGAACATGGATGATCTGCGCCTGCTTGCGGTCGCGCTACTTGTCACCCCGCGCCCGCAGCACGTCGACGCAAGGCCGCACCACCGACTCGAGGTTGAACGACTGCACGTTCTTTACGCCGATACCGTCGGGATAGTTCGGCCCGCGATCGACGGTGCCGACGTAGAAGTTGTAGAGCGCCATGTTGTCGCAGCCGCGCACCTTGGTCAGCCCGGTGGGCCCTTCGAACTGCACGCTTGCGAGCTGGTCGCGTACCTTGTCGACATCATCGGTGCCGGCCTTCTTGATCGCCTCGATGATCATGCGCCCGGCGGTATAGCCAACCGGCGCCGGCCCGGTGGCGTACGTCTTCATGCGCTTCTCGACTTCGGCCGCGAACGACTTGGTGCGCGGCGCATTGAGCGCGTAGTACGGGAACCAGATGGTCGAGAGCGTGTTGTCGGGCAGCGAGTCTTTCAGCGCACCCATCTTGACCAGATCGAGCCCGTGCGCGAACAACTGGGTCTTGCCCTTGAACAGGCCGAAGTCGCGTGCAGCCTTGAGGAAGTTCACCAGGTCAGCGCCGAACACCCCGGCTACCACCATGTCGACCGACTGCGCCTGCAGCGCGGTGACGTGCGGGGCGAAATCGGTGGCGCCGAGCTTGGGCATCTCCTGACGCACGATGGTGATGTCGGGCCGCGCCAGCTTGATCGCCGCGATGAAATCCTGCGTGAAATGCTGGCCGTATTCGTAGTCGGGTGCGATCGTGGCGATGCGCTTGATGTTCGGCCGTGCCTTGATGTGCTCGGCCATGACGCGGCCGATCTCGATGGTCGACAGGTTCGCGCGCGCGACGTACGGATGGCCCGCCTCGGCCGTCAGCCGCTTGGTCGTCGCAAAGCCGCCGATGATGAGCGCCTTGTGCTCCTTGCCCAGATTGCCCACCGCCACCGCCGCCCCGCTATGGATGCCCACGGTGACGTACTTGATCTTCTCCTCGAGGATCATGCGCCGGCCCTCGGTGACGGCCTTCTCCACGCTGGGGCCCATGTCGGCAGTGACGAGTTGGAACTGCCGGCCGTTCAAGCCGCCTGCGGCATTGGCTTCATCGACCGCGATCTGAAAACCGGTGCGGATGGTGTCGGCGATGAACGCGAAGCCACCGCTGTAGATGTCGATCAGACCGAGCTTGATCGGGTCTTTGCTTTGCGCGCCGGCGGCACCTGCCAGCGTGAGCGCAGCGAGCGTCGCGACAGCGCGCAACGCACCGTGGAATCGAAGCATGGAAGTCTCCTCTGAGGGAAGTCGGCGGCGACCGGTCGGTGTCCGCATCGGCTGCGTTGAATGTTCCAAGCGGCTTCCGATAGTGTCAAGTCGTGCATAATCGACTCGACCGCGCGAGCATCGGGTCTCGACGACGACGCAGCGATGTCGCAGCAACATGCGATTGCGCTGTGGCCCCAAGCGCCGCGCAAAACCCAACGTTGACCGCCCAACGGTCACAGCCGAACAGACCGAGCCCGACACGGCGCCGCATGGATCCGCTCCTGGAGTTTCTCACGCAGCACTTCGGCTGGATACAGAATCCGGTCGTGATCGCGCGCCAGACGCTCGCCGGCGTCGCCAACGGCATGCTGCTGTTCCTGATCTCGTCGGGGCTCACGCTGATCTTCGGTGTCTCACGCATCGTCAACTTCGCTCATGGCGTGCTGTTCATGCTGGGCGCCTATGTGGCCCTGACGATCATCCGCCTCGGACCGGAGAATCTCGCCTGGTTCGCCGCAGCACTTGTGGTGGCCACAGTCGCGCTGCTCGCGTTCGGCGCGCTCGCTGAAGTGGCGTTGCTGCGCCCAATCTATAAGGCCGCTGAGGAGTACCAGTTACTGCTCACCTTCGGCCTGGTGTTCATCATGGGCGACGTGGTGAAGCTGGTATGGGGACGCGAGGATCACGCGGTGACCGTGCCCGAAGTATTGTCGGGCAGCGTTGAGGCATTTGGGGTCACCTTCCCCACCTATCGCATGTTCCTCATTGTGTTCGGTGCCGCGATGGCGCTGGCGTTGTGGGCGCTGCTGCATCGCACGCGCTGGGGCATCCTGGTGCGCGCAGCGACGATGGATCGCAACATGCTGAGCGCGCTGGGCACCAACACCAAGGCGCTGTTCACCGGCGTGTTCGCACTGGGCACGGCGCTGGCCGGACTGGGCGGCGCGCTCGCCGCACCGCTGGTCGCGGTAAACCCCGGGCTGCACGTGCAGGTGATCATTGACGCCTTCGTGGTGGTGGTGATCGGCGGCATGGGCAGCATCGTCGGCGCGCTGGTGGCTTCGCTGCTGGTCGGCATCGTCAATGCGTTCGGCGT
>CADECO010000284.1:4799-7673 GCA_902825905.1 uncultured beta proteobacterium
CCAACCATGCTTCGATCCACCACCCGATGAATCGATCCGCCGCCATCGGCCTCGCCCTGCTGCTCGCCAGCGCGTTGCCGTTCCTGGTGTCGCACTTCTGGGTGTTCATCCTGGTCGAGGTGCTGGCGTTCGCGCTCTACGCGGTCAGCTTCAACGTGCTGTTGGGTTACGGCGGCATGCTCTCGTTCGGACATGCCGCGTTCTTCGGCATCGGCGGATACACGGTGGCGATCCTCACCAAGAAGGCCGCGCTCGGCATGCCGCTCGCATTCGTGTGCGCACCGATCGTGTCCGCACTTGCCGCGGTGGTGATCGGTTACTTTTCGGTGCGCCGTGCCGGCATCTACTTTGCAATGCTCACCTTCGCGTTCCAAATGCTGCTCTACACGCTCGCGCTGAAAGCCACCGAGCTCACCGGCGGCGACGACGGCATCACCGGCCTGAAGGCGGCGACAGCGATCGCGCACCCGGTCGCGTACTACTTCTTCGCGCTGATCGTGGTGAGCGCGGCGCTCTACGCGCTGCACCGGCTGGTCGAGTCGCCGTTCGGGTACACCTTGCGCGCATTGCGCGGCAATCCGCGACGCGTCGAGTACATCGGCGTGGACGTACGTTCGCATCAGTTCGCCGCCTTCATCATTACCGGCGCCTTCGCCGGATTGGCCGGGGCGCTGTTCGCCGTGTCGAGCGGCAACGTGTTCCCGAGCTGGCTCAACTGGACCGCGAGCGCCACACCGATCGTCATGGCGGTGCTGGGTGGCATCCACACCTTCATCGGTCCGGTGGTCGGCGCAGCGGTCTACGTAATGCTCGAAGTGGTGATCAGTGGCCAAACCGAGTACTGGCCCCTGATCCTGGGCACGATCATCGTCATTCTGGTGCTGCTGCTGCCCGAAGGCATCATGGGCCTGTGGCGGCGCAAGGCCAAAGCCCATGGCTGAGCCGGCGTTTCGCGTCAGCCTGCTCACCAAGCACTTCGGTGGCGTGCAGGCGCTGACCGACGTGAGCCTCGAAGTCGCGCCGGGCGAGTTCCGCGCCATCATCGGCCCCAACGGCGCTGGCAAGAGTACGTTCTTCAACACCATCACCGGCCTGCACCAGCCCGATCGAGGCGAGGTGTTCTTCGAGGGCCGGCGCATCACCGGCGCGGCGCCCTACACGCTCGCTCGCAATGGCATCGGCCGTACGTTCCAGATCACCAGCATCTTTCGCGATCTGTCGGTGCTGGAGAATCTGCAGGTGGCTCTGCTGGCCCATGCGCGCCGCAGCTGGAGCGCCTGGGCCCCGGCACGCAGCGCGATGGTGAGCGATGCGCGCCCGCTGCTGGAACTGGTTGGCCTGAAGGGCACCGACGCTCGCGTTGCCGGCACGCTGTCGCATGGTGATCAGAAGCGGCTGGAGCTGGCGATCGCGCTCGCCGGCAAGCCGCGTCTGCTGCTGCTCGACGAGCCGACCGCGGGCATGGCCGCGCAGGAGCGGCTCGAATCGATCCGGCTGGTGCACCGCATCGCCCGCGAGCTGGGGCTCACGGTCATCTTCACCGAGCACGACATGGCAGTGGTGTTCGCCGTGGCAAGCGTGATCTCGGTGCTGCATCAGGGCAAGGTGCTGGCCGAAGGCGCACCGCAGGACGTTCGCGCCATGCCGCTGGTGCAACAGGTCTACCTTGGCGAAAGCGTCGGGGACAGCGCGGACGCAAGCACGGAAGGCAGGTCACCATGAACTTCGAGCCGATTCACGAACACGAGATGCTGCGCGACAGCGTGCGGCAATTCTTCGCACGCGAACTGCCCGAGAAGCGCATCCGCGAGATGGACCGCGCCCGCAAGATCCCGCGCGATCTGTGGCGCCGCTTCGGCGAGTTGGGCTGGATGGGCCTGTCCGTCCCGGTCGAATTCGGCGGTAGCGGCGCCGACGTGATGACCGGCTCGGTGTTTGTCGAGGAACTCTCGCGCCAGTTTCCGTCGCTCGCCACCGACTGGCTGCTAGCCTCGATGACCGCGCGCATCCTGCGCGAGTCGGGTTCGGCGCAGCAACAGGCCACGTATCTGCCGCGCCTCGCGCAAGGCGACTGGCTGATGGCCTTCGGCATGAGCGAACCGGGTGGCGGCACCGACGTGCTCGCGCTCAAGACGCGCGCATCCCAGACTGCCGACGGATGGCGCGTGCGCGGCCAGAAGCTCTACACCTCGTTCGCCGACGATGCGGATGCGATCCTGGTGTTGTGTCGCACCGATGAAGGCGAGACGGCCAAGCGCGCCAGAGGCTTGTCGCTCGTACTCACGCCACGCCAGCAACCGGCAGTCACCGTGCGACGGTTGGAGTTGATGGGCATGCGCGCGGCGTGCACCTGCGAAGTGTTTCTCGACGATGCGCACGCGCCCGTCGACGCCGTCGTGGGTCAACCCGGACGCGGCTGGTATCACTTGCTCGCCACGCTCGACGAAGAGCGCATCCTGTGTGCCGCGATGTACGTCGGCATCACCGCCGCAGTGCTGGAGCAGGCGACGCAGTACGCCAAGGATCGGCAGGCGTTCGGCCGCTCGATCGGTGCATTCCAGGCGGTGCAGCATCCGCTGGCCACCACCGCAACCGAACTGGAGCAGATCCGCTTGCTGACGATGAAGGCGGCATGGCTGCAATCGAACGGGATGGAATGTGCCAAGGAAGCGGCGATGGCCAAGCTCGCCGCGACCGAGACCGCGGTGCGCGCCACCGATCGCTGCATGCGTGTGCTCGGCGGCTATGGCTTCGTCGAGGAGTCGCCGATGGAGCGGCTGTTCCGCGACACGCGCCTGGGGCCGTTCAGTCCGATCTCCAACGAGATGGTGATGAACTTCATCGGCGAGAAGATGGGGTTGCCGAAAAGCTATT
>CADECO010000285.1:0-7668 GCA_902825905.1 uncultured beta proteobacterium
ACCTATCGAGCAACCCTCGCTCGCGCGCCCGTGCAACGGCAGCTTGTCTGCTCTGCGCTCCGAGTTTGCCCAACAGCGCCGCCACATGATGCTCGACCGTTCGCACCGAGCGGCGCAATCGCCTGGCCATCTGCGCGTTCGAGAGCCCCTGGTCGAGCAGCCCGAGGATCTGCACTTCACGCTCGGTAAGTCCTCCGGCGTTCGAGCGGGTGGTGCTGCGCGGACCTTGGGGGATGCCGCGCAGCCCGTGAGCGCGCATCCGCTCCCGCACGCGATTCGCCGTGCCGTGCGCACCGAAATGCTCCAGTGCGCGCACCGATTCGCGTTGAGCCTCTTCATCGCCGAGCATCAACGCCACTGCCGCTTCGTACGGGTAGCCCCGCTCACGCCAAACCTGCGACGCCGCACGCGCATCCCCGGCAAATTGCAAGGCGTAAGGCTTCGGCAGATCGTTCCCGCACGGCGCTTCGCGCCCGAGGATGAGATTCCAGAGCGCAGCCTCGCCGAGCGCCCACGGATGCGTCCAGTCGCAGGCGATAGCTTCGATGATCTGCAAGGACGCGTGTGCCCGTTGATCGTCGCGTGCAAGCCACGCGATTTCGAGCAGGATGCGATGCAGCTCATAGAGGTCGAACAGGTAGAGCTCCGCATGGCGCTGGCGCGCATCATCAAGCCATGAAAGAGCGTACGGCTGACCACGGCGTGCCGCGAGCAGTGCGATATGTGCTTCGCAGTAGACGATACGCACGACCCAAGGCAGCCGCGTGACCGCCGCCATGCTCGCGTACCGGGCCGTCGCTTCGTCCCAGTGCCCGCGCGCCGCCAGCGCGGAGGCACCCACGCGGCGCATCACGAGCGAATGATTGGAATCTTCTAGTTGCCGATCGATCGCGAAGGCTCCGCCTGTCGCGATCACGTGTTCGAGCGCAGTCAGATTCCAGTCGCGATAGTGGGCCCACGCCTCGCGCACATAGGCGGACAGCACACCGAAGTCATCGTGCTCGGCCTCGGCTTCGCGCTTCAGTGCCTCCACCGTTTCATGTCGCGGCGCGCCGAGCGACTGATACTCGGCGAAGGTCACCAGCACCAGTGCCATGATGCGACCGCGCGGGCTGGCGCTGCGTTGGATGTGCGCCATTGCCGCGGCCAGGCTGCGCGCTGCGCCCTCCTTGTCTTCGATGCCCAGCCCGAAGGCGAGCGCCGCGTGGCCGAGCGCCATCTGGTCGACGAGCGCGCCTTGCTGGTCGGCCTTCGCATCGACGCGTTCGAGCGCAGCGATGGCTTCGCGCGCCACACGAGCGATGTCGCCCGGGCCCACGATGCGGCCCCACACCAGGATGTAGCAGCGACGGGCCAGATTGCGTCCTTCGGCGAGCCCGTTGCCGAGCTCTTGCCAGATCACCTGCGCTGCGCGGCTGGCTGCGAGCGCGTCGTCGATCTGGCCCATCAAAAAGAACGCCTCAGCTTGTTGCTCGAGCACTGTGGCGCGTTCAGCCGAAGGCAGATGCGCCAAATGAGGGGCAGCTGCATCCAGCAGCGCGACGGCTTCGCGATGGGCACCGCGCGACGTCGCCGCCGCCGCGGCGCGGGGCGCGTAGCGCGCGAT
Source organism: uncultured beta proteobacterium (assembly GCA_902825905.1). Lineage (GTDB taxonomy): Bacteria > Pseudomonadota > Gammaproteobacteria > Burkholderiales > SG8-39 > CADEDU01. Next base: position 1,607 of record CADECO010000285.1, read on the forward strand.
CGACTCGTGCGCGGCGGCACCGATCGCGTGGTGCGCAAGGCGGGTCAACGTCGCCGGGTCCGCCTCGGCGCGCCGGGCAAGCGCCTCGAGGATCTTGGCGTTGAGCTGGGCGCGCTTGAACGGCGACAGACTGTCCTCGATCGCCAGACGCGCAAGCTCATGGCGGAAGAACACATGTGCCTCCCCCACATCGAGTAGGCCGCGCTGAAGGCATTCCTCGAGCTCCGTCAGATCGGATCCGAGCGCGTGGCGCAGCAATGCGACTTCAAGGCGGTCAGGCACTACCGAGACGAGCTCGAGCAGCTCGCGCGCCGCGCTCGATAGGCGTTGTGCGCGCGAAAGCACCGCTTCGCGCACGCCCGGGGCGATCTTCGCATCCGGCTCGTGCAGCACCTCGGCGACGAAGAACGGATTGCCGCCGGTGACGCGATAGACATCATCGCCTTCGCGCCCGGCTCGCCGCGCAAGATCGCCGACCGTGGCGCGCGATAGCACCGGCAACTTGAGCCGCAATCGTCCGGCGGCGGGGACCTCGCCCAGCACCGCGGTCAACGGATGGCTCGTGCCAACCTCGTCGTCGCGGAATGTGAGGATGAGCAGCCCCGGCACTTTGTCGATGCGTCGCGCGATGAAGCGGATGAAATCGAGCGTGGCGTGATCGGCCCAGTGCAAATCTTCCAGCACGAGCATCGTGGGCTGATCGTGTTTGCGTATGGCATCCAGCAAGCCGTGGAAGAGATCGACCGGTTGAAAGTTCGCTTCCAACCGCGCGAGCAAGGGGCCGCCCAGCGAATTCACCATGTCATGAAACGGGCCCAGCGGTCGCGGCGTGAAGAGCGCCTCGCATGCGCCCCAGAGCACACGCGCTGTCGCAGCGGCTTCCTGCGTGAATTGCTCGACCAACGCCGTCTTGCCGATGCCCGCTTCGCCGGCGATGAGCGCGGTCCGTCCCCGCCCATGCGCCGCATCGCTGAGGGCCTGATGAAGTTCCTGCAGGTGCGTTTCGCGCTCGAGGAGCTGCATGGGGGCGACCGTGCCTGAACCGGGGCGCAGTTTAGCGTGGCAGAGGAACGAGGTCGCCACGTCGCAATCGCAGCTTCGTGGCTGCCTGCCTTCATTGTCCCTCGGGATAGCAGTTCGCGAGTGGCCCGAGAGTTCTTGTCTTTGGCTCGCGGCAGTCGTGGTTACCGCTGGACCTGCCCTGTCTAAAGGTCGATTGCGATCTCAGCAATCAAAACGCACTGTCTCGCGTAACCGGATGGTATGCCCGGATCGTTCGAACCGCCAGTCGAGTGCGCGCGCTGGAACACGGCGCTGATGGTTGTCCGAAGATGCGGTAGGAAGCGTTATCCGCTCGGGTTGCGTGGGGGGCGTCGAGGCCAGACTTCGATCCGGTGCAGGCGCAGATGCCGAATTCGCAGTGGCCAGGGCGCGGGCTCGGTGATCGTTCTGTCGAAGGCCGTGCGCGGCGACTCGTTCGGTGATCCAGGCCGGTGAGGGTCGCATCTGCAGCGACCTCCTACGGCAGAGCCGCAAAATCATCGATCGTGCCGTACCGGAGGCGGTGAGCTGACCGCCCTCAGGCACGAGATCCGCGGCGAGCGAACCGGTTGGGCCGCGGAATGGTGAGCTTTCGACCGAAGTAGCGACTACTGACCGAATGGTTGGTCACTACAGCGGGCGGCACGCGGATGGCAAGTGGGTCGCTATGGGCCTGGTCGGCTCACCGATGGCTTGTCATGACCTCACCCCGTCAACCACGCAATCGCTTTGGCCTCCTCGTCGAAATAGTCCTCGGCGAAACCACGCTGCACGCCCTGCATGCTGCTTTTCATCTGCTCGACCAAGCCCGGCGGAGCGAGATAGGCGAACTTCCTGATGCCCGCTCGCACGTAGCGCGGCGAGATCAGTTAATCGCGCCAATCGCCAGCTCTACTCCCGGCCGAAAATGAAACTCGCGCACGTCGACCTGGATGCCATGGGTGGGACCGTCGAAAGCAAATCCGGCCAAGTTATGGATCGCCTCCTTGAAGTCACCCAAGGTCATCGAGGCGGTCTGCGGCGTCCACGTCATGCGCAGCAGCTTGTTCGCATCGTCGCGATCGAACGTGTAGGTCGGGTGATCGTAGAGCATCATAAGCGTTCTCCCTTTGCCGTTCTCGGGGCACTCGCACCGTTTCGCGCCGGCTCACTTCCGTGCCAGACGCCATAGGATCATCACGTGCGTCACACATAGCGCCGGCACATAGAAATTGAGGATGTGCCCGTTGAATCTCAGGCTGAACTCGTACAGCCTATGGGTGACACCAAGGTAGACGGTCGCGGCAATATCGATGTGCATCATCACCGATCCCTCAGGCGCGACGTTCGCGCTGTGGGAGGAAAAGGCCAAGTAGCGACAGGAGCCATCCATGAACAAGTACCTCGTCCTCTACCGCGCCCCGGTGTCCGCGCAGGAACAGATGGCTAAAGCCACGCCGGAACAAGCCAAAGCCGGCATGGACGCCTGGATGGCGTGGGCCAAACGCACCGGATCGGCGCTCGCCGATCTGGGCTCGCCGCTTGGCCAAGCCGCGCACATCAGCGGTACCGCGGGGCCGGGACTTATAGGCGGCTATTCGATTCTGCAGGCTGACTCGCTGGATGCTGCGAGGAAGCTCCTCGACGGCCACCCGCACCTGTCAATGCCAAGTTTTTCCATCGACGTGCTCGAGTTTCTGCCGATGCTGGGGATGTGAGGCGCTAGTAGAGCCCTTGTTCTTGGCACCGATCAGCAGCGAGCACTGTCCACCCGATGCGCTAGTGATCGAAGAAGCGGTACGAGCCAACTTCGACCAGGTCAGTCGGCACCGGCGGCTCTTCGCAGCGCTCGCGCAAATTGGCCTGAAAAGCTTTGAATGCATCGAGCTCGCCGAGCGGATTGCGCTCGTCCGAACGCTCGTTCGAAAATAGATGAATGAACGTCACACCGTCGGGCAACACGAACGTGGCGTAGCGAATGCCCTCGGGCTGCGTGCGATTCGCGTCGGCGTAGACGGCTTCCACCAGACGCAGGTTCTCGGCCGCGGATTGCGGCTTGACTTTGTAGCGCACCATGATTCGTTTCATGTTCGGCTCCTGCAGACGATTCGAAGAGGCGTGCGCTGCCCACCCCGGCGAGGCACCGGATCGACGAAGCGCATCACTACTTAGACTCTCGGAGCACGAGAAACTGATCGGCGCGGACTACACCATGGCTGGTGGCCCGCTACCTGCGTATGCAGCTAGCTTCCCCGGCTGGTTTTCCTGTGGCCGCCACGAGGGTCAAGGCACCGGGGGAAAGCCAAAACCGGTCACGAGCCCCGGTTGGAGGAAAGTGACCACGGAATGAACTTCATCTCGCCCCGCCCAGACAACTTGAACGCCGTGCGCATGAAAAACGGGATTCGATTTGTCTGCCTTGTAGAGGATGAAAGCGGGCTGACCACCGGCCGAGGTTGGTTTCAACAGGAACCGACGCTCTTGCGCGAAGATGCGGTTCCGCAGCACGGATTCGATCGCAGCGCGCCCCTTGAACCAGGTCGGATAAGGTGGCATCGAGAAGTCGGCGTCCGCCCGCAGCAACGCGACCAGCGTCTCGATATCGCGCGCTTCCCAGGCCTTGACGTAGCGCTCAAGAAGCTGCGCCTGCTCTAGACTCGTCGGCGCAGACGCCATCGAGAGGGCCGAGCGCGCCTGCTCCAATCCCAGCCGCGCCCGGGCCAGTGCACTGGTGACGCTCGCCACCGACGTTTCCAACATATGGGCGACTTCCGTCGCCTCATAGTCGAGCACGTCACGCAGCAACAGCACCGCCCGCTGCCGCGGCGCCAGACGCTGCAGCGCCACGACAAAGGCCAGCGCAACCGACTCGCGCTCGATTGCGCGGGTCTGCGGATCGACGATCAAGTGGTCGGGAGCCGGCTCGATCCAACGAGCCTCCTCCAGCGCGCTCGCCATGTTCTGATCGGAATCGGCAGCCGGCCCCAGGCTTTGTGGAATCGCCCGGGCGTGCTGGCTGCTCAAGCGGCTCAAGCACACGTTCGTCGCGATGCGATAGAGCCATGTTCCGAGCGCAGCGCGTCCTTCGAAGCGCGCGTGCGCCTGCCAGGCGCGCAGCAATGCGTCTTGCAGTGCATCTTCGGCTTCGGTCCAGGAACCGAGCATTCGGTAGCAATGCACGAGCAACGCACGCCGGTGCGGCGCGACCAGCGCGGCAAACTCGGGCGAGCCGTTTTCGGTAGAACTTTGGTCGCGAGCCATGATCGCTGGGCGCTTTGGCGCGTTGTCACTCGGACCGACGGCTTGTTGGGTCAGTCAGGGCCGGCTTGTCGAACGCCCCTTTTGCCTGCAAGACTGTAGGATCGGACCGCGGTGTAGTCAATCGCGCTCAGACTGCGCGCCGGGTGCGACGGCAGGTGACAGTCACGCTGCCATTGGCCGCGTTCGCGATCGCGCATGTTCCGCTGCGACGCGATGCAGGACAGCGACACCTCGCCCTACAACTGGAAAACCGCCAGCAGCCGCTCGACCTACGTGACCCGCAGCGCGGTCGTGAATGCCACGACACGCATGGGGGGGCTTGCGGTCACATCGCGCGCGGCGCAGTTGAGGCGCGCTTGGATGTCCTTCGGCGTCGCCGCCGGCGCTGCGAGGCTGTACCAATAGTCCATCAGATAGTCCTGCATTGCCCGCCTCGATGAAGGCCGATAAGTCGAGAAACTGCAGGGCGCGCCGCGCAACCGCTCGAGCAGCCCGGCCGCGGTGTCGCTGCGTTGCGTCACATGCCTACCCCCGGTGAATCCACTCTTGCCGACCCTGAGAGCCCTGAGTAAAGTCGGGAAGCATCAGCCGATCCAACGACTGGAAATCGACAGGACTGGTCGAAAGCGCTCGACCTCCAGCGCAAGGCCCTCAGAAATACTGTATATTCTTACAGCAAACCGACGCAATACACCCCGTCACTTATGACGCACCCAATCCCGTCACAAACGACGCCCTACACCCCGTCGTTTGGGCAACAGACTTCTAGTTCGGCCTCAGGATCCAGAGTCGAGTGAAGAACAAAGTCCGCCGCATAGCCTTGAACGAAACCACGGAGAGAGAAAGGGTGCCATTTGGTGATCTCGCTGAAGCCGGAGCCCGGGCTGCCTTCGAGTTTCTTTTCCGTGTGGTCTTTTATGGGGTGTTGCATCCAGTTGGCTTCGTACTGCTCCGCATTCTGACGCTCGGTCGGTATCCGCCGCGTCACGGTCCGCACAATCGGGAAGCCGTCGGGCTCGTTCCGTTCGTGGCGCTGCTCGCAGGCCTCGCGTGGTGGTATATGTGAGGTGAAGTGCCGCACCATCGACGAACGACGAGCTACATGAAGACTTATCTTGTAAGTCACACATCGGAGCAGAAGCTGAGGCCGAACCGGCCCTTCGAGCTGACGGTCGCAAGCATGGCTTGCGATTCCCTCCTACGCTGCGCTTCGTCGGCCGCAGCTCAAGGGCGTCGTTAGGCGCCTCCAGAAAGCTAGCATGCGCGAGTTCGACAAGCAGATGAATCGAGCGTTCAAGCAGCTGGCGCTCAAACCCGGGGACATCTACGAGAGTTGTTCTCACCACCCTGTGCTCTGTCTCGGCGTCAACTACAAGCAAGACGAAATTTGGGGCATTTCACTTATCGACGGAGCACATCCAATGAGTTGCAGTCTGGTCCATTGCGGCATCCGCAAGCTAACGCCTCGGCAAGCATGGGAAATCAAGGCTCATGGTCCGTCTGGTTCAGAGGCTAAGGCCAGCATTCCCGCGGCAAAGCGGTGGTGGAGCGCTCATCCTTCGAGCAGCCAGGTAAATGTCGGGCTCTCAGGTCCGCGAAAAGATCGCTCGCCCCTTTCAACTACGTCGGTACCCGGAAGGCGGAGCAAGTAGTGCATCGCCCAGTATTGTGCGCAGAGGCGTCTAACCATTCGGTCAAGCCGACGTGCCTACGGCACGCGGCTTACCTCAAACGTTCGGCATCGTGATGCAAAGGCCCGATAACGCGGAACCGAGATTACG
>CADECO010000286.1:0-7637 GCA_902825905.1 uncultured beta proteobacterium
AGAAGACCAGCGAGTTCAACACCTCGCTCGGGCCGGTGTTCACCAACCTGCTGCTCGCCGACGAGATCAACCGCGCGCCAGCGAAAGTGCAAAGCGCGCTCCTGGAGGTGATGCAGGAGCGGCAGGTCACGATCGCAGGCGAAACGCATCGCGTACCGGAGCCGTTCCTGGTGATGGCCACGCAGAACCCGATCGAAACCGAAGGCACCTATGCACTGCCCGAGGCGCAGGTCGACCGGTTCATGATGAAGGTGCTGGTGGGCTACCCCTCCGACGAGGAGGAGTTCGTGATCGTGCAGCGCGTGACCGGCCCGGCCGCGGTGGTCGGCGCAGTCGCCTCGACCGAGCAGCTCTCAGCGCTGCAACGCGAATGCCGCACCGCGTATGTCGATCCGTCGCTGATCCAGTACGCCGTGCGCCTGGTAAGCGCCACGCGCGATCCGGAGCGCGCCGGCCTGAAGGATTTCGCGCGGTTCCTCACGTTCGGCGCGAGTCCGCGCGCGACGATCAACCTGATCGAAGGTGCACGTGCGCTGGCGTTCCTGCGCGGACGCACCTACGTGTGGCCTGAAGACGTCACCGATCTCGTCCCCGACGTGCTGCGGCACCGGTTGGTGCTGTCGTACGAAGCGCTGGCCGAAGGTCAGACCGCCGACAAGCTGATCGAGCGGATCATGGCGCACGTGCCCGCGCCGGAGAAACCACTCGAGACGCACGTTCGTGTCCCCCAAGAGGCCTGAGCCCTCGGCTCAACCGGCCGCCCAACCAGCCGCTAAACCCGACCCGGAGCGGGTGCTGCGGCGGCTGGAGTGGACCGTCATCCGCCGGCTCGACGGATTGCTGCACGGCGACTATCGCACGCTGTTCCGCGGCTTCGGGCTCGATCTGGCCGATCTGCGCGAATACCAGTACCACGACGACGTACGCCATATCGACTGGAACGTCACCGCGCGGCTGCAAACGCCGTACGTGCGCGAGTTCAACGAAGACCGCGAAGTCACCGCCTGGTTCCTGCTCGATCTGAGCCCGTCGGTGCAGTTCGGCTCGCAAAGCGCCGACAAGGCGCACATCGCGACCGAGTTCGTCACGGTGCTGGCGCGGCTGCTCACCCGGCACGGCAACAACGTCGGCGCGATCCTGTACGGCGACAGGCTCGACACGGTGATCCCGGCAGGCAACGGGCGACGCCACGTGCTGCACATCCTCAACCGCATGCTGACCCGACCGAAGCCGGAGCGCGCCAACAGCACCGATCTGCAGGCGTTCGTCGGCGAGGCGTTCCAGATCATCAAGCGGCGCTCGATCGTGTTCCTTGTGTCCGACTTCATCAGCGCCCGCAGCTGGGCGCAGCCGCTCGCGCACCTGGCGCAACGACACGAGGTGCTCGCAGTTCGCCTCTACGATCCGCTGGAAATGGAACTGCCCGACATGGGCATGGTGATGATCCAGGACGCCGAAACCGGCGAGCAACTGTTCGTCGATACGCACAACCGCGGTTTCCGCAAGCGCTTCATGGCCGCGGCGGAACAACGCGAGGCCGAACTGCGCAGCGGGTTCCAGAACGCCGGCGTCGATGCGCTGGAGCTGTCCACCGCCGACGATCTGGTCGACACCATCATGCGTTTCACCGACCTGCGCAAACGCCGCAGCCGGCTCGCTGCGAGCGGGGGCCTGCCGCAGCATCTGGGTTCGTAAGCCATGACCAAGCTGCCACTGACGTTCCAATGGGTGGAGTTCCTGTGGCTGCTCGCCGCGCTGCCGCTGCTGATCGCGCTGTATCTCTGGCTGCAACGGCGCAAGCGCAAGGCGGCAATGCAGTTCGCCAATCTCGCGCTCATGGCGCCGGCGGGCGGCGTCGGCACGACGCTGCGTCGCGCGATTCCACCGACCTTGTTCCTGCTCGCGCTGGTGGCGATGATCGGTGCTATGTCGCGGCCGGCAGCGGTGGTCACACTTCCGGTGCAGAACCAGACCGTCATTCTGGCGATGGACGTTTCGGGCAGCATGCGCGCCACCGACGTCGAACCGAACCGGCTCGCGGCGGCGCAGACGGCGGCAAAGGCGTTCGTGAACGAACAGCCCAAGTCGACCAAAATCGGCATCGTCTCGTTCGCCGGCACAGCGGCCGTGGCGCAGGCACCCACCACCAATCGCGACGATGTGCTCGCGGCGATCGACCGGTTTCAGCTACAGCGTGGCACCGCGATCGGCAGCAGCATCGTGCTGTCACTGGCGACGCTGTTCCCCAACGCCGGCATCGACCTGGGCGAATTGCAGTTTGGTGGCGGACGCGATGCCGCGCTCAAAGGCACGCCGTTCGCGCAGCGCTTCGCCGAGAAGAAGGAAGAGGTCAAGCCGGTGCCGCCGGGTTCGTTCGAGAGCGCCGCGATCGTGCTCCTTTCCGATGGCCACAACACCGCTGGTCCCGATCCGATGAAGGCCGCGAAGATGGCGGCTGAGCGCGGCGTGAAGGTCTACACCGTTGGCATCGGCACCCCGAAGGGTACGACGCTGCAGTTCGAGGGCTGGTCGTTCCGCGTGCGCCTCGATGAAGAATCGCTCAAGCAGATCGCCAACACCACGCGCGGCGAGTATCTGTTCGCCGGCAACGCCGCCGACCTGAAGAAAATCTACCAGTCGCTCAACACCAAGTTCGCGTTCGAGAAACGCGAAACCGAAATCACCGCGCTGTTTGCTGCGGCTGCCGCACTCCTGGCGACACTTTCAGGGCTGCTCTCGCTGCTCTGGTTCAACCGGATCTTCTGACCATCGCGCTCTCTAGCGCCCCGGCACCAGCGCCAGTACGCGCAACGGACTGCCGCTGCCCTGCTTGATCTTGAGCGGCGCGGCGAAGATCACCGCACCGGTGGGCGGGAGCTGATCGAGATTGGTGAGGCATTGCAGGCCATAGCGCCCCGCACCGTGCATGAAGTAGTGGCACGGAAACGGCGGGTTCAGATGCATCGCCTGCCCTGCGTCGGTGCCGATCGACTCGGTGCCGAAGCCCGCGACATCGCGTTCCTGCACCAGAAACTGCACGACTTGCGCATCGGGGCCTGGCGTGTGCTGCCCTTCCTCGTCGTAATTCTGGAACGCCTCGGCGTCGGTGCGCTTGGACCAATCGGTGCGCATCAGCACCCAGGCGCGCGCCGGAATGCGACCGTGCCGCGCCTCCCAGTCGAGCACCCATTGTTTGGTCAGCAGGAAATCGGCATTCGCGGCCGACTCGCGCGAGCAATCGAGCACACACGCCGGCCCCACGAAGTTCTGCACCGGGATCGTGTCGGTGGCGTTGTTGGGCAGGTTGCGCCCCGACACCCAGTGGATCGGCGCATCGAAGTGCGTACCGGTGTGCTCGCCGCAGGAGAAATTGTTCCAGTACCAGCCGCCGCCGCGATCGTCGTAGCGCGAGATCTCCTCGATGCGAAACGGCCAGCACTGACCGGCTTCGGGGGGCAGGGTGATCTGCGGGAAATCCGGCGACAGCGTCTGCGTGAGATCGACCACGCGGATCTGTCCGCTCGCCAGTTCGCTCGCCAGTTGCATCAGGGTGTTCATGCTCATCGCGGCTCCCGTTGCCTGCTCATTCCGACAGCTCGCGTTCCAGGCCCTTGGGGTTCTCGCGCCAGCGCACCAGCCATTCCTGTGCGACGTCGCCCGGATAGACGTCTTCCACGCCGCCCTGCAGCGCCTTGACGATCGCACCGGCCAACGCGCCCGGCGCCACCTTCGGCGGCAGCAGCATCTGATTCCACTCGTCGTCGATCGGTCCGGGGAACACGTTCACCACGCGCACGCCCGAAGGTTTCATCTCGGCGCGCAGACATTGCGACAGCGAGTACGCCGCCGCTTTCGATGCCGAAAAGGTCCCGTGCGCAGGGAAGTTAGACAACGCATAGATCGACAGCAGGTTCACCCACGCCACCGCGCTGTTCTGTCCATCGGCACCACGCGCGCGCATCACCGGCCCGAATTCCTGCGCCAGCCGCAGCAGGCCGAAGTAGTTGACGTCCATCTCGGCGCGTGCGACGTCGGTACCGTAACGCGCCGCGATGCCGTAGGCGCGATGCACCTCGGCGTTGTTGACGAGGATATCGACGCGCGCTCCCAGTTCACCGGCGAGTTCCTTCACCGACTGGCCGTTGGTGACATCGAGCGGCACCAGCGTCACCTGCGGCAACTGCTTCAGGGCTTCCAGCCCGGGATACTTCTTCCACGGCTCGGCGTAACCCACCCAGATCAGGCCCGCGCCCGCCTTGGCCAGCGCTTGCACCAGCGCCTGTCCCACCGCGGTCTTGCCGTCGGTGACCAGCACCTTGCGGAACTTCGGATCGCACGTCATCTCACGCAGTTGACGGTCATCGGCCATGTTGGGCGTGTCCTCCGGAGGAAATGCCACCAGCACCGCCTGACTCGCGCGATCGAGACACGCAGCCACGCGCACGCGAGCGGGCGCAGCCGGCACGTCTGCATGCAGATGCACGACCACGCTCGGACCGCAATCGAGCTTGACCATGCCCAGCCGCCACGGCAGGCGTTCGAGAAAAAACAGGTTGTTGCTGTGATGCACGACCGTCTCGGAGATCAGCTCGCCCGCACCGTCCTGGTCGCGCCACAGCAACTTGTCGGACAAACAGCTCACGCACATTTCGCGCGCCGGGTATTGCACCGTGCCGCAGTCCTTGCACGTTTGCAGCGCAAACCGCCCCTCGGCCGCCGCGGCCGTCATGCCCAGCGCTGGACGACTGCGCGCACCCGGCGGCAACGTCGGCAGGCGCGTGCGCAGGATCGGATTCTTGCGCCTCGGTGCGGTAAGCGGTTTGACCATGCGGGTGTCGATTGGCTGCGGTGCGCGATTCGTCGTGAGTATCAGGCGCGTGCGAGGATCGCCGCGCCGCTTGCCAGGCCGCGATCGAAGTTGATCATGCCGAAGCCGCTGACCATGCCGACCTTCGCATCGGGCACCTTCGCACCGAGCTGCTCGCCGGTGAGCTGGCGAATCGCCTCGACCAGTCCGAGAAACCCTCCGGCCGCGCCAGCCTGGCCGACCGAGAGCTGTCCGCCGTTGGTGTTGAGCGGAAACGTGCCGTCACAGGTCATCGTGTTGGCGCGCAGGAACGCCGGCGCCTCGCCCTTGGCGCAAAACCCCAGATCCTCGATCTGCATCGCGACGATCACCGGATAGTCGTCGTACGGCTGCAGGAAATCGATGTCGCGCGGGGTCACGCCGGCCTGCGCGTAGAGATCGTCGACATCCATCGCCCAACCGCCGCGCATCTGGATCGGATCGTCGGGAAACGCGTTGTGCCGCTCGATCGTGCCCAGCACCCGCGCGAACGGCAGACCCAGATCGCGCGCGTGCTCCTCGCGGAGCACCAGGAACGCATCGCCGCCCGCACAAGGCATGACGCAGTCGAACAGGCGGATCGGATCGGCGATCGGTCGCGCGTTCAAGTACTCGTCCATCGTGAGCGGCTTTTTCATGAGCGCGTGCGGGAACGAAAGCGCGTTGGTGCGCTGGTCGACACAGATGCGGCCGAAGTCTTCCGCCGTCGCGCCGAACTTGCGCATGTAGTGCGCGGTGAGAAACGCGAAGCTCGCATTCGGACCACCCGAGCCGTACGGATACGACGCGTCGCGCGAGAACACGCTGAAGTTGGAGACGTTCAGGCGAAACGATTCGGTCTGATTGGCATCGCCGGCGATGCAGGCCACGACGTCGGCATCGCCCGCCTGCACCGCGCGCGCGGCGCGACGCAACGCCACCACGCCGCTCGCCCCGCCGATCGGCAGGAAATCGAGCCAGCGCGGACTCACCCCGAGGTGCTGGGTAAGGCCGATCGCGGTGTCTGGCGCGAGCATGAAACTCGACACGCACAAGCCATCGATGTCGCGCTTGGCGATGCCCGATCGCTTGATCAGCTCGGCCAGCGCGCGACCGAGAAACCAGTGCGCGGAGCGGATCGAATAGCGCACGTACGGAACCGTCACCGGTACGGCGACGACGATGCCGTCGTAGCGCAGGCGGTTGCGTTTCACTGCTCTGGGATCGCGCGTGCCGCGGCGCGAGCGGTCGACACATCGGTGGACGTCATGGCCCGCAAGTTTAACCGCTGAGATTCATGGAGCCAGGCGTTTTGCTTCGCGAGTTGCGGGCCAGGCGATTCGTAGCGCGCGCGCCTCCATGCCACATGCGCTTGAGCCCGAAGTTCGACCGCGACGATCAATCCTTGCGTCTGAACGCCTCGGCAATCGCCTGCCAGTATTCAGGATAGCGATGCAGCGACTGATGTTCGCCTTGCGGCAGCGACACGAGGCGCGCCGATCCGCCCCACGCCTTGACCAGGCGATCGGAATGCGCGATGGGAATCAGCGTGTCACGTATGGCGGCGAGCGCAGTCATCGGCACCCGCACCCGCGGCGCCTTGCCGATCGAATCGAAGTGTTGAGTGAGCAGGCCCTTGAGCAGCGGCTGATGCAGCGTCGCCAGCGCCGTGATGCTGTCGTAGGGTGACACCAGCACCAGACCGGCGACGGGCCGCTCCGTGGCCACATGCACCGCGACGCCGGTGCCGAGGCTTCGTGCCCAGAGCAGCACGCGATCCCGATCGAGCTCCGGACGCCGCGCGACCGCATCGAACACCGCGAGCGCATCGGCGAAGAGCGTCGACTCGTGCGGCTTGCCGGTACTGCGCCCATAGCCGCGATAGTTCATCAGCAGAAACGCGTGCGACGGAAAGCGCTTCGTTTCCTCCAACAGCCACGACACTTCCTCAGCGTTGCCGCTGTAGTACACCACCAACGGCTTGCGCGCCGTGCCCGCGTCGCGATGTCCGATCAGCCAGCCGTGCAGCCGCACGCCCTGCTGCGGCTCGATCACGATCTCCTCGGCATTCGCGTGCCGCTTGGCGATCGCGGCGGCGGCCTGCTCGCTCAACGGCTGCGGGTAGTAGAGGAAGTAGTCGTCGATGCGACACGCGCTGACGAGCGTGGCGAGGGCGGTGGTGAGGAGAAGGCGCACGAAGCTGGACATGGCGGGCGTTGACGCACGGATCCTGAAGGGTATCAGTCTGGCTATCGCCTTACCCCGCCCACCACCTGTTCTCCAGCATCTTAGAAACGACCGCCCCGCCTACAACCTCTCCGCGCAGCGCTCCAACTCACCAGCGTTCTGATTGCACAGCGATCGAAAGCGCGATGAGATCCGAGCGTCGGTGGCCGCCGTGCGCCAGAACGCGATCGCTGCGGTACACGCTTGCGTCCACACACGCGCCTCGCGCGGCAGCGGCAGCTCGAACGACCATGGCGCGCGCGTTACCTCGCCGCCGGGCAGCGGCGCATAGCCCATCGGCAGCATGTCGTAGACCGGCGCCAGGCGCAGCGCGCCATCGGCAGGAATCAGGCTCAGGTTGCCAAGGTGCATGTCGCTGTTGGCGATCAGCCGCCCGTACCACCACAGCAGCACGAGCGATCGCGCGGTGGATTCGTCGATCAGCTTGAGCCGCAGCAGCGCGGCGGCGTGATCGCGCCAGTCACCGCTGGCCAGCCCCAGCAGATGGCCGTTGATCGCCTCCAGGCTGACCACCGGCGAGCGGCCGAACAGCCCATGACGATCGAAACGCTCGGACTCGAAGAAG
>CADECO010000287.1:0-7625 GCA_902825905.1 uncultured beta proteobacterium
ACGTCGGCGCAGATCAGGAACATCAATGCAAAGATCCAGATCGTCCCGATGCTGTTCAGCACCATGAGAAAGCGCTCGAAACCACGGTAGACGATGCCGTGCTTCAGATGCGCCTGGGACGCGCTGGCGTCGACTTCGTGTCGCGCCGCTTCCACTTGACTCTCCCCCTGTTGGTTACCGCCTCGGCTGCCGCTGTTTGCCTGCGCCGTCGTTGCTTGCGTCGCGGCGGATGCAGGTTTTCATCGGACTGGTGCGCCGAGTAACGACCCGTATTCCGAAAATGAAACGGGCGACGATCTTAACTCGCCGCCCGCTTCGTTACCCGACTGCTTGCTGACAAGGAATGGTCAACCCTTGTCGTTAACCCTTGTCCCATTCGCGCTTGGGCTTGCAGCCGTTCTTGCGCACCTCGTCCATGTAGGCCTTGAGCACCGTCTTGGCGGGCAGCTTCTTGGCTTCGTTGGTGCGCGCCCAGTCGCCACCGACATCGGGCAGCGATTGCGCCCATTTCTGCCGATCGGCGTCCGACAGCGCCACGACCTTGGTGCCGGCCTTGATCATCGCGTCCTTGGAAGTCTGGATCTGGGCGTTGGTCTGCTTGATCAGCTCTTCCACGTACAGGCGGCCGGCTTTCTCGATCGCGTCCTGCACGTCCTTGGGCAGCTTCTTGAACTTGTCGGCCGTGACCCCGATGCCGCCGGATAACTTGGCCCCGATGTCGACCTCGAGCCCTGGCTCCGCGATCTCGTACAGGCGGATCGGCAGGATGCCGGTGTAGAACGAGATCGCCCCTTCGGTGACGCCGGTCTGCACGTTGGTGTAGTAGGTGGGCAGCCCGCCGTCGACGGCCACTGCACCGGTGCCGCGCAGCCACTGCGCAGCCGGCCCGGGCGCGTTGTAGCGCTTGCCTTTGAGATCGTCGAACGTGGCCAGCGGCACCTTCGACCAGACGTGATAGGTCTCGATGCTGATCGGGGCGAGGTACTTGAGGTTGTTGGCCTCCCATTCCTTTTGCAGCGCCGGCAGCTCGCGCACCAGCCGATCGAGCGCGCGAGTGACGATACCCATGTCGCCGCAGGTGAACGGTGTGTAGAAGGTGACGTTCGACAGCGGCATGGTGTCGGCCTCGAACACCGAGCCGACGTAGCCGATGTCGGCGATGTTGTCGCGGATCGATTCCATCGTGTCCTGCAGCTTGAACAGCGTGCCGGCGTAGGCTTCCTTCCAGTTGATGCGGTACTTGCCGCCCTTCTTCAGCTCAGCGTCGATGTTGTTCTTGAAGAAATTGGCCATCAGATTGATCGGCAGCCACGTGGTGGGGTGGCTGGAGGCCAGCGTCAGGTTGATGGTCTGCTGGGCCAGTGCGCTGCCGGCACCTGCGGCCAGCGTCGCCGCCACCGCTGCTGTGGCGAACGATCGCGCGAACACTCTGTTCATGCCTGTCTCCTGTCGGACGTCGATGGAATCCGTTACTCGGGCGCAGCTGCGTTCGCGCGCCGACCCGGGACGGATGCGGCGATAACGCGTGGCCAAGCAATGCGGAAGACCCGATTCTGCCAAATCCGCATCGCTCGTGCGGCGGGTTTAAATGACGGCGTCAGCGCTACTTGTCCCAGTCGCGCAGTGGTTTGGCGCCGGATTTGCGCGCTTCGTCCATGAACGCCTTCAACACTTGCCGCGCCGGCAGGCCCTTGGCCTCGTTCAGCTTCGCCCACTCGCCGGCCACATCGGGAAGTGACGCGGCCCACTTGCGACGGTCTTCTTCCGACATCTTCGTGACCTTGGTGCCGGCGTCCATCATCGCCTTCTTGGAGCTGTCGATGCGCGCGGCGGTCTGCTTGATCAGTTCCGGCGGATACGCGTTGCCTGCTTTGAGAATGGCGTCCTGCACGTCCTTGGGTAGTTTCTTGAAACGGTCGAGCGTCATGCCCACGCCGCCGCCGAACTGGGCACCGATGTCGACTTCGGTGACGTGCGGTGCCACCTCATGCAGCCGGATCGGCAGGATGCCGGTGTAGAACGAGATCGCACCGTCGACCACGCCGGTCTGCACGTTGGTGTAATACACCGGCAGACCGCCGTCGACCCCGACCGCGCCGGTGTTGCGGATCCACTGCAGCGCGGTGGCGGGCGCGTTGTAGCGCTTGCCTTTCAGGTCTTCGAACTTGACCACCGGATTCTTGGTCCACAGGTGGTAGGTCTCGATACCCATGCCGCCCAGGTACAGGATGTTGTTCGCTTCCCACTCCTTCTTCATCGCGGGGATCGAGCGAACCATCTTGTCGACCGCGCCGATCGCAACCTGCAGATCGCCGGTGACGAACGGCGCGAAGAACGTGACGTTGGCCAGCGGCATCGTGTCGCTCTCCCACACCGTGCCGACGTAGCCGATGTCGGTGATGCCGTCGCGCACCGCTTCCATCGTGTCCTGCAGCTTGTAGAGCGTGCCCGCGTAGGCTTCCTTCCAGTTGATGCGGTACTTGTTGCCGCCTTCCTTGAGCAGGCGATCGACTTCGCTCTTGAAGAAGCCGGCCATCACCCCGACCGGCAGGAACGTGGTCGGGTGGCTCGAAGCGAGCGTCAGATTGATGGTTTGCTGCGCGCTGGCCGCGAAGGGCGTTGCAACGAACGCGGCGGCTACGGCGCATTGAAGCAGTGTCTTGTTGCGCTTCATCGGTGGATCCTCCTCGGTGGAATGGCCAACGGCTTTAACGCCGGTGTCCCATGGCGAGGCTACACCGGCACGAAATCTTTTTGTTGCCGACGTAATCGTTTGCGAGATGCGCCTGCCGACGTGCACGCGTCGCCCGAAGGCGGCAGTTCACGCCGGGATCCTCGCATCGTGTTGACGGCACACGCAGCACACGATCGGGCGCGTTCTTGACCCCGACCAAGGGGTTCTCTACCCTGGGTCGGCCCTCCCAGGACCAACCCCATGCTCCCGACACCATCGTTTCGCCTGCCGCGCCTGTTGATCCGGCTGTTGTCCCTTGCTCTCGCCGGGGGCGTTGCATGTGCTGCACCCGTCCGCGGCGCATTCGCTCAAGGCGCGTATCCGACCAAACCCATCAGGCTGGTCGTTGCGTTTCCGGCCGGCGGCATTTCCGACGTGCTGGCGCGCGCCATCGCCGCGAAGATGTCGACGAGCATCGGCCAGTCGGTGTTCGTCGAGAACAAGCCCGGCGCCGGCACCACCATCGCGGGCGACTTCATCACCAAATCGACGCCCGACGGCTACACCATCTGGCTGCAGGACATCACCAGCCACGCGATCAACGCCACGCTCTATCCGAAGCTGCCCTACGACCCGGTCAAGGACTTCGCGCCGATCACGCTGGTGGCCTCGACGCCGCTCATGCTGGTGGTGCATCCGAGTTCGCCGGCGAACTCGGTGCAGGAGTTGATCGCAACGCTGCGGGCGAGCGCTGGCAAATACACCTACGGTTCGTCGGGCAGCGGCACGCCGCCGCACCTGGCCGGTGAATTACTCAAATCGTTCGGCAAGCTCGATGTCGTGCACGTGCCCTACAAGGGCAGTGCGCCCTCGACGCAGGCGATCCTCGCCAACGAGGTGGCGTTCGTGTTCTCCAGCATGCCGCCGGCGGTTTCGAACGTGAAAGGCGGCAAGCTGCGCGCGCTCGCCGTCACATCGGGCAAGCGAGTTGGCGCCGCGCCCGACGTGCCGACCATGGCCGAGGCGGGCGTGCCCAACGCCGAGTTGCTGGTCTATTCGGGCATTCTCGCTCCGCCCAATACGCCGGCGGCGATCGTCGCGCGGTTGCATGAGGAGTTCGTGCGGGTGGTGGCGACCGACGAAGTGAAGCGGGTCTACGAGAAGATCGGTGCCGATGCGATCACCAATTCGCCCGAGGCGTTTCGTGCGCTGATCGCCGGTGAGATCGCCAAGCTTGCGCCGCTGGTGCGGGCTTCCGGTGCCAAAATCGAGTGAGCAGCCGCAGAAATTCGGAGGCGGCATGCAAACGCTGCGGTTGATCGTCTTTCCCGCCGGTTTCAACTGGCCGGTGTGGGTGGCGCGTGAGCAGGGCTGGTTTACCGGCCAGGGCCTGAGCGTCGAACTCACTGCCACACCCGGCTCGGTGTTTCAGCTCGCCGGGCTGATCGAAGGCCGCTTCGACATCGCGCTGACGCTGGTCGATAACGTCATCGCGTATCGGGAAGGTCAGGGCGAAGTGCCGGCGCAAGGCCACGACCTGTTCGCATTCATGGGTGCGGATGCACGGACGTTGCCCTCGCTGGTCACGCTGCCCGACATCCAGTCGTATGCCGATCTGCGCGGCAAGACGCTCTCGGTGGATGCCAAGAACACCGGCCTGGCATTGGCGCTGCGCGGACTGCTGGAGCACAACGGTCTGGGCGTCGAGGACTACACGATCGTCAGCGTCGGCGGGGTCAAGGAGCGCTATGCCGCGCTGCTCGACCGGCGACACGCCGGCGCGTTGTTCAACTCACCGTTCGAGGGCGAGTTGCGCGCGCGCGGTTTCAACGTGCTCGATTCGGTCGCGACCATCGCCCCGCGCTATCTCAACCACGTCGGTGCGGCGCGCATGCAGTGGGCGCAAGACAATCGCCGCGCGATCGTCGGCTTTGTCCGCGCGTATCTGCGCGCGGTGAACTGGCTGTATCAGCCCGCCAATCGCGAAGCCGCATTCGAAACGTTCATCCGCAACATGCCCGGTGCCGACCGGTCCGCGGCAGCGGGTGCGTACGGCATCCTGTTCGACCCGGCATCGGGTTTCCCGCGCGACGGGGCAATCGACATGGAGGGGCTGGAACAGGTGATCGCGTTGCGCGAACGTTTCGGCGTGCCGCGACGCGCCATTCAGTCGGCAAGCTGCTATCTCGACACGACGTTCCTGGCCGAAGCGACGCGGCACGTCAGCACCTACGGACGTGCCGGTTGAGAGCCGCCAGGCTCTTGCCGCAACCGCTCACCATGCACCAACTCGACATCCTCCCCGAACTGCGTGAAGTGCGCGCCGTGATGCGCCGGTTTGCAACCGACGTGCTCGAACCGATCGCCACGGAGATCGATCGTTCGAGCGAGATTCCCGAATCGGCGCTCGTCGCGCTGCGCGAGCATGGCTATCTCGGCATGCGCCTGCCTGCCGCGTTCGGCGGCGGCGATCACGATCTGGCCACCTACTGTCTGGCGCTGGAGGAGTTCAGCCGCTCGCATCGCGTATTCACGTTGCTGCTCGATGCCACCAGCGGCCTGTGTCCGATCGCCATCGCGCGTGCCGGTAGCGATGCGCACAAGCGCAAGTACGTGGCAGGACTGGCCACCGGGCGATTGCGTGCATCGTTCGCGCTGACCGAGCCCGACGCCGGCTCCGACGCCGCCGCAATCAGCACGCGCGCCACGCGCGTCGACGGCGGCTGGCGCTTGCGTGGCCGCAAGCAGTACATCAGCGGTGCGCACCTGGCTGACGTGCTGCTGGTCATTGCGCTCACCGATCCGGCCAAGCGCGCACGTGGCGGCATCACGGCGTTCCTGGTCGATCGCGGCACGCCCGGTTTCACGGTCACGCGCGTCGATACGACCATCGGTTCGGAAGCGATCAAGCTCGCCGACATCAGCTTCGAGGAGTGCTTTGTCCCCGATAGCGCGGTGCTAGGCGCTGTCGGCGGCGGGTTTGCGATTGCCATGGGCTCGCTCACCAGCGGCCGGCTGGGCGTGGCGTGTTCGTGCATCGGCGCGGCCGACCGGCTGCTCGAGATGTCGGTGGCTTACGCCAAGCAGCGCCAGACGTTCGGCAAGCCGCTTGCCGAGCGGCAGGCAATCCAATGGATGCTCGCCGATTCGGCCACCGACATTGCCACCGCGCGGGCGCTCGTGTACGAAGTGCTGCGCCAGGCGAACGCCGGCGAAGAACCTGCGGTCGCCGCCGGCATGTGCAAGCTCTACTGCTCGGAGATGGTCGGGCGCGTGGCCGATCGCGCGGTGCAGATCCACGGCGGCATGGGGCTGGTGCGTGGCTATCCGGTGGAGCGTTTCTACCGCGACGTGCGCCATTACCGCATCGGTGAAGGTGCCTCGGAAATCCAGCGGATGTTGATCGCGCGCGAGCTATTGAAGTGAACCTGATCGGGAGGACCGGATGAGATCGATGAACAGCGCTGCCACGCTGGTCGAGCGGTTGGCTTGCGCGATGGTCGGCGTCGCGACGCTGTGGGGGCTCGCGGGATCGGTCGGCGCGCAGGCGCAGGACTATCCAGCCAAGCCGATCCGCATGATCAATCCGTGGACGCCCGCGGGCCCGGCCGAGTTGCTCGCGCGCCTGATCAGCGACAAGGTGGCAGCGAGCATCGGCCAGCCGATCGTGATCGAAAGCCGGCCCGGCGCCAACGGCACGATCGGCGCGGCATTCGTGGCCAAGTCGGCACCCGATGGCTATACGCTGCTGTTCTCGCACGTCGGGCCGATCGCCATCAGTCCGGCCATGGGCCAGAAGCTGCCCTACGACTCGATCAAGGATTTCGAGCCGATCACGCAGGTGGTTTCCGGCCCGACGCTGCTGGTGGTGCGACCCGACCTGCCGATCCGCACGATGAAGGAGCTGATCGACTACGCCAAGGCCAATCCGTCCAAGGCGAGCTACGGATCGGTCGGGCAGGGCAGCACCACGCATCTGGCCGGCGAGATGATCACCATGATGACCGGCGTGGAGCTGATCCACGTGCCGTACAAAGGCTCGGCGCCGGTGGTGACCGACCTGCTCGGCGGACAACTCGCCTTCGGCTTCATCAACGTGGCGGGCGTGCTGCCGCAGGTGCAGGCGGGCAAGCTGCGCGCGATCGCAGTGAGCACCTTGACGCGCTCGACGCTGCTGCCCGATCTGCCGACGGTGGCCGAGACGCTGCCCGGTTTCGAGGTCAACTCCTGGTACGGCGTGATGGCCCCGGCCGGTACGCCCAAGGAAATCATCAATCGATGGCATCGCGAGATCGCCGCCGCGCTCAAGGCGCCCGACGTGCAGGAGCGGCTCAAGCAGAACGGGCTCGATCCGCGCGGTACCGCACCCGCCGAGCACGCCGCGCACATCCGCGATGAACTGGCGCGCTGGGAGAAGGTGGTCAAGGCGGCCAGGATCGTGACGCAGTAGTTCGCATCGACGCAGTACGCTCCTGCCATGCACGCCCTCGATCGGTTCTTCGCGCCGCGCAGCGTGGCGCTCGTTGGCGCGACCGAAGACCCGGGTAAGTTCGGCGGGCGGGCGATGCGCCAGCTGGTCGATTTCGGCTATCGCGGCCCGATCTATCCGGTCAATCCGAACCGCGGCGAGATCTTCGGTCTGCGCTGCTATGCGTCGCTCGGCGATCTGCCGCAGACGCCCGATCACGTCGGCATCGTGCTGCCGGCCACGCGCGTGCCCGAAGCGCTCGAAGCGTGCGTGACGAGCGGCGTGCCGTTCGCCACCGTGTTTTCCGCCGGGTTCGCGGAAACAGGGACGAAGCAGGGCCGCGCGCTGCAATGGCGCATCACCGAGATCACGCAGCGGTCGGCGCTGCGGGTCATGGGACCCAACTGCAACGGGCTCATCAATTTCGTGGATCGTTTTGCGCTGACGTCCACCGCCTCGATCAGCGGTCCGGTGCGCCCCGCC
>CADECO010000288.1:0-6304 GCA_902825905.1 uncultured beta proteobacterium
TCATCGAGCACGCCGAGCGATTCCAGGCGCTCGATCTCGGGCTTGCCCGACCCCGCCACGCTGGAGTCGTGCGTCGAATACGAGAAGCACGCATGCGTCTGCAGCAGCGCGCCGTGGCGATCGGCGATTGCCTTGAGACCGGTGATCAGCTCGTCGGAGGCGTTGTTCATGCCGCGAAACGACGCACTCACCTTGAGCTTGCCCGCGTGCTTGCCCGCGTACTTGTCGAACAATGCCTCGGTCTTGGCGAGGCAATGCTCGGTCGACTCGATCATGCTCGCGGGCAGCAAGCCCATCACCGACTTGGTCTTGTCGAAGCAGCTGGTCGCGGTGACCATGCGCATGCCGGTGGCCATGACCGCGCGGATCGTCGCATCGGCGTGGTAGTTGCCCGGATCGATAAAGCACGTGACGCCATGGCGCAGCAGTTCGATCGCGGCGAGCGAGGCGCTGACGAACACGTCTTCCTCGGTGTTCGCCGCTTCGTACGGATACATGTGATCGAACAGGAACGACTGCGCGTTGGCTTCGTCGGCCAGTCCGCGCGACATCTGAAACGAGGCGTGAAGGTGGTTGTCGGTGAAGCCGGGGGTGACGACCGAGTCCTTGCCGTCGATCACGCGATCGGCGCGCCACGCGGCATCGATCGCCGCGGTCTTGTCGATGGCGACGATCGTGCCAGCCTTGATCGCGATGGCGGCGTCGCGCACGACGCGTCGGCGCGCATCGACCGTGATGAGCCAGTCGATATTGCGCAGGATGAGATCGGCTTGTTGAGCAGTTGCGGCCATCGACGTCAATCCTCAGTCCGGCGCTCGCGCAGCTTGGCCGCATCGGTACCTTGCCAGCGCTTGACGATGCCCGGATCGATGCCGAACAGATCGAGCGCACGCCCCACCGTCTGATTCACCACGTCGTCGAGCGAGCGCGGGCGATGATAGAACGCCGGCACCGGCGGCATGACGATCGCGCCGTTGCGCGTGGCCTGCTCCATCAGCGCGATATGGCCGGCATGCAATGGCGTCTCGCGAAACAGCAGCACGACGCGGCGGCGCTCCTTGAGCTGCACATCGGCCGCCCGCACGACCAGATCGTCGTCGAAGCAATTGGCGATACCCGAGAGCGTCTTCACCGAACACGGCGCGATCAACATGCCTTCGGTCTTGAACGAGCCGCTCGACACCGATGCGCCGATGTCGCGATAGCTGTGCAACTGATCGGCCAGGGCCTTGACCTGCGCGGTGGTGTAGTCGGTTTCCTCGGCGATGGTGCGCGCCGCCGAGGGCGATAGCACCAGATGTGTTTCAACCCCACCCGCCGCGCGCAGCAGCTCGAGCGCGCGGATGCCGTAGATGACGCCCGAGGCGCCGGTGATGCCGATGACGAGTCTTTTCATTGCCCGGTGGATGCGCGGCTAGTCGATCTGTTCCAACCGTCCCGAGGCCATCAGCTTGCGCCACAGATCGATCTGGCCACGGAAGTACGCGCCGAACTGCTCCGGCGTGCCCGGCAGCGTAATCTCGCCGCGATCGGCGAAGCGCTTCTTCACGTCCGGATGGTTGAGTGCGAAATTGATGGCATCGTTGAGCTTGGCGACCACTGCAGGCGGTGTCCCGCGCGGCGCGAAGACGCCGAACCAGCCCATCAGGTCGTAGCGCGCCAGGCCTTGCTCGGCAGCGGTGGGCACGTCGGGCAGACTTGGCAAGCGCACGTTTGCGGAGACCGCGAGGCCGCGCATCTTGCCCGCCTTCACGTGCGGGGTCACCGAGCTCACGAAATCGAACATCGCTTCGAGCTGCCCGCCCAGCAGCGCCACCTGTGCCGGCGCCACACCCTTGAATGGCACGTGCGTCACTTCGATGCCCGCCACCTCGCCGAACAGCACGCCGGCCAGATGCGTGGTAGTGCCCGGTCCGGCCGAGCCGAACGTCACGCCGGCGCCCTTGTCTTTCTTTTTCGCCCAGGCGACGAATTCCTTCAAGTCTTTCGCCGGCACGTTGTTGTTGACCACCACGCTCATCGGAATGACGTTCACGCCGCCGACCGGCACCAGATCGTTCAGGACATCGAACGGGAACTTCTTCTGCAGGACCGGATTGCTGGCGAGGCTCGTGGCCGTCTTGAGAATGGTGTAGCCGTCGGGCTTGGCGGTCTTGGCGACCAGTTCGGCGCCGATATTGCCGCCTGCACCGGGCTTCATCTCCAGCACCACTTGCTGACCGAGACGCTGCGCCATCTCGTTGTAGATCACGCGACCGATCTGATCGCCCGGGCCGCCCGCCGCGTACGGAATGATCATCGTGATCGGCCGGTTCGGATACTCCTGCGCCGATGCGCCGGCGCAACCCAATAGAGCCAGCGCGCCACAGGCGACGACACGCCTACGCTTCGAACCGAACGCATCGATCATCGGAACACCTCACCATCCTCGGAGCCGGCGAGAATACCGCATCACGACTCGCGCCTTTGTTATGCTGCGCCGCGATTGCAAGCGAGGACGAAGCGCGGATGGAGATTGCAGGCAGTGTGGTACGTGGACGTGGCGAGGCCGCCGGCTTCACCCGGCTCGACTGGGTCGTGCGTCAGACCGTCGAACACCTTGGCATCGATCCGTTTCCCGGCACTCTGAATCTGCGTCTCGCCGACGCAGCGAGCCTGACCAACTGGTCGGCGATCCGCAGCGCGACCGGTCACGCACTGCTGCCCCCGGCAAGCTCGAATTTCTGCACGGCACGCTGCCACGCTTTCTCGATCGACGGCGTTCCCGCAGCGGCAGTCGTCCCCGATGTCCAGGGATATCCCGACGACACCGTCGAACTGATTGCGGCGATCCATGTGCGCGAGCATCTGCGCCTGGACGACGGTCATCGCGTCGCCGCACGCGCATTCCGCCCGTTTGCCGTGCGCGCCGTGATGTTCGATGTCGATGGCACGCTGCTCGACTCGGTCCCCGCCTATTTCGAGATCGCACGCCTGGCGGCCGAGCCGTTCGGCTACGCAGTGAGCATGGAACAGATCCGCCATTCCCTGTCGACCGCGCAAAGCTTCTGGCGCGCGGTGGTGCCGGATGGCACGCCCGATCGCGACGCGCGCATGAAAACCATGTCGGCCACCGCGCGGCGCGAGTGGCCGCGGGTACTGAGCGAGCAGGCGCGTCCGTTCGACCACGTCCACGCTGCGCTCGCAGGGTTGCATGCGCGCGGACTCAAGCTCGGCATCGTGACCTCGGCGCAGGGTGAAGTGATCGACGTGCTGCGCGGCTTCGGGCTTGCCGGCTACTTCGATGCGATCGTCACCGGTTCGGATGTGGCCAGGCGCAAACCTGATCCGGAAGGGCTGGTGAAATGCCTGGACATGCTCGGCGTTGCCGCGGGCGAGGCGCTGTACGTCGGCGACACGCCGCTCGACGTCGATGCTTCGCGAGGTGCGGGAACGTATTCGTTAGGCGTGCTGACCGGGGCGGCCGACAGCGCCATGCTCACGCGCTGCGGCGCCGATCGGTTGCTGCCACACCTGGGCGCGATCGATCAGTTGATCAGCCGCTGACGCCGGCGCGACTCGGATCAGGGCTGCCGGAACAACGGCACCATCGCCGCGATCGGCGCCGGCGCGAGCAGCTTGACGTCGTTGCTCGCGGTCATCGCGCTTACGGTGCGCATGAACGCCTGCCACGAGGCGTCCTCGGACAACATCTGGCGATGCGCCCGGCACGCCGCCAAACTCGGATAGGCGCGGTAGTGCACCACCTGATGCTGACGTCCGACGAGCGTGTTGAAGCAGCCTACCAAGTACCGCGCCGCGACCGACTCGGCTGCAGCCAGATGCTCGCGATACGCGGCCCAGTACACCGGCAGCGAACCGGGAACCATGACCAGCGTCGACTCCTCCACCACCATCTCGGGCTCTGAAGCAGCGTCCATCCACACCTTCGATCGTGGCAGCCAGTCGTTGCCGTTGCCGAGCAGCGGCGTGAGTGCCGCGATCGGTGCCGGCGCGAGGAATCGATTCTCCTGCGCGAGCATCAGCGGGCGCACGCCCTTGAAGTAGGGCTCCAGTGCAGTGACGCCGTAAAGACCGTGCAGGCGCCTGGTCCAGTCGTCGTAGCTGTCGAAGCGATACAGATGCACCACCTGATCGAGCGGTCCGCTCAAGACCGTGAAGTAGCCGATCAACCGCTCCATGATCGGCCGTACCAGCTCGAAGCCACGCTCCAGCTGCAACGCGTAGAAGCGCTCGAGGTTGCTCGGTTTGAGGGTGTAGGCACGATGTTCGATCAACATGATGACCTCGTTTTCAGGTGCGCTCGCAACTTCAACCGCGCTCGCAATCCCAGGTGCGCTCGCAACGTCAACCGCGCTCGCGCATTGCCGCGCCGAATTGTTCGAAGATCGCGCGCGAGAAGCTGTCGCGATAGATGCACGCCTCCGGGTGCCACTGCACGCCGATGATGGTGCTTCGCGCATCGGCGTAGCGCACCGCCTCGATCAGCCCGTCGGGCGCCACCGCCTCCACGACCAGGCCCTCGCCCAACCGGTCGATCCCCTGGCGATGCAGTGAATTGACCATGTACTCGGTCTGCCCGGCCAACCGGCCCAGCGTGGAATCGCTGTAGAACCGCACCGTGTGA
This sequence comes from uncultured beta proteobacterium, assembly GCA_902825905.1. Classification (GTDB taxonomy): domain Bacteria; phylum Pseudomonadota; class Gammaproteobacteria; order Burkholderiales; family SG8-39; genus CADEDU01. The sequence goes on from CADECO010000288.1 coordinate 4,628, forward strand.
TGCTCGGGCGCGAAGCGCTTCTCGACCGGCAACTCGCGCGGCGGCGCGCGGTGGTCGAGCTTGCCCGGCAACTCGTGCACGTGCTGATGCAGCGTGCCGCCGCAAGCGACGTTCAACTCCTGAAACCCGCGGCAGATGGCGAGCAGCGGACGCTCTTCGTCGAGCAGCGCCTGCATGAGTGGCAAGGTGGTCGAATCGCGCCGTGGGTCGTGCTTGCTGCCCTCGCGGCTGGGCGGACCGCCGTAGCGGTGCGGCTCGACGTCCGATGGACTGCCGGTGAAGAGAAAGCCGTCGAACGTGTCGATCAGCTCGCGCACCTCGACCGAGTCACCCAACGCCGGCAACACCACCGGCACCGCGTCGGCGAGCTCGACGATCGCGCGCAGGTACTTCTCATTGACGGCATGGAAGGGCGCGTCCGAGATCTCGCGGACGCAGGCACTGATGGCGACGAGCGGCTTGCGCGGCATGAGGACCGACGACGAGGAATGACCTGCCGGGTTCGCTGAGCCTCGTCTACGGAGAATCGAGTATAGCCTTGTGCCCGAAGCCCTTGGTGTTGTCGATGAAGGTGATGCGCGAAGGCCGCAACACGTAGAACGCGGCCTTGGCGTACGCCGCGCGCAACGGCGGTGGTCCGCTCGCCAGCTCGCGCAGGAAGGCGTAACGCGCTTCCATGCAGCGGCGGGCCCGGACGATCGCGGCATCGTCGGCCAGACGCGACGCCACGCCTTCGATGTTCAGGCCGCGAATCGTCTTGAAGTCGCGATAGTCGGGAGCGACCGTCGCGGTGACGCGGGTGGGCGCTGCCACCGCGAGCGAATGACGCGTGTTCGCGTCAGAAGTCCAGATCAGTTCGAGCCTGTCGCGCGCGTAGAACAGCGACGTGGCGTGCGGCTCCCCGTCCACCAGCGTCGCCAGGCTCATGACGTGGTGGGCGTCGAGAAAGCATTCGATCTCGACGCGCAGGGAGTTGTTCAATTACCGCCCGGTCCGCGCCAGCGACAGCACCCAGCCTTCCATGCGCGCCTTCATCTTGGCGATCTGCTGATCGTTGAAGAAGTCTTCGGGCTTGACCTTATCGATCGGATAGACCGGCCGGTGGAAGTCCTGCTCGTAGCCGAACGGCACCGTCGCGTCGATGCCCATGCCGCCTTCGAACAGGGTGTTCGATGCGGTCCAGGCCTTGTCGCCGGCGGTCATGCGCTCGGCCGGCATGAAGGTCTGGCCGCGCCCGCCAGGAATCGGATTGAGGATGTCGGTCTTCGGATTCACGCGCGTGGTGAGACACCACATGATGTCGTCCATCGAGTAGATGTCGGTGTCTTCGCTCACCGCGATGGCGAGGCGCATGCCCTGCGAGCACGACAGGATCGCACCCAGGAAATTGCGCTGCCAGCCTTCCTCGATCTTGTTGCGCTTCTTGACCTGAATGATGCAGCCGCCCCAGTCGGTCATCGAATAGGGAATGTGCACGTCCTGGATGATGCCGGGCTGCAGCCGGTTGCACAGTTCGAAGATCGCCGCTTCGCGAATCGTCGTGTCGATGTTGGAATCGTCGAACATGTGCACGCCGAGCGGGAAGATGATCGGCTTGCCTTCGGGCTTGCGCATCGTGATCGCGGTGACATGGAACGTCGGCGCCTTGTACGCCTTGCCCATGTAGCCGGCCCACTC
>CADECO010000288.1:6404-7609 GCA_902825905.1 uncultured beta proteobacterium
GGCACGCCGAAGTTCATCGTGATCGGAATGCGCTCTTCCTTGTAGTGCTCGGTGAACACCTGCCACATGTGCGAGCCGGGCGAGATCTGGAACGTGCCGACGTTGCCCCAGCGGAAGTTCATCCGGTTGTAGCCCATGTCGGTGCCGTGATCGAAGGTCTTGCCCGACAACAGACGAATGCCCGAGCCGATGGTGAGTTCGGACTCGAGCGCGGTGTGGCGGATCGTCATGATCCACTTGTTGACGTCGAGCTTGTCGGTGATGACGTGCTCGTGCACCGGCGCCTGCTTCGAATCGATCACCACCGGCGGAACCGGCTTGTTGAGCGCCTTGGCCAGTGCGCGGGTGCGCTCGGTGGGGTTGTCGAAGCCGAACATGCGATCGACGATGCGCATGTCGGCGAACAGGTTGGTGATCGCACGCGCGTGCGGATAGCCCTTGACGTTGTTGAACAGCATCGGACAGCTGCCGTCGAAGTGCTTCTGCAGGCCGGTCAGTTCGAGGTCGCCGCTCACCGGCTTGTCGGTTTCCATCAGCAGGCCTTCGGCGCGCAGCCATTCGACCGCGGAGCGCAGGCTGGTGGCGTCGGGTTTGACGGCGGATTTGGCGGTGGGCTGATTCATGGTCGCGTCTCGTCCTCAGGTGGTGATTTGTATAAAGCTTAGCCGAACGCCGGGCTACTTGCCGTTGACCCGCACGCAGTCGACGAAGTATCGGTCGCCGCCCTTGTTCTTCTCGATCACCAGGCCGTGGACGTCGGTGTCGAACCCGGGGAACCGCTCGTTGAACGAACGGGCGAACTTGAGGTACTCGACGATCGAGCGGTTGAAGCGCTCGCCCGGAATCAGCAGCGGTATGCCCGGCGGGTAGGGGGTAACGAGCATGGTGGTCACGCGCCCCTCGAGTTCGTCGATCGGCACGCGATCGACCTTGCGATGCGCCAGGCACTCGAACGCATCGGAGGGTTTCATCACCGGTTCCATGCGCGAGAGGTAGGTCTCGGTCGTGACACGGCCGATGTCGTGCTTCTTGTATTCCTCGTGGATCTGCAGCGACAGTTCCTTCAGGCCGATGCGCTCGTACGCGGGGTGCGCCTGCACGAACTCGGGCATCACCCGCCACAGCGGCTGATTGGCGTCGAAGTCCATCTTGAACTGCTGCAGTTCGGTCACCAGGGTGTTCCAGCGGCCCTTGGTGATGCCGAT
>CADECO010000289.1:0-5619 GCA_902825905.1 uncultured beta proteobacterium
GCGAGGTCAAGGACTCGACCGGCGGCTCGCTGCCGGGCGTGACCGTCACCGCGGCTTCACAACGCGGCACGATACGGCTGACCGTGCCTTTGCGCGCGGTGGACAACAACGCGACGATCGCCCGCCCGCCGGGCGAGAGCTGCGCGCCGCGCGTGTAGTCGGCCGCCCCGCCGGTGCCGCCCACGTAGACGCCATCGGCCACTTCGGCATTGACGCGCCCGGCCAGATCAACCTCGATCGCGGTATTGACGCTGATGAATTTCGGAATCTTCGCGACGACGTCGAGCGCGTGCGTGTAGGTCGGCGGCCGGCTGAGGATCGTGCGGTTGCGATGCAGCCTGGCGTAGAAAGCGTCAGTGCCGACGAAGAATCCGCTCACCGTGACGCCGCGGTCGATCGGCTTGGTGCTGTTGTCGACCACGCCCGATTCGATCAGCGGCACGATCGACTCGGTGAGCATGCCGGTATGCACGCCAAGATGCTTGTGGTGCGCGAGCGCGACGGCGATCGCATCGGGCACCGCGCCCACGCCGAGCTGGATGGTCGCGCCATCGGGAATGAGCCCAGCCACGTGCGCCGCGATCTGCCGCTCGATCTCGCCGATGCGCGGCCCCGCCACCTGCGGTATCTGCCGCGACGTACGCACGATCACGTCGACGCGCTGATCGGCCGGCACCTCGGCCCCGTGCAGCCACGGCATCCGGTCATTCACCTCGACGATCACGACACGCGCGCGCTGCGCCGCGGCATGGCAGTAGACATGGCTGGTGCCCCAGCTCATCGGCCCACCCTGCGCGCCCGGACTTGCCGTGGTGAGCACGACATCAGCGCGCCAACGCTCACTGGTGAACAACTCGGGGAGTTGCGAGTAGTGGCACGGCCGCACGTCGATGCGACCGGCGCGACTCAATTTCGCGAGCGTGCCCATTGCACCGAAACCGGTGTAGGCGATACCGGGCGCCGCCTGTGGGTCGAAGGTGTCGGTGATGGAGAAGCCGACGAAAGCGCTGAGCGTACCGATGCGGGGCTGCTGCGCGATCAGCGCCTGCGTAAGCGTGAGCGGCTCACCGCTGTCTTGCCCGCACACGACCACGTCGCCCGGCTTGATGAACCGGGCAAGGTCGAGATCGCTGGCGTCGAGTTCGATGGTCATCGCGTCACAGCACGTTCTCGCGCCTGAGCGTTTCAACGTCGCTCGGCGAGTAGCCGATGCCCTGCAGGATTTCGGCCGCATGCTCGCCCAGTTCGGGGGAACGCAAATCGGGTCGCGCAGGCTCGTTGGCGAACTTGATCGGCACGCCGATGTGCTCCACGCCTTCGCCGTCGCGCAACAGCATGCCGCGCTCGGCGGTGGCCGGATCGAACCACGCTTCGGTAAAGCTGCGCACCGGTGCCCAGGCCACATCGATGTCGGCCAGCCACTCGTGCCATTCGGCGAGCGTCTTGGTCTTGAAGAACTCGGTGAGAAACGCCTTGACCGGATCCTGGATCGGGCCCGCCGGGTGGTGGCACAGCTTGGACAGATCAGCGCGCCCCGCCTTGCCCAGCAGGTTCTCGGCAAAGTGCGGCTCGACGCCACCGAGCATGATGTAGCGGCCGTCGCTGGTCGCGTACGCGTTGTTGAACGCCGCCCCGCCCCATGAGCGCTCCTGTTGCGGCACCGGATCGCGATGCTCGCCGAACACCGGACCGAGCACGTGCGGCGTCCACGCCATCAGTGAATCGAGCATGGAGAGATCGATGTAGTCGCCCTTGCCGGTGCTGCGCTGTTTGATGATCGCCATAAGGATGCCGGCGAGCGCCATCAACGATCCGGCCATGTCACCCGCGGCCACGCCGGGCATCGCCGGGTGGCCGTCACGGCCAAGCGACACGCTCGACACGCCGGCCATCGCCTGGATCGCATGATCGTGCGCTGGCTTCTTCACGTAGCGGCCGCTCTGTCCGAACGCCGAGATCGAGCAGTAGATGATCTGCGGCGCGCGCGCCGACACCGCCTGATAGCCCACGCCGAGGCGGTCGAGCACACCCGGCCGGAATGATTCGACGAACACGTCGGCCTGCTCGGCGAGCTTGAGCAGAATCTCTTTGCCGCGCGCGTCCTTGAGATTGAGGCGCAGGCTCTTCTTGCCGCGGTTGGTGTTGCGGAACCAGACCGAGTGACCGGCTTTCTTGTATGGCGCTTGACGTGCCGGTTCTCCATGCGGATAGGGCTCGACCTTGATCACGTCGGCGCCGTGGTCGGCCATCATCATCGTCAGATGCGGGCCGGGCAGGAACAGCGACAGGTCGAGAACGCGAACGCCTTCGAGCTTCATGGCAGTCGATATTTGCGGAGCGGGCGGAACGCGGAGCGTACCCGATTGATCCCGACCTGCCGATCCCTCGCCTATGCTTCCTCTATGCCACACCGATGCCTCGCGGAACTGCGCACACGGTGCAGTCGCGGCTCGCGCAGATGGGCGCGTATGCCTGCGGGTCGCGGCGCCTTCGAGGGCTACAATGCCGCCACGCTCCCAAAGAGGATCCGAACGTGCCGCAACCCCGCCCGCAGGCAGTGCCCACGCTGCAACTCGAGAACGATCGCGTGAAGGTCACCGAGTGGCGCTTCGCCCCAGGCGCCGAAACCGGCTGGCATCGCCACGGCATGGACTACGTGGTCGTGCCCGTCACCACCGGCAAGCTGCTGCTTGAGACCAAGCAGGGCGATATCTACGCCGACCTCAAGACCGGCGTTTCGTATTCGCGCAACGAAGGCGTCGAGCACAACGTCATCAACGCCAACGACTATGAGTTCGCGTTCATCGAGATCGAGCTGAAGTAGATGACCTCCCGCACCGAAACCCGCAACATGGCCGTGTTCTGCGACTTCGAGAACGTCGCGCTCGGCGTGCGCGAAGCGAAGTACGAGCGCTTCGACATCGGCAAGGTCCTGGAGCGGCTGCTGCTCAAGGGCAGCATCGTGGTGAAGAAGGCCTACTGCGACTGGGAGCGGTACAAGGAATTCAAGTCCGGCATGCATCAGGCCTCGTTCGAGCTGATCGAGATCCCGCACGTGCGCATGTCGGGCAAGAACTCCGCCGACATCCGCATGGTCGTCGACGCGCTCGACCTGTGCTACACGAAGGCGCACGTCGACACGTTCGTGATCGTGAGCGGCGACTCCGATTTCTCGCCGCTGGTGTCCAAGCTGCGCGAGAACGACAAGATCGTGATCGGCGTGGGGGTGAAGAAGTCCACCTCCGATCTGCTGATGGCGAACTGCGACGAGTTCATCTACTACGACGATCTGGTGCGCGAGGAGGCCAAGGCCAAGGCTCGGCCGGTCGCCAAACGCAGCAGCCGGTCCAAGGGCGCCGAGGCGAAGGAAGCCAAGCCCGTCGCAGCCACCGAGGAGGAAGATCGCACCGAGCAGCGGCGCGACGAGGCCATCGGCCTGGTGCTCGAGACGATCGAGGCACTGCAGCGCGAACGCGGCGACGATGAAAAGCTGTGGGGCTCGATGATCAAGCAGGCGCTCAAGCGGCGCAAACCAGGTTTCAACGAGGGCTACTTCGGCTTCAAGTCGTTCAACCGCCTGCTCGAAGAAGCTCGCGATCGCAAGCTGCTCACGCTCGCACCGGATGAAAAGTCGGGCGGTTACGTGGTACTGCCCACGTCGAGCGAAGGTTGAGGCGCCGCATTGAATCGCACGGCTTGATCCGCGTCCTCAAGACACATTACGAATGAGCTCCGCGCGGATCTATCGCATCGGTTTCGACGTGCCGTTCGAACCGTTCGGCCTGCTCGACAACGGGCGCCCGACCGGCATGCTGGTCGAACTGGTGCGGACGCTGCTCGATCGCGCGGGTCTCCAGCACGAGTTCGTGACGATGCCGCTGGCCGAGACCGAGCAGGCACTGTTCAGTGGTCGCGTCGATGCGCTCGCGTTCAAGGGCATCACGCCGCCGCGGCTGGCGACAATGTCGTTCTCCGCGCCTCTCATCGTGTCGGGCGGCGCGACGTTCACCCGGCATGATCTCGCGCCATCGACCGATCTGGCCGTGTTCGCCGGCAAGACGCTGGTCACGCCCAGGAAGGGGCCGCTCTGGTCGCAGATCGAGAAAAACCATCCGGCCGTGCGACTGATCGACGGTGACGGCTACGAACAATCGTTCGCGATGCTCGCTGACGGCCGCGCCGACGTGGCCGCACTCAACCTGCACGCGGGCATCGCGATCGCCAAGCGATTGTTCCCCGGCAAGTTCCGGTTTCCTGAAGCGCCCTACACCGAACTGCCGATCGGTTTTGCCATCGCGAAAAATGGACCGGCCGAATTGATCGATGCGGCGAACGATCAGCTTGTCATCGCACGCAGCGATGGCACCTGGCAGCGCATTCACGATCGCTGGCTCAGCTAGCCCACCCGCCCTGCAACGCAAGGATGCTGCAGGGTTCGCCGCGATCCGCCGTCGCGATGCCAGCCTCACGGAGTGTCTTTCCCTTCGCACGTGCGGGTTGATCGCACGGTTAGGCGGCGCGCATACTGCGACAGCGGTCTGTGCACCGCATCACCCACAACAAAGGAGGCGTCGATGAGATCGTCGCTGCTGCTCGCTGCAAGCGCCATGCTGTTGTCAGCTTCACTGGCCGTCATGGCCCAGAACGCACCCCAGGCCGATGCCGATTCGCACACCAAGGAATCCATCGGCGGCACCGGCGACGGTCAATCGGTGTCGATGCGCGGCAGGCCGCTGCCATTGACCGGCAAGGCCATCAAGTTGGGCGAACCGCTGCCGGCCGCGCTGGTCACCGGCGGCAATATGGCCGGCGTGGACATCACTGCCACCAAGGGCAAGGTGCGCATCCTCAATATCGTGCCGTCGCTGGACACCAAAACCTGCGAAGCGCAAACGCACGAACTGTCGGAGACCAATGACGGGCTCGACCGGCAGGTGGAGCTGGTGACCATCAGCATGGATCTGCCGTTCGCGCAGCGCCGCTTCGCCGAGACCGCGAAGATCAAGAACGTGACGTTCTTTTCCGACTACCGCGGCGCGTCGTTCGGCTTGAGCTCGGGCCTCCTGGTCAAACCGTCGCACCTGCTGGCGCGCTCGCTCATCGTGCTCGACAAGGACAACGTCGTGCGCCACATTCAGGTCGTGCCCGATCAGTCGAAGCTGCCCGACATGGGTGAAGCATTCAAGGTCGCGCGCACGTTGCTGTAGCGGTACCCTATTTCGGCCCCTTGCCGAGAAAATCATCCGGATCGAAGTCGGCGATATCGATCTTGCCGTAGTCCTTCGGCGGCACGAACACCTCGAGCTTGCGCGCGTCGGGGTCGCCCACGTGGAAACTCGCCTGCTCGGCCCGCACCAGCTGCCAGGTGTTGTCGCGGCGCGAGTAGTTGAACTGCGCGCGGCGCTCCCAGCGCCAGCCGCTCCCGCCGAAGTGATCGATGATGAAGCTTTGCGGCTTCACCGTGATGCCCATGAACGGGTCGCCGAACAAACCACCGCAGCTCGCGCACATGACGGCCTTGTCGTTGCGCTTGGCGAGCGCCAGCCGGCCGTCTGACTGGCGAATCAGCAGCAGCAGCGGTCGATGGCGGATCGGATCGACCTCATCGCCTTTCAGCGG
>CADECO010000289.1:5719-7597 GCA_902825905.1 uncultured beta proteobacterium
TCAGCAGCAGCAGCGGTCGATGGCGGATCGGATCGACCTCATCGCCTTTCAGCGGTCGTTCGAGCACCAGCACGTAGTCGGCGCGACCGTCACCGTTGAGATCGGCCGATTCGAGCGCGATCGCGCTGGTGCCTGCTTGGACGAACGGACGCACTTCCGCGGGAATCTTCGCGGGCTCGAGCGCGGCACCCTGCGCCATTGCGACATGGCGAGCCAGCAGCGCGAACGCGCCGACGAGCAACGCCGCGGCACGCACCGGCGAGGGCATCATCTTTCGCTACGCGCGCGGCGCGGGCTGCTGACCGCGCACGAGCCTGCCCGGCAGCGCACCGCTCGCCTGTCCGGCGCGATACACGACGGCGCCGCTCACGATGGTTGCGTCGTAGCCCTCGGCCGATTGCACCAGTCGTGGCGCACCACCAGGCAGATCGCGTGTGATCGTGGGCGCACGCAGGTGGAGGCGGTCGATATCGATGACGTTGAGATCGGCCTTGAAGCCCGGCGCGATCACGCCGCGGTCGGACAGTCCGATGGTGCGTGCGGTGTCGCTGGTCATCCAGCGCACGGCGGTCGCGAGCGACGGCCGCGAGCCGCGCCGATCGCGGGTCCAATGCGTGAGCATGAAGCTGGGCATGCTGCCGTCGCAGATGGTGGCGCAATGCGCGCCGCCGTCGCCCAGGCCGAACACCGAGCCCGCGTGCTGCAGCATCGCGAGACACGAATCGAGTGAACCGTGCTCGTAGTTCGTGAACACCAGGTTGAGCATGGTTCGGCCATCGCGCTCCAACATCAGATCGTAGGCGAGCGCCTCGGGCGTGGTGCCGATGCGCGCGGCACGGGCGTCGACGAAATCTTCGCGCGCCGGCTCGTACTGGGGCGGATCGCCCAGCACGTACATCTTGTCGAACATGCGCACCATCCGACCGAGCACGTTGGTCGGATCCGGATCGGTGGCCTCGGCGAGGATCGCGGCGCGTATCTGCGGCTGGCGCAGCGCTGCGATCTTCTCGGCGAAGGGCAACATGGCAAGCCCCTTGTAGGTGGGCGTGGTGTAGAACGGATTCAGCGTGAGTTCGTGACCCAGCAGGATGCTCACCGGACGCGCGGTGACCTGCGCCTTGATCGGCACGCCGGCGCGGGTCGAGCCCACACACCAGTCGAGTACCTCATGCCAGCGCGGCGACACCGGCCCCATCGGCTGGCCTTCGAGCAGCGTGAACGTGAGCGAAGTACCCGCGTACGCAGCCAGATCGCGCATCTGCGCGAACGCAGCTTCGGTGTCTTCGAGGTCCTGGATCATCTGCAGCACACCGCGGCCGGACTGGCGGATCGCATCGCCTAGCGCCAGCAGTTCGTCGTTGGCCGCCTGAAACGTCGGCGCCGCCTTGCCGTCGCTCGAACGATGGAACAGCGTGCGCGAGGTCGATACACCGATCGCGCCGGCGTGCAGCGCCTCGGACGCGAGTTGCGTAATCAGCGCGCGATCGGCGGGCGTGGCCGGCTCGCGGTCGGCGCCGCGCCGCCCCATCGCGAACACGCGCAATGCCGCGTGCGGCACGTACCCGCACACGTCCATGTCGTACTGGCGCGCGGCGATGAAATCGAGATACTCGGGAAACGACTGCCACGTCCACGGCACGCCCTCGGCGAGCACCGGATACGGAATGTCCTCCACGCCCTCCATCAGCCGGATCAGCAGCTCACGCTCGTCGGGCTTGCACGGGGCGAAGCCCACGCCGCAATTGCCCATCGCGATCGTCGTCACGCCGTGCGACGCGGACGGCACGAGCCGGTGCTCCCAGGTGACATGGCCGTCGTAGTGCGTGTGGATGTCGACGAAGCCGGGTGTGACGATGCGACCCTTGGCGTCGATCTCCT